>NZ_LZDE01000298.1 GCF_002009015.1 Microbulbifer mangrovi | reverse complement strand
TGGGGGCTCGGCTGCGGCCGTCCAGGCCGCAGACGGTCTCACAAAGCAACTCCCGGTATCGATACCTTCACAGCAAGCTCAACTCGTAAAAAAGTATCGCTGAATTAACCTGCTTCCTGCGGGTTTTCGTGTTTGTTGTTAAAGCTGAAGAAAAATTCGGTTTTCTCACCCGTTGGGGTGATACCTGAATTTTGATTCGGTTTTTATAGTCTCCCTCAACATAAGACAGATAACAGAGCCTCAGGGAGATCGACATGGAATCAATGGGTAGTGCCAGCCGGCGCTTTAGCAAAAACGCACTCGCGGTTGCCGTCACCGGCGTCTTGCTGTCTGCAGTGGGTGTGTCCCCAATCGCCTTCGCCAACCAGATCGAAGAAGTCGCGGTCACCGCGCAGAAGCGCGAACAGTCCGTGAATGACATCGGCGTATCCGCCAATGCCTTCAGCGGCGAAATGATGCAAAACTTGGGTATCGACAGTGCCGTCGACCTGGGCGCGCACACGCCTGGCCTGGTCACCGTCAACAGCACCTCCGGCGGCACCCCGGTATTCGCCATCCGCGGTATCGGCCTCGACGATTTCAGCCCCAACAACAGCAGCGGCGTCGGCATTTACACCGACGAAGTGTTTGCCAGCAACCCGTCTTTTCTCGGCGGCCAGCTGTTTGATATCGAGCGGGTGGAAGTGTTGAAGGGTCCCCAGGGCACCCTCTACGGCAAGAACACCACCGGCGGTGCGATCAATTTCATTAGCGCCAAGCCCACCAGCGAATTCGAAGCCTTTGTGGATGCGGGTATCGGTAACTTCGGCGCCCGGGAAATGACCGGCGTGGTCAGCGGTGAGATCAGTGGCGAAGTACTGGGTCGCCTGAGCCTGAATATGTCCAAGGCCGACGGCTGGCAGGAAGATCCGCAGACCGGACGCGAGTTCGGCAGTGTCGACCGTTCTGCGGGCCGCGGCCAGGTGTCCTTCCCGTTTGCGGACAACGGCGAGGCGCTGGTCAAGGTTTACTTCAGTTCCGACAAGTCCACCCCGGTTTCACCGCAGGTCAGCGGGCTCGGTGACGCCTTTGGCGATCCCTCGTTTGATGTACTCAACAGCAGCGACGATGCGTCCATCGTCAGCGTCGGCGACCTGAAGGTGGCTCGGGATGAGTCCGGTCACGGTGCGTCCCTCAACCTGAGTTACGGCTTCGAGACCTTTGATGTCATTTCCATCAGTGCGATCGACGCTTACGACCGCAAGGTAGTGGATAACTACGGCGGCTCCTCTGCGGCGATTCTCGACCTGTATCAGGACAACGAGATCAGCCAGTGGTCACAGGAATTCCGCGTTGTCAGCAACGGCGACGGCGCGACCAACTGGGTGGCCGGAGTGAACATTTCCGAGGACACGGTAAACGTGCGCGATGTGTTCGACGATTCCTTCTTCGTCACCGATTCTGTAGCCAGCACCTTTGTGCTCGACCCCGCGGATGTTTCCGTTCAGGGCTGGGATCTGCTGACCGCAGAATACGAGCAGGTGACCCAATCCTGGGGGGCCTACCTGCACACCGAAACCGCACTGGGTGATGCATTCAACCTGATCGCCGGTATCCGCTACAGCGCGGACGACCGCACCTTCGACGGTATTTCCACCAACCACGACGATATCTACTCGTTCAACGACACCATCGCCGAGCTGAACGACAGCAGCAGCGAAAACGCGGTGACCGGCAAGCTGGGTCTCGACTGGCAGCTGCACGACGACCTGCTGCTCTACGCCAACGTGTCCAACAGTTACAAGGCCGGTGCCTATTACGGCGCGGCGATTCTCGACGATGCCAGCTGGGCCTATGTGGAGCCGGAAAAAGTTCTGTCCTATGAGATGGGCTTTAAGGCCACCCTGTTCGATGCCTCGCTGCAGTTGAACGGTGCCCTGTTCAGCCTCGACTACACCGATCGCCAGTCCCTGGTGACCATCATCGTCGACGACTTCAGTAACTACCTGGAATTCCCGGTGGCGGACACCACCCTGGTCAACGTACCGGAATCCAAAACCAACGGCTTCGAGCTCGACCTGCACTGGCTTCCCACTGACAACCTGACCGTGATGGCTGGTGTCGCCTACCTGGATAGCGAAGTCACCAAAGCGCCGAGCACTGTGGACATGCGCGGCATTGCCGCCGACCCCGCGGTGAACGACAACGCCGACGGCGTGAACCAGCTGTTCGTGGATGCCTTGGCCGCACCGCTGCCCGCCGGCGCCTCCCTGTCGCAGGCACCGGAGTGGAGCTACAACAGCCTGCTGGCCTACGACCTGCCGCTCGCGGACTACAACCTGCGCCTGCAGACCAGCTACACCTACAGCGATGAGATGACCGCGCAGCTGGCGGACGCCAACGCCCTGTCCGGACCGGTGCATTCCTGGGATGCGGAAGCCTCGCTGAGCGATGCCGACGAGCGCTGGGAAGTCAGCGGTTGGATCAAAAACATTGAGGACAGTAGCGCGGAGACTTATGCCTTCTCCAGCTTTGCTGGCCGTTCCTACTATCGCCAGGCGCCGACCACCTTCGGGGTATCGGTTCGCTACAACATTTTCTAATTACGCGCCGGCGATAACGCGATGATGAAGAGGTAATTATGTGTGACCCACAGACCAGGGCCGACGCCCTGGACGCACTACAAAAAACGACCTTCTTTCCCTACTGGCTGGATGCGCCGCAGCGCCCGGGTGACGAGCCCGCGCTGCAGCGCCCGCTGGACTGCGACCTGTTGATTGTCGGCGGTGGCTTTACCGGCCTCTGGGCCGCGGTTCAGGCCAAGGAAGCGAATCCCGAACGCGACGTTGTGCTGATTGAAGCCAACAGCATCGCCATCGGTGCCTCCGGACGCCCGGCAGCGATCCTGTCCACTTCGGTGATGCACGGGCTGGCCAATGCGCAGCGCCTGTTTCCCGAAGATATGGATACCCTGGAGCAATTGGGCAAGGAAAACCTCGACGGCTTTCGCGAAACCATCGAGCGCTACGGTATCGAGTGCGACCTGGAATGGGGCGGTGAACTCACCGTTGCCGTCGGTGACGAGGGCATCGACGATATCGAAAAGGAATACGAGCTGTACCGCCACTATGGCCACGATGCACACCTATTGGACAAAGACGCTGTCCAGCAGGAAGTGAAGTCGCCGTTGTTCAATGGCGGCCTGTGGTCGAAAAAACGCAGCGGCACCGTGCACCCGGCGAAACTCGCCTGGGGCCTGAAAAAAGTGGCAATGGAGCTGGGCGTACAGATTTACGAAAACACGCCCATGCTCAGCAATACGAAAAACAGAAAAGGCGTGCTGATAAAAACACCGAAAGGCCGTGTGCAGGCGAACAAGGTGTTGCTCGCGACCAATGCGTTTGCTTCCGGCAACAAAAAAATCCGCAACCGGGTTGCCGCCATCCGAGATCGCATCGTGGTAACCGAGCCGTTGAGCGACGAGCAGCTGACGAGTATCGGCTGGCAAAACCGTCAGGGAATTTACGATACCCGCACCCAATTGAATTACATGCGCCTGACCGCGGATAACCGCATCCTGTTCGGCGGTCGCCTGGACTACTTCTTCGGCAACAACACCGACCCGGAAGACGACAAGGCCCCAGAACCCTATGTGCGCTTGATCGACAATTTTTACCGCACCTTCCCGTCACTGCGCGGGATTAAATTCAGTCACGCCTGGAGTGGCCCGATTGCTCTGACCACCCGTATGGCGGTGCACTACCAGCATTACCACGGCGGCAAAATGCTGTACGCCGGTGGCTATTCCGGTTTCGGTGTAACCGCAACACGCTTCGGTGCGCGGGTCGGGCTGGCAATCCTGGATGACAAAAAACTCCCGGAGCGTTCACTGAATTTTGCCTGCTCGCAGCCGGCCTATATTCCGCCGGAACCTTTCCGCTGGATCGGTGCAAAGATCACCATGTATGCACTGGATACCCTGGATGAAAAACGCGGTTGGCGAATCCCCTGGGTGCGTATGGTGGAGAAGATGGGGTTCCCGATTACCCAGAAGTAATCCTGTTGTGATTGTTGTTTTGTCCTGATACCTGTCTTGTGGACGTTTGCCTGCACCATGGTTCCGCACCTACCTTGTTGGATACCATGTATGCGGGCTTTTTTGTGCCCGGCAGTTTATTTTTCCAGGCTGGTCAGCGGATCCGGATCGGAACCAGAGTGGTGACGCAGGGCGCTGATAAACAGGTAAAACAACTCGGACTGGGAAGTGACATCCAGCTTGGAATAAATATTTTTGCGATGGGTCTTGATGGTATCCACGCTGGCGTCGAGCTTTTCGGCCATGGATTTGATCGAGTGCCCGCGCATGGTCAGGTGCAGTACTTCGCATTCGCGATTGGTCAGCAGAGAACTGCCGAAATTCTCCAGCGCACTTTCGAGCCGTTTGCCAAAGGATTCGACCGGGTTCCCGCTGCGCGTGTAGTTATAGATCCACTTGCGCAACACACTTTCCACAATCGGCACCAGTGATTTCAGCAGCGATACTTCTTGTGTAGAGAAGCGTCCACTGCCCAGGTCAGACGCTCGCCCGATCGACAGGCTGGCGATGATCCCATCTTCTCCGCGCATCAGGTAGCAGCCCTCGTCGCCAAGGTTGGCTTCGCGATAATAGCGACGGAAATATTCAGTTTGTGCGAACGCGTCCGGTGCGACTTCGCGCAACAGGTAAAACCCTTCCATATTTTCATCCACCGCGGCGCGATAGAAGGGATCGAATAGATACGCGCCCTCAACATAGCGATCAACTTGGGTACTGAGTTGCTCATTTGCCAGCAGGCGGTGATGGGTAATTTCCGGCGGTCCGTCTGCAGGATACAGAATCGCCATACTGCTGTTGCCGCGCACCAGGGCTTCAGCACCGCGCAGTAGTTCATAGATTCGTTCGGAGTCAGACTCGCTGTCCAGCAGGTTGGCTATGCACTGGTGCCAGTGGGTGAGTTCGATGTCGGCGCTGATAGGTTTCATCGATAGGGGGCTGCTTAAAGGTGCTGGAACATAGCTGGTTGGTAGAAATTTACTTCGGCCGCTCCGCCGGCCAACTTATCAATCCTCAAACCAAAATAATATCAAAAAAGCCGGTATTTAAGGGTTTTGAAACACGAATAACCTGAAAGTTTTACGCGATATTTCAGGGCGTTTATGCGGATTCTTGCGTCTTGCTTGTGCGCCTGCGAATCACCTGGGAAATTTAGTCACTTACCGTTCGTTTAGCGACAGATTTTTCCGCTAACTCCCAGCGCCAACAGCGCTCTGTACGTCGGCGGTTTCAGATTAGGCGGGGCGGGTCCGGGAGATATGCCACCTCGTTACCGGGCCGGATCGGGCGCAATGTGATAATTTGGACGTCAAAGTGTTACGCTTTGCCAGTTGATCACGTCTTAAAAATCAGGTGGGAGATTATTGTAGTGAAACGGATTTTGCTCGGTGTGCTGTTGTTTATCATCGGCGGTGTACTACCCGTCCATGCCAGTTTTGACAAAGCGATGCAGGACTACACGGAGGGTAATTTTCCCGAGGCTTACCGCAGCTTTGATGCCCTGGCCGCGATCGGTGATTACAGTTCAGCGTTCAATATCGGCGTAATGTACTTCCGCGGCGAGTATGTACAGCGTGATCCCGTGGAGGCCTGGGCCTGGATGCAGCTGGCGGCATCGGAATCCGGCTCGCAAGAGATGGTTGCTACTGCCGACAAAATTTTCGCAAAGCTGCCGCCGGAAGCCCAGGCAACTGCCCAGCTGCGGTTTGAGGCTCTGCTTCAAACCCATGGCAAAGAGAAGGTGCTCGACGACCTGAATCCGGTAATGCTCTCTGACGAGGAGTGCGATATCGATCGGACCCCGGTTCACAAGGACCAACCGCGTTACCCCCGTGAGGAACTGCGGCGGGGCCGGTTTGGTCGAGTGGTTGTGGATTACTTGGTGATGCCCAGCGGCCACGTTCGCGACGTCACCGTCGCTGAATCCACGGCACCGAGTTTTGCGAAGGCTGCCGGCAAGTCGGCACTGTCATACCGCTACGAACCGGTTGCACTCACCGAACCGACCAGTGGTATCAAGACTGCAATCACATTCAGTATTAACGGTCGTGTCAGCAACAAGAATCGCCTGGTGGCGGAGCTGAACGAATGGAAAGAAAAGGCCGAAGGGGGTGATGCCGTTGCCCAGTATGTTTATGCCTACCGGCTCGGCGTATTTCGCTCATTCCGCAAACATATGAAGGGCGTAGATCTCGAATACCAGACCGCCAACAAGTGGTATCTGGAAGCGGCTCAGCGCGGTATGCCTCATGCCCAGTTCGAAATCGGACGCAATATGGTCATGGGGCGAGGGTGCAAGGCGGACGTCGAAAACGGTTTGAAGTGGATCAGTGCCGCGGCGGTAGCCGGAGTTCCAGCGGCGCAAAACTATCTTGCTACCAGTACCGGTGCCATGCCCGAGGTCGCGCGCCGCGAGCACGCCATACGCTGGTTAAAAAATGCGTCGCTCAACGGCCATTATTTTTCCGGCTTGTTGCTCGCATGGGAGCTGGTCTCCGGTCCGGAGCGGGCTTCGGCGGAAGAACTGACACTGGCGAAGGAACTGGTGGCTGCGGAGCCGGAGGACTATTTTGATCAGGTGAGAATTCTGGAAACCCGAGCCGCGGTCGCCGCAGCAGAGGCTGACTTCAAGACCGCACAGCGCCTGCAAAAGCAGGCCATCGAGAGTGCCGAGCGACTGGATTGGGACCTGCGGGATGTGCATCATCGCCAGGACGCATATTTGCGGAGTGAGAAGTGGAGCGGACCCTATTATTACGATATTGGGCTGGAGCCAGCAATGGAACAGGCATCCGTAAACTAATCGCGGGGTAACGTCCGGTCTCGCGCGGCGGCACCATCCCACTGCGCGAGGTGCCGCCTGCTGTTCCCATAGTTCTACAGGTACTCAGTTCTGCAGATATTCGTTTTTAAGTTTGACGTAATTCCCCGCCGTATAGGTAAAAAACTTCTTCTCTTTTTCCGTCAGTGGACGCGCCTTTTTCGCCGGCGAGCCTACGTAAAGAAAACCACTTTCCAGGCGCTTGCCCGGCGGCACCAGGGCGCCGGCGGCGAGCACCACCTCATCTTCGATCACCGCGCCGTCCAGCACGATGGCGCCAATTCCGATCAGTACCCGACTGCCCACGGTGCAGCCGTGCAGGCAAGCCTTGTGGCCGATGGTGACATCCTCACCGATGGTGAGCGGCCAGCCGCCCTCGTTGAAGTCACTGGCGTGGGTGATATGTAGTACCGAACCGTCCTGTACGCTGGTGCGGGCACCGATACGCACCCGGTGCATGTCACCGCGGATCACGGTCATCGGCCAAACGGAGCAGTCGTCGCCCAGCTCGACATCGCCGATCACGCAACTTTGCGGGTCGATAAAGACCCGCTCGCCGAGTGCCGGGGCGTGGCCGCGATGTTCGCGCAGTGTGTGTTGGGGCTGGGTGTTCCGGGGTAGTTCGGATTTGGACAAGGCTGACCTCCGCTTGGGCAATCCACTAGAATACGGAGCATATGTTAACCCGTCTCCGCGCCCGGTGTTGAATCATCGGGAGCCTGTCGACAAGGAACTCCAATGTCTGAATCGCCTGTATCCAACCCGTTGTTGAGCACTCCGCTGCTGCCACCGTTCGATACCGTAAAGCCCCAGCACGCCGAGCCGGCAATTGCAGCACTGATCGCCAAATGCCGTGAACAGCTGCAAAATTGCCTGCAAAATGCAGGGAAAAGCCCCAGCTGGGACGAGACAATGGCGCCACTGGAAGAGGCCCAGGACCAGCTAAACAAGGCATTTTCACCGGTCTCACACCTGAACAGTGTGCTGAGTGGCGACTGGCGTGCACCCTATGAGGCCTGTCTGGCGCAGGTGACCGAATACTGGACCGAGCTCGGGCAGAACCCGGAGCTCTATGCTGTCTACCGGGCGCTCGCCAAGTCCACGGATTTTGCGAGCTGGCCACAGGCGCGTCAGCAGGCAGTGCGTCACGGCCTGCGCGACATGCATCTGGGCGGTGTCAGCCTGGAAGGGGAGAAGCGCGAACGTTACGCCAGCATTAGCAAGCGCCTGGCAGAGTTGAAGAGCAAGTTTGCCAACAATGTGCTGGATGCCACCAATGCCTGGACGCTGAATATCACCGATGAAGCCGAGCTGACGGGTATTCCCGAGTCCGCGCTGGCCACTGCCAGCACACTGGCGGAGTCGAAGGGCAAGTCGGGTTGGTTGTTGACCCTGGATGGACCCTGCTTCCTGGCGGTGATGACCCACGCGGAAAACCGCGAGCTGCGCCACAAGATGCACTACGCGTTTATCACTCGCGCTTCCAATGTTGGCCCCAATGCCGGCGAGTTCGACAACGCCAATGTGATGGCGGAGATTCTTTCCCTGCGCGCGGAGCAGGCGCATCTGTTGGGAATGAAAAACTACGCAGAGCGTTCCCTGGCCAGCAAGATGGCCGACTCCCCGGAGCAGGTAGAAACCTTCTTGCGGGACCTGGCCAAGCGTGCCAAACCCGCAGCGGTGCGCGAGTTTGCCGAGCTGCAGGCGTTTGCCGACAGCGAGCTGGGTATCGATCGGCTGCAGCCGTGGGATGTCGCCTGGGCGGCGGAGAAGCTCAAGCAGGCCCGCTACGCGGTGAGTCAGGAAGAGCTGCGCCCGTATTTTCCCTATCCGAAGGTGTTGTCGGGCCTCTTCTCTGTGGCGGAAAAGCTGTTTGGAGTAACCGCCCAGCAGGATAGCTCGGTACCGACCTATCACCCGGACGTGCACTTCTACTGGCTGAAGCGCGGTGGCGAGCCCATTGCAGGCTTCTACCTCGATCCCTATGCTCGCGAGAACAAGCGTGGCGGCGCCTGGATGGATGACGCGCGGGTGCGCCGCCAGACCAATGCCGGCCTGCAGCTGCCAGTGGCCTATCTGGTGTGTAACTTCAGTTCACCGTCAAAAGATACCCCGGCGTTATTGACCCACTACGAAGTCACTACCCTGTTCCACGAATTCGGGCACGGCTTACACCATATGCTCACTCAGGTGGATGTGGCCGCGGTCTCTGGAATTAACGGCGTGGCCTGGGATGCGGTAGAGTTGCCCAGCCAGTTCCTGGAAAACTGGTGCTGGGAGCCGGAAGCGCTGGCGATGATCGCCGGTCACTACGAGACCGGCGAGGCGCTGCCGCAGGTATTACTGGAAAAAATGCTCGCGGCAAAGAACTTCCAGTCGGCCATGTTTACCGTGCGCCAACTGGAGTTCGCCCTGTTTGATTTCCTGCTGCACTCCCGGCCGGAGGGCGCTAATGCCGAGGAAATCCAGCGCCTGATCAACGAGGTCCGGGCGACGGTATCGGTGGTGCCGGTTTCCCCGGACAACCGTTTCCAGAATAGCTTCAGCCATATTTTTGCCGGCGGTTACGCCGCCGGATACTACAGCTACAAGTGGGCCGAAGTACTGAGCGCGGATGCGTTTTCCCTGTTCGAGGAGACGGGAATTTTCGATCCCGCCACCGGCAATCACTTCCTGAGCACGGTCCTGGAGCAGGGCGGAAGTCGCGATGCACAGGACCTGTTCGCAGAATTTCGCGGCCGAGCCCCTAAAATAGACGCACTGTTGCGGCACTCGGGTATTGAATGAGGTAACCCATGAGCGATCACCAGAAACTTGAAAAGCCCAGCAAGCGCCGCTTTATTGCCGGCGCAGTTTGTCCGCGTTGCAGCGCCATGGATCGAATCGTGAATTATGTTCAGGGCGATAAAAACTTTCGCGAATGTGTAGCCTGTGGCTTTAAGGACGAAATACGCTTACAGGCATCTCCACGGGAACTGGATACCCGGGTGAACCAGACCGACGACAGGGAAGTGGAAGAAACCGCAGTCAAAATACTGCAGCCGCCTTCGGGACCGGCCGATAAAAATTAATCCACTAAAAAACGAATTCCTTGAAGAAAATTTATCCCCTGATCGCACTGGCGATCGTTTTACTTATTGCGGGTTACGCAGGCCTTGGCCACTACCGCGAGGTGCGCGAACAGCAGCAGGCCCAGACTGCGCACCTGATTACCCGCTGTGTGAACCAGGGACTGCTGTCCCTGTTTACCCTGCAAAAAAATGACTGGGAGAAACACCCGGAACTGTTGCGGGCAGAAGAAGAGCGGCTCGATCAGCGGATCGCTGCGCTGCCGGAGGCGGTATTGGTCGACAAGCCTTTTGCCGATTGGCAGGGCGCGCTGGAAATTTGCCAGCGTCTTACGGTCAACTCCAACCGTCTGCACAAAACCATTTTCAGGCCGCTGATGGAAATGGCAAAAAAAGAGATGTGGAGCCTGAAAAATGCCAAGAGCTCGCAGTATCAGGCGCGCCGAAAACGCACGATTTACCGGACAAAAATAGCCGCGGAAGCCGCCGACCGGTACCTGGACGATCTGCGCTCGGATATTGACCGCCTGCTCGACATCAGCCTGATTTCAGCGGAGTCGCGCGCTCTGACGGAGAGACAGCTGCAGGAGGCCATCTTCGATAAGTATCGCAAGGGACGTTTTAGCAAGACGCGGGTATTGCAATATCTGGAGCGCCAGGAAACCTTTTACCAGTTACTTACCGACAACCCGAAGGGCTTCACTCTGCGCGGTGGCAGCCTGTATTTTTACAATGATAATTTACATCGTGAGGCGGATGATCTGAACCGTGCCCTGTTGCAGGGAGAGGTGGACTTTTTCGCCAATTGGCGTCAGATCGTCGAACGGTAGTGTGCAGACCCGCTCACGCGGCCACAGGGGTTGGCAGTGTGTAACTAGTGCGACAGGTCGATCTGCCGTGCTAGGGAAGGGGTGCGCAGTTCAATCTGCAATTGGCTGGCAAAGTCCGGCCATTCTCCCGGTGCATCGTCGTAGCGTTGTTTGTAAAGAATCATGGATACCAGCCTTTCCGGATCCAGCTCCGCCGGTTCAAAGCGCTGCAGTAAAATATCTGTCAGATCGTCCAGCTGGCACGCCAGCTTTTCCCCCAGCAGCTCTCGCACCACCAGATTGGCCACCATCGGATCCATCGGTAGCAGGGGTGTGCCGCAAAGGGGTTGCAGCATGTCGTTGATTTCTTCCATCGCACGATGGGCCAGATAGGCTTCATCCAGGATCGAACCCAGACCGTGCTCGTAGGGCTGGCGCTCGGGAACCTGGCTGAAGCTGTGCAGGATCAGCTCGCGCAACGGGTGAAAATCCAGGCCACCGGCGTGACACATCTCATCGAGGCGTTGCAGCCAGGAGGGGATCGCCTGGATATAGCGGATAACAAAACAGGTGATATGCAGCGGTGCGTCCCGCTGCGGCAGCTGTATGCTGCGATGCAGGTTTGGCAGGGTATCGTGCAATGCGCGACGAAAGCGTCCCCGGGACTGCTCTGCAGCCACGGCGCGGTCGATACACTGCTGGATCAGTTGATAATGGTCACTCATACATCAAAACGAAAACGGCGAAACCGCCTCCCCGTTTCTTTGTCTGCTGACCCCCCGTATGTCCCTGTTGGCAGGGAATTGATCCAGAGTGCGGACAAGACTGCTTAACGTTGGAAGTGGACTCGGTTCGTAGCTCCAATTACAGCCAATAATTGTTTTTAGTGTAGTTATAAAAGTAGACCATCAATCCGGAAGATCGTGCGCCAAACCACAAAAACAGGCTGAACCAGATGCCAGTGTTACCCCAGTGTCGTGTAAACCACCAGCAAGGTAAAAACACGATCACAGTTGCGATGAACATCGTGTCACGCATCTGCCTGCTTTTTCCCGCCCCGATGAATACCCCGTCCAGTTGATAGCTCCACACCGCTACCAGGGGCAGTGCACACAGCCAGGGGTAAAATTCCGCGCTTGCCGTCAACACCGGCGGAATACTGGTGAACAGCGGTAAAATCCAGCCTTCTCCGGTAATCAGGATCAGGGTGACGACAACCGCTGAAACCAGCGCCCAGACCCCGGCTGCGGCATTGGTGCGCCGGAATTGTGCCATGGATCGACGTCCCACTGCGCGCCCCACCAGGGATTCAGTGGCGTGGGCAAAGCCATCCAGTGCATAGGACGTCATCATCAACAGCTGTAGCAGGATAGCATTGGCGGCCAGCACGGTATCTCCCTGCGCCGCGCCCTGGGCAGTGAAAAATGTCAGCGTAAACAGCAGCAGGCAGGTGCGGATAAACAGGTCGGTATTGATGCGCAGCAGTTCCCACCACGGTGTTCCACGCCGCCAGGGCCAGAAGTCAGTCGCCGCCATTACCGCATGAATTTCGCGGAGGGTGGTGCGGTGTCGCAGGGCCAGTAGCCAGAACCCCATCGCGAAACCGCACAGGTCCGCAGATACGGATGCCCAGGCGGCACCTCTCGCGCCCATGCCAAGGCCGAGAATCAGTATCAGGTCGAGCAGAATGTTGAGCAGGTTGGCGGTGACCAGTATTGCCAGCGGTGCGCGGCTATCCTGGCGACCGATAAAAAATCCCAGCAGGGCAAAGTTGGCCAGCGCCAGCGGCGCGCTCAACAGGCGAATCTGCAAGTAGTCGCGGGCGTGAGGTGCGGCTTCGGCACTGGCATTCATCCACTGGGTAATCTGCTGCAGCAGCGGCGATGCCAGCAACAACAACAGAAGGCCGAGCACCCCCGCCATCCACAACGCGCGCAGTAACCACGCGGCGCCCTGCGCGCTGTCAGTTGCCCGCGCCACCAGTCCGGTAGTCCCCATACGCAGGAAACCGAACGCCCACAACAGCATGGAAATAACACTGGCGCCAATGGCGACGCCGGAAAGATATTCCGGGCTCGGCAGGTGGCCGAGCACAGCGGTATCTACCGCACCGAGCAGCGGCACAGTGATGTTGCTCAGAATCATGGGCCAGGCGAGGCGCCAGACCCGCACATAGGGGGCCGCAAAGCGGCGCTGAATGGCGCGCGCCGGCGCCGGTGAATTTTTCATGTAAGTTGGCGGTTTAATTGACTTTCTTCTGACGATGTGTTTCTTTTGATGGTGCTAGATGCGACGAAAAGACACAGGTTGTTGGTTGTACCTCCGGGCGACGACATCTGAAGTAAAAATAACAAGTTGCACTGACAGCAGTATCGCGCAACTGTGGTCCTCCCCGGTGTGCGAACAGTGTATGTAGTCTTGGTTTACTACAGCATGTCCACATTGATGATGTGTGGATTATTTCCCGATCCCAGGATCGGGGCAGACTCCAGTCCTCCGAGCAGCCAACCGCTGTTACAGGGTTTTGCTATTTTGTTGGTTGCAGCGCCGCGACTGCGCACCCGATACCGCAGCGAAAGCAGTATCCGTGTGGCAGGACCGCAGTGATGTGACCGCAGGAAAGCGGCTCACGAGAATAACAAACATGGAGATCTGCAGGCGATGTTGATGGGCTTAAAACGGCTGTTCGCCTTCCTGACCATCTCGGCCATCGCGCCCCAACTTTTTGCCCAGGAAACTGCGCAGAAAGCCGAAGAGGGTGTGGAGCGCTGGGGGGTCAATATGACCCAGGGGGTTACCGAAGTTTCCCGAACCACTTACGATTTGCACATGCTGATCTTCTGGATCTGCGTGGCAATCGGCATTGTCGTGTTCGGGGTGATGTTCTATAGCATGTGGCGTCACCGCAAAAGCAAAGGCTACAAGGCGGCGCAGTTTCACGAGAGCACACTGGTGGAGCTGGCATGGACGATTGTGCCCACCCTGATTCTCGTTGGGATGGCGATTCCCGCCACCAAAACCCTCTACGATATCTACGACACCAAGGAAGCCGATCTCGACATCATGATCACCGGCTACCAGTGGAAGTGGAAGTACGACTACCTGGGTTCCGATGTCTCCTTCTTCTCCAACCTCTCCACCCCCCGTGCACAGATCGACAACCAGCAGCCCAAAAACGAAAACTACCTGCTGGAAGTAGATGAACCGCTGGTGGTGCCGGTCAATCAAAAAATTCGCTTTCTGATTACCGCCAACGATGTGATCCACGCCTGGTGGGTGCCGGACCTGGCGGTGAAAAAAGACGCGATTCCCGGATTTGTGAATGAATCCTGGACACGTATCGACGAGCCGGGGATTTATCGCGGCCAGTGTGCGGAGCTGTGTGGCAAGGACCACGGCTTTATGCCGATTGTGGTCAAGGCAGTGCCGCAGGATGAATACCACTCCTGGCTCAACGATCGCGCTGCCGCGGCGGCAAAGATCAAGGAGCTGACCAACAAGACCTTCACGTTTGACGAGCTCTACGAGCGCGGCAAGAAAGTCTATGAGAGCACCTGTGCCGCCTGTCACCAGGTGAAAGGGCAGGGTGTGCCCGGTGCCTTCCCGGCCATTGCCGGCTCCAGGATTGCCACCGGTGCGATGGATGGTCACCTGAGCATGGTAGTGAACGGCTCACCGAATAACCCTGCAATGCAGGCCTTCGGCGCACAGCTGAGTGAGGTGGATCTCGCTGCGGTTATCACCTACCAGCGCAATGCCTTCGGAAACAATATGGGCGACACCGTGCAGCCCATCGACATTCTCAATTTCAAGAATAAGTAAGCAGGAGCCGAAAGGAGTTTAGTTATGGCACACGGTCCGAAACCCGGTTTTACCCGCTGGCTCTACACGACTAACCACAAGGACATTGGCTCGATGTACCTGTGGTTCAGTTTTGCGATGTTCTTGCTAGGCGGTTGTATGGCGCTGGTAATCCGCGCTGAACTTTTCCAGCCCGGCCTGCAGATTGTGCAGCCGGAATTCTTTAACCAGATGACCACCATGCACGGCCTGATCATGGTGTTCGGCGCGGTGATGCCCGCGTTTGTGGGGCTCGCCAACTGGATGGTGCCGATGATGATCGGCGCCCCGGACATGGCGCTGCCACGGATGAACAACTGGAGCTTCTGGATCCTGCCATTCGCCTTCGCGATGCTGGCATCCACCCTGTTCATGGAGGGTGGCGCGCCCAATTTCGGTTGGACCTTCTATGCTCCGCTCTCCACCGAATATGCGCCGCCCAGCGTCACCTTCTTTATCTTCTCCATTCACATCATGGGTGCGTCCTCCATCATGGGTGCGATCAATATTGTCGCCACCATTTTGAACATGCGCGCGCCGGGTATGACCCTGATGAAGATGCCGCTGTTCGTGTGGACCTGGCTGATCACCGCCTATCTGCTGATTGCGGTAATGCCGGTACTCGCTGGTGTGGTGACCATGATGTTGATGGATATCCACTTTGGAACCAGCTTCTTCAGCGCCGCCGGTGGTGGTGACCCGGTACTGTTCCAGCATGTGTTCTGGTTCTTCGGTCATCCCGAGGTATACATCATGATCCTGCCGGCGTTCGGTATCGTATCGGCGATCATTCCCACCTTCGCGCGCAAGCCGCTGTTCGGCTACAGCTCGATGGTGTATGCGACCGCCTCGATTGCCTTCCTCAGCTTTATTGTATGGGCGCACCACATGTTCACCGTGGGTATGCCCATCGCCGGTGAACTGTTCTTCATGTACGCCACCATGCTGATCGCGGTACCCACCGGCGTGAAGGTATTCAACTGGGTGACCACCATGTTCCGGGGATCGATGACCTTCGAGACTCCCATGCTGTTCTCCATCGCTTTCGTGATTCTGTTTACCCTGGGCGGTTTCTCCGGACTGATGCTCGCCATCGCACCGGCGGACTTCCAGTACCACGATACTTATTTCGTGGTAGCGCATTTCCACTACGTGCTGGTACCCGGTGCCATCTTCTCGATCACTGCCGGGGTGTATTACTGGCTGCCCAAGTGGACCGGCAACATGTACAACGAGACCATGGGCAAGGTGCATTTCTGGATGGCGTTTGTCGGCCTGAATGTCACCTTCTTCCCGATGCACTTTGTCGGGCTCGCAGGTATGCCGCGACGTATTCCGGATTACGCACTGCAGTTTGCCGATTTCAACCAGATTGCCAGCGTGGGTGCCTTCCTGTTTGGCGCGGCGCAGATCGTGTTCCTGTTCAATGTGATTCGCACCGTGCGCGGCGGCCGCAAAGCCACCGATGAAGTTTGGGAAAACCCGCAGGGTCTGGAGTGGACGGTGCCGTCACCCGCGCCGTACCACACTTTCAGCACACCGCCGGTGGTGCGTTGATTGAACGGCACAGCAAGCGAGACTGAATCATGGCAATAAGTGCAAACGCCAAAACCACCATAAAGATGCTGGCCCTCGCGGTCAGCATGCTGGGGTTTGCACTTTTTATCATGCCTCCCTTGTACGACGCCTTCTGCGAGGTAACCGGTCTCAATGGCAAGACCGGGGATCGCTACGAAGCGGTGCCCGCGGCCGTGGATACCGAGCGCACGGTAAAAGTCCAGTTTGTTGCCAGCAACAACGAAAACATGCCGTGGAAATTCACACCCGGTGTGGTGGAAATGAAAGTGCACCCGGGCGAGGCGGTGGATACGGTATTCCTTGCGTATAACCCGACCGAGCGCGACATGGTCGGCCAGGCAATTCCGAGCCTGGTACCGTTCAAGGCTGCCAGCTATTTCCATAAAACCGAATGTTTCTGCTTCAACCAGCAGACACTGGCCGCCGGCGAGAGCGCCGAGCTGGGTCTACGATTTATCGTCGACCCGGATCTGCCTCCCGGCGTAAACACCATCACGCTTTCCTACACGCTGTTTGATGTAACCGAACGGATCGCGAAGCAGACAGACAACAAAAAAACGGATGCCTCCCCAATTGAGCGAGACTCCGAGCGAGAGGGATAGAAAATTATGGCCACAGAAAGCAGCTATTATGTTCCCGAGCAGTCCCGGCTGCCGATCTTCGCCACCATAGGCCTGTTCCTGACGGCCTTCGGCGCCGCCAACTGGGTAAACGGCGGCAGTTCCTATATTTTCTTCGCCGGTGCAATTGCCATGGCAGCAGTGCTGTGGTTCTGGTTCGCTGCGGTGATCCGCGAGAACATGCAGGGACTCAATAGCGATCAGCTCAAGCGTTCCTATGTATGGGGAATGGGCTGGTTCATCTTCTCTGAAGTGATGTTCTTTGCCGCGTTCTTCGGCGCACTGTATTACATTCGCACCTTTACCCTGCCGTGGCTTGGCGGAGAGGGTGATCGCGGCTCCTCCAACATGCTGTGGGAGGGATTCCAGAATACCTGGCCATTGATGGTGACACCGGACCAGGCGGTGAGTGGTGAGTCTGCCAAAGTGCTCGGGCCCAAGGGCATCATCGACCCCTGGCATCTGCCCTTGCTGAATACCGTATTGCTGCTGGCCTCCAGCGTAACCGTGCATATCGCACATGTTTTCCTCAAGAAAGGCAAGCGCCAGGCATTTAATCTTTGGCTGGGTGCCACGGTAATCCTCGGTGCCGCCTTCCTGTTCTTCCAGGTGGCGGAATACCTGGAGGCTTATCAGCATCTGGGATTGACGCTGGAATCCGGCATTTACGGTACAACTTTCTTCATGCTCACCGGTTTTCACGGCGCCCACGTGACGCTCGGTACCATCATGTTGCTGATCATGTTGCTGCGCTCGGTGATAGCCCATCACTTCAAGCCGGATGATCACTTCGGCTTCGAAGCGGCCAGCTGGTACTGGCACTTTGTGGATGTGGTCTGGGTAGGATTGTTTATTTTTGTCTACGTACTGGGCGCATAACGAGGGACGTTAACGGTGGATACGAATCGCCGTATCCACCAAATAGTTTTAATATTTGTTTGCCCAGGGCGCGGTATTGGAAAGCATGCCGCTGTGGAATCCGTACCAGATGGTGACCAACAGCAGCGCGGCGAGCGTGACCCGTATGCCAAGCGCATACAGGGTACGCTTTGACTCCGGTGCGCCCATGTCGCGAAGTAAAAAAAGCAGAGCACTGGTCAGGCTAGCCAGCACGGCGAGAAACAACAATACAATGATTGTTTTAAGCCACATAATTTAACGCCATTTATAGAAGTATTATTGGCATGACAGTTCCGAAAATGTCGTCGAAAAAAGGCGGCAACGCATTACCCACCGGGACCCTAACTGACGCCACGGAAGCGGGAGAACCATCGCGAGCTGCCAGTGTAGCATTTATCCGCAGCTGGCCTCTCAGCCTGCTGTGTCTGTGCTTTTTCCCGCTGCTACTAGGTCTCGGTAACTGGCAGTTACAGCGCGCGGCTGAAAAGCAAACACTGCTCGAGCGCATCGACGCCCGCCTTTCTGCACAGCCACAAAAAATCGACCAGCTAGACGCGCCACAGTCCTACACGCCCGTGCGTCTGCTCGGGTTCTACACGGACGAATATTTTTATCTCGATAACCGTACGCGAAATGGCCGCGTTGGCTATGAAATCCTGCAGGTATTTGAAACCGGCAACAGCAACCGCGGCAAAAGCCGCTGGCTGATCAACCGGGGTTGGCTGCCGGCCGCCAGCCAGCGTTCAGTGCTGCCGGAAGTGCGCTACCCGCTCGCGGCCAAGGTGATTACCGGGTTTATCTATCCCAGCGACACGGAAGCCGGACAAGAGTCCAATGAAGTCGTGCCGCGCATCGCACCTCACGACCGTATCCAGTCTCTCAGCCTTATTGTCGACAACGGGCTGCGGCTTGATCATCCTCAGTGGCATATCCGCCTGAGTGCTGACTCTGACACGGCACTGTTCACAGATTGGCAACTGGTGAATACAAATCCACAAAGGCACCGGGGCTATGCGGTACAGTGGTTTTCCATGGCTGCGGCACTTTGTCTGCTGTGGTTGCTCGCCGCGACCAATATTCGCAAGATGGTTCGGCAAAAGTGGTTTAAAAAACCGACAAAACAGACATAATCAACACATAACAATAACGAGCGCCCAGCTGCAGCGTCTTGGTGGTCCTGTAGCAACAGCGGCGCAGCAGCGAGGTAACCCCGTGGCACAGAACACCCATTCCGAAAGCGCAGCGATCAGCGAAGGCTCCGACAATCACGGTAAGGTCTCCGGCCTCGGCCGCTGGTCGGGGCTTGCGGTATTTGCCTCGGTGGCCCTGCCCATGCTCGCCGCCTACATCGTGTTTTACAGCGGCATCGGTATGCCCACCAATACGGTCAACCAGGGCGAGCTGCTCACGCCGGCACAGAATGTGGCCGACATTGAGTTGATATCCAGCGACAGCGATCCCGTTGTGCTGGCTGATGAGGCACCAATGTGGCGCTACCTGATTGTCGGTGATGAAAAGTGTGCGGGCGAGTGTGAAAAGCTTTTGTACACCACCCGCCAGGTGCATATCCGCCTCGGTGACAAGGCGCACCGGGTTGAACGGTTGCTGGTAACTGGTTCACCGCTCACGGAGCTGCGTCACAAGGATCTTGCGAGTCAACACCCGCGCCTGCGGTTTACCACCGCAGACCAGGCCCAGATAGACCAGTGGCTCGCCGACAGTGATCACGCCCAGCTACAGCGCCCCAGCGCGCTGCTGGTAGATCAGAATGGTTTTGCGATGATGGTCTACGACAACCACCACAGTGGCAACCAGTTACTCAAAGATATCAAACGACTGCTGAAGTACTCCTACGAAAATTAGCGGCCCGGCAACGGGGCCCACAGCAACAACTCATTCGGGAGAGAGCGAAATGGATGTGGAATCGGACATCACCGAACTGCGCAAGAATTACAAGAAAGACTGGCGTTTTCGCCTGGCTTTGATCGGCACCGGACTCGCTCTGGTGGTTGTGGTGCTGGGTGCGTTTACCCGCCTGTCCCATGCCGGACTCGGCTGCCCGGACTGGCCGGGTTGCTACGGCCACCTGCTGTGGCCCAATGAGGGCCATGAAATAGCGGCGGCCAATGCGGCATTTCCGGATACCCCGGTGGAGACCGACAAAACCTGGCCGGAGATGGTCCACCGGTACTTCGCCGGCATATTGCTGATGCTGGTAGCCGGTCTCACCTATATGTTCTGGCGTCGCCGCGGCCACCGCGGATTTATCCAGAGCCATATCCTGCTCGGCATCATCCTGCTGCAGGCCGCATTCGGCATGTGGACGGTTACCCTGAAGCTGTGGCCGCAAGTGGTGACCGCGCACCTGTTGGGCGGCATGGCAACATTGTCGATCCTGTGGATGCTCGCAGAGCGCCTGCGCTATCGCAGGCGACTGATCCCGCCTCATGAATTCAGTGCGCTGCAGAAGCTCAGGCCGCTGGCGGTGATTGCGGTGGTCGCGGTCTGCTTGCAGATTGCCCTCGGCGGCTGGACCAGTTCCAACTATGCCGCGCTCGCCTGTCCGGATTTTCCAACCTGCCACAACCAGTGGTGGCCGGACACAGATTTCAGCCAGGGTTTCAATGTTGCGCAACAGATCGGCCCCAATTATCTGGGGGGTGCGATGGAAAATGACGCGCGCACCGCAATCCATCTTACCCATCGTATTGGCGCCATTATCGTTACTCTCCTGGTAAGCCTGCTTGCTCTGCTCGCGTGGCGTGCTGGTTCACCTCGCTGGGCGCAGGGTTTACTAGTGGTTTTGTGCTTGCAAGTAGGGTTGGGAATTGCGAACGTAGTGATGTTCCTGCCACTGCCGATTGCCGTAGCGCATAACGCCGGCGCAGCGCTGCTTTTATTGAGCCTGCTGACATTCTGTTATCGAATCAATACGGTGCAGCCGGCAATAAAAAATTATCCGTAGCGCACAAATTTTTATTCAGGAATTTTTTTCAGGAGATTAGACAGGATGTTTTCACAGAGGATTGAGTAGTACCTCAAGGTTTGAAGAAAAGGGAAATCACCCTGCGATTTCCCGCCACCGGATTTACATAACATCCGGTGCCACAAGTCAGGCCACAGGGAATTGGCCAATATAATAATGACAACGAGGTGGTAACCATGAGTACCCAGGCAGTAAGTGTGCAACGTGCCAGCTGGCGCGATTACTATGAACTCACCAAACCGCGGGTGGTGATGTTGATGATTCTCACCTCGGTGATCGGCATGTTGCTCGCCGTTCCCGGGATGGTGCCGATGGATATCCTGATTCTCGGCAACCTGGGTATTGCGCTCTGCGCCGGTTCCGCGGCGGCGGTCAATCACCTGGTGGATCGCCACGTCGATATCAAGATGGCCCGCACCACCAACCGTCCCATCGCCCGGGGCAGGGTCGAGCCACAGAAAGCCATTTTGTTTGCCCTGGTACTCGGCTGCAGTGGCATGGCCATACTGCTCGCCTTCGTAAACCCGCTCACCGCCTGGCTCACCCTGTTCTCGCTGCTGGGTTACGCGGTGGTGTATACCATGTTCCTGAAGCGGGCGACGCCGCAGAATATTGTTATCGGTGGCCTCGCAGGCGCTGCGCCGCCGCTGCTCGGTTGGGTTGCAGTCACCGGGGATGTACACGGTCACGGCCTGTTGCTGGCGCTGATCATCTTTGCCTGGACGCCGCCACATTTCTGGGCGCTGGCAGTACACCGTCGGGACGATTACGCCAAGGCAGAAATCCCCATGCTGCCCATTACCCACGGCGTGCGCTATACAAAAATCCATATCCTGCTGTACACCATTATCCTGTTTGCCGTGACCCTGTTGCCTTTCGCCACCGCCATGCTCGGCTGGTTGTACCTGCTGGGAGCGGTGGTACTGGGTATCGGCTTTCTGTACTGGGCAGTGGAAATGCTGCGGGATAAAAAACCCAATGCCGGCATGGAGACATTCAAGTATTCCATCATTTACCTGATGGCCCTGTTCTGCATCATGCTGCTGGATCACTACCTGGTAGCCCTGCCCACCAGCGGAGTGTGATCATGAGCGAGAATGTTCAGCACACGGCGGAACAGAAACGGGGAATCCTGCTCACCGTAGTGGTGATGGTGTTGTTTATGCTGGCGGTGCTGGCTGGTTTCCTGAACAAGATGGGCCAACCGCGGGTGATTACCGACGCAGAATTGCGCGCGAACGGCGCCATCAAGCTGGAGCGGCCGCGGATCCTGGATGAGTTCGAGTTGCTGGCCGATTCCGGTGAGGCATTCAACACAACCGAGCTGGCCGGACGTTGGACTCTGGTGTTTTTCGGTTTCACTCACTGTCCCGATGTCTGTCCTGCAACCCTGTCCACACTCAACCAGTTTTATCAGACCCTGGATGACGACACCCGCGGCGATACCGATGTCCTGCTGGTTTCCGTGGATCCGCAAAGGGACAAGCCGCAGCAGCTGCACGACTATGTGCGCTACTTCAATCCGGACTTTTTTGGCGTAACCGGTGAATTCCTCAACCTGAAACGGTTCGCCAATCAGCTTAATGTTCCCTTCAACAAGGTGCCGCTGGAGGATGGGGGCTATACCGTCGACCACGGATCCCAGGTGGTGCTGATCAATCCCCGCGGTCACTACCACGGATTCTTCAAGGCGCCACTCGACCCGGCCAAAATGAAACTGACGTACCGCTCAATGCGAGCCACGTACAACGGGTAGTTGGGTCCCGTTCACTGAATTGGTAATGCACAGGCGCTAGAATGGCGCCTGTACCCGTTTGTTGAACTTGAAAATGGATTTTCTATGTTTTCACTCAATGTCTATCGGGGTGCGCCGGTTATCGGTGCCGCCGAGCCTTTCGATAATAAAAGCCAGTGGTTGCCCGCGGCATTCCTGTGTCTGCTTGCTATTCCCCTTGGGTGGATAGGCGTTTTTGCACCGGTCATCTGGTTGGGACTGGTGGCAATTGAAAACACGCGCGGCTGGAAAAAAGCGCTGGCGTTCATCATTACTGCACTGCTGATGCTTTTGGTAAACAGCGGCAAGATCCCCGGTAATGCCCACGTTGCCCTGCTGGAGCCCTACACCGACAGCAATGGAAACCAGATTTACGCGAGTTTCCGCCCGGCCAAGGCGATGATCGCGCTGACCCTGGTGCTGTTTATGATCCTGCGTCCGCAGTCGCTGAAACGCACTGATTTTGCTGCTGTTGCCATCGCCATCGCAGTACCAATTATTGCGGGTCTTTTTCTGCTGCCCATTTACCCCAAACTGAACGCAACCATCGCCATCGCCGCACTGATCAATCTGCTAGTGGTGTGTATTGCAGAAGAGGGCTTCTTCCGCTGGATATTGCAGCGCGGCCTGGGCTTGTGGCTGAAGAAATTACCCTGGCTGGCCACGGTCATTGTGACCCTGCTGTTTGTTACTGCGCACACGGCCTGGGCGGCCTCACCGCTGATACTCGCACTGGTGGGGCTGGCGGGGCTGGGATATGCGCTGGTCTGGCAATTGCGCGGCAGCTTCTGGGCCTGTGTGCTCACACACTGGGGCGTGAACCTGCTGCACATGACGCTTCTCAAATATCCGGGCTAGGAATCAAACGTGGAACTGACCGTAAACGGTAAAATTGTCAGCGAGAGTCCATCGCAAGAGGATTTATCCCGCTGTATCGGCGAGCTTTCGGAAGCGTCGGACAGCTTCATCATTCTCGCCCGGGATGACAAGACCTACATCCAGGCGGCGATATTGCAGGGCGGTGGCGTGCAGCTGGAGTATCAGGACGGCTCTTTGCAGCAGCACTACGAGTGCTCTGACAGCCATCTCACCAGGGGTAATCTACAGGATATTTTTTTCTGGTATCTCACCGGTGACGAGCGCTGGCAAAACCGTTTCCCGTGGCGGGCGCTGGCGCTGCCGGAATACCGCCCGCGCAATCGCACCGAACCCTGGGTCTGGCGTGTGGTTATCACGGCAGGGGCCGCGATTCTGGTCGCGATCGCCCTGGCCAACCTGTACGGCTAGACCTCAGTTCACTGCTTCGCGGTGAAACAGCTGTCCTAGCAGGAAGAGTGTACCTGCCGCCAAGACGATGGATGGCCCGGCGGGGCTATCCCAGATAACGGAAGCGGTAAGACCGAGTACAACGGAGATACAGCCGATCAGCGATGCCAGGCCCGCCATCTGTTCCGGCGTGGTGGAAATCCTGCGCGCGGCGGCAGCGGGAATAATCAGCAGGGCGGTGATCAGCAGCACGCCCACGACCTTCATGGCGATGGCAATCAACAGCGCCAGCATCAGCATCAAAGCCAGCCGGATCCACTCCACGCGGACGCCCTCCACTGCCGCCAGCTCCTCGTGCAGGGTAAATGCCAGTAGCTTCGGCCACAGGGTCAGTAACAGCAGGGCGATCACCGCGGCGGCGGCGGCCATCAGCACCAGATCCTGGGTAGAGACCGCCAGCAGGTCGCCGAGCAGCAGCGACAACAGGTCCACGTTAATATCCAGCAAGCTGACGGTAACGATACCGAGAGCCAGCATGGAGTGGGACAGTATCCCCAGCAGGGTGTCTACCGACAGGTTCTGGCGGCGCTGGAAATACACCAGCAGCAGAGCCAGCAGGCAGCTGCTCGCACCAACGGCCAGAGTGGGCTGGATATGCAGTACAAAGCCCAGGGTCACACCGAGAAGTGCGGAGTGGGCGAGGGTGTCACCGAAATAGGCCATGCGCCGCCACACCGCGAAGCAGCCCAGGGGGCCGCTGACCAGGGCCACCAGCAGTCCCGCGGCGAGGGCGTACCAGATGAATTGACTGTGCAATAGCTGGGAATATTCGCTCACGGTCAGTCTCGCTCGGATCTGTCATCAGTGGGGGGCTGGTGGGCGTGGTCGTGATCACAGCAGTCATCGACCACCTCGCCACTGAGGTCGTGGTGGTGATTGTGCTGGTGGGTGTAGAGGGCGAGTTTGTCGCCAAACATTTCCAGGTAGGCCGGGTCTTTGCTCACCTGCTCCGGATGGCCGTGACAGCAGATATGCTGGTTGACGCACAACACCCGGTCGGTCGCCGCCATTACCAGATGCAGGTCGTGGGATACGAGTAATACGCCGCAGCCCAGTTCATCGCGCAGTTGCGCAATCAGTTGATAGACCTCGCCCTGGCCGCCGAGATCCACCCCCTGGGTGGGTTCGTCCAGTACCAGTAACTGCGGTTTGCGCGCCGCTGCGCGCGCCAGCAATACCCGCTGCATTTCCCCCCCGGAGAGGTCTGCCAGGCGCGCGCTGGCCAGTTGCGACGCGCCCACCCGGGCGAGCGCGTCCGCCACTTTCACGTTTTCGATACCCAGCTGCAGAAAGCGTCCCACGGTCATTGGCATGGTGGCGTCGATCTGCAGGCGCTGGGGCATGTAGCCCAGGCGCAGACCGGGGCGTCGCTCGACGCGACCACTGGTGGGGCGGGTCAGGCCGAGAAGCAGGCGCAGCAGGGTGGTTTTGCCCGCACCATTGGGGCCGATGACGGTGACGATTTCCGCGGGCTCAAGCTCGAGAGAGATGTCCCGCAGCAATTGCCGCCCGGCAATTTCCAGACCGAGACTGTGGGCGCGGATAAGCGGCTGGCTGGCAGTCAGGGGACACTCCTGTGATTTGACGGTGACTTGGCCATATAAAGGCGGAAGAGCACGTTACCCTTACCCGGGTCGCGGGGCGAATGGCTGGCGAGTGTACGCCGGGTATGATTATATCGCACTTTTTTTCGCCCCCGCCGGCCCGGCCGAATCTCAAAATCCTGGTGGTCACCTTGCCTAGTAGTCGTGTAAAGCCATTCCTTGCCCAGCTGTTCATTCTGGCCATCACTCTGGTGTTGGCCGCCTGCGGCGGTGACAAAAGTGCGAACAAATCGCCGCAGCCAAGCGCTGACCCTGCAGAAAAAGCGACGTTGGTGGTGAGTATCGGCCCGCTGGCGATGATTGCCCGCGAGATTGCCGGCGAGCAGGTGGCGGTCCGGTCGCTGATTGGCAACGGAGATCCCCACCACTATGCGCCGAGTGTCACTGATCGTGTGGCGATGGAATCCGCGCAGCTGGTGGTGTGGCTGGGCCCGGAAATGGAATCGGTACTGGCGAGACAGATGGCACTACTGCCCGAGCAACGGCAGCTGGGCCTGCTGGCCGCGGGCGGCTACGAGTATGACGGCGCGGATAAGGACGACCCGCACCTGTGGTTGCGCCCGCGCAATGCGGCGGTAATGGCGGCACATATCGCCACGCGCCTGGCGGAGTTGAACCCCGACCTGGCGCAGGAATTCCGCGTGCGGGCACGGGACTTCTCACGCGCAATGGCCAACCTGCAGAAGGTCCAGGATCGCGCCCTGTGGGCCTATCGCGATGTGCAGATTGTCTCTACCCACAAGGCCTACAGCCAGTTCTTCGGCCCCGCCGGGGTAACCGTGAATAGCCTGAGTGGTTCCTCCAGTCACCAGCACGGCGCGCGCGCCATGCTCGAGCACCGTGAAGCGAACGAAGCCGGGACCGGGCGCGGCTGCCTGTTCGGCGAGGTGCCGGCGAATGAGCGCGATCGCCAGACTGCGGAACACCTCAATCTGGGATACCAGCCGCTCGATCCCCTCGGAACCCGCCTGCCTGCCGGCGCAACTTATCCACAGCTTATGGAGCAACTGCTGGCGGATGCGCGCAAATGCCTGGGAGCGATTCCGGATCGGAGCGCCGCGCCCTGAACGGCGCTGCAGGAATTTATTTGAGCGGGTAATTGCCGCTCGGTCGCTCCGTTCAGGACGGTTCCTGTAGCGGTTCCTCTTCGATTTCTGATTCCTGTGCCGGGTCGATACTGGAGGCTTCCTCGTCCACTTCGATCTCGGCGGGCTCCAGTTGCTCGAGCTGTTGCGGAGTTTCCTGCGCCACTGTGTCGCCACTGAGGCGCTCGCCCTCGAGTCGAAAAGCTTCCAGTTGCTGCAGCTGTGCGGCCTCGGTACTACGCAACAGCTCCTGTCGCTGTTGCTTGGCTATCTGCTCGGCGACGGACTCCTCGTCCGCAGCTGATTCCGTTGCGGTAATCTCTGGCGTTGGATAGCCGATGACTTCCACGTGTTCCATCACTTCCGCTTCCTCACTGACATCGGATTCTTCCTCGGCCAGTGCGGTCCCGGCGATGGCGCAGGCCAGTAGCGCTGCGGCAAATTTGCGGGGGCTCATGTTGATCACCTCTATGCGACTTCCCTGATAACAGCCTAGAAGCCCGCGCGCTGAGTGTGGTGACAGTGCGATGACTGGTACGGGGTTGGCGACAGGGTGAATCGGCAAAATGCCATTGGCGGGGGCGCGCTGTGAGCACCGCGAGTGCAGCGGGACGAGCGAAAAGATTCCATCGCGGTTATCCTGTCGCCCAACGAAAGCCCCGCAAAGAAAAACCGGACTTCCCATCTATTTATGAGTAACGACAAGACTTCTTCCGCGCCATTGATCCTGGTCGATGGATCCTCCTATCTGTATCGCGCCTTCCACGCTCTGCCACCCCTGGCGACCAGCAGCGGCCAGCCCACCGGGGCGGTGCGCGGTGTGATTTCCATGTTGCGCAAACATCTCAAGGAGCACCCGGACAGTCCGGTGGTGGTTGTTTTTGACGCCAAGGGCAAAACGTTCCGCGACGAGCTGTTCGAGGACTACAAGTCCCACCGGCCACCGATGCCGGACGATCTGCGCGCACAGATCCAGCCCATCCACGACATCATCGATGCCATGGGATTGCCGCGGCTGGTGATCGACGGGGTAGAGGCGGACGATGTGATTGGCACCCTGGCGCTGCAGGCTGCCGACAAGGGCATGGATGTAATCATCTCTACCGGCGACAAGGACATGGCCCAGCTGGTGCGCCCGGGGGTGACCCTGGTAAACACCATGTCCAACACCGTGCTGGATGTGGACGGGGTGAAGGAAAAGTTCGGCGTGGGCCCTGAGCTGATCATCGACTTCCTCGCACTGATGGGCGACAAGGCCGACAATATTCCGGGTGTACCGGGCGTGGGCGAGAAGACTGCGCTGGCACTGCTGCAGGGGCTGGGCAGCCTGAAAGATATTTACGCCGACCTGGATGCCATTGCTCCGCTCGGCTTCCGCGGTTCCAAAACCCTGGCCAAGAAAATGCAGGAGCACAAGGACGCGGCAGATATGTCCTACGTGCTCGCCACCATCAAGACCGATGTGGAGATGGACTATCAACCGGAGTCCCTCACCAACGGCGAGCCGGATACCGACAAACTGCGCGAGATGTTCAGCGAGCTGGAATTCCGCAGCTGGGTGGACGAGCTGGGCGGTGACGGCGATGCCGAAACGGCCGCGGAGGCACTCGCCGTCGAGCGCAACTACAGCATCATCCTCGATGAACAGGAACTCGACCGCTGGCTGGAAAAACTCGCCAAAGCCGAGGTGTTTGCATTCGATACGGAAACCACCAGCCTCAATTACATGCAGGCAAAACTGGTGGGTGTGAGCTTTGCCGTGGATGCGGGGGAGGCCGCCTACCTGCCGCTGGCCCACGACTACATGGGTGCACCGCAGCAGGTGGACTTCGACAGCGCGCTGGCAAAACTGAAGCCACTGCTCGAGGATGAAAACCTCCACAAGGTCGGCCAGAACCTCAAGTACGACAGCCATATTCTCGCTAACTACGATATCGAACTGCGCGGTATCGCCCGCGACACCATGCTCGAATCCTACGTGCTCAACAGCACCGCGAGCCGTCACGATATGGACAGCCTCGCGCAGAAATATCTCGGCGAATCCACGGTCAAGTTCGAGGATATTGCCGGCAAAGGCGCCAAACAGCTGACCTTCAACCAGATCGAGCTGGACAAGGCCGGCCCCTATGCCGCGGAAGATGCCGATATCACCCTGCGCCTGCACCAGGACCTGAGCGGACGCCTGGCCAAGGAGCCGAGCCTGGAGAAAGTGCTCGACGAGATCGAGATGCCGCTGGTGCCGGTACTGGTACATATCGAACGCAACGGTGCCTACATCGACGCGGCGATGCTGAAAAAGCAGTCGGTCGAGCTGGAAGAAAAAATGCGCGATCTGGAACAGAAGGCCTACGAGGAAGCGGGCGAGGAGTTCAATCTCGGCTCCACCAAACAGCTGGGTGCGATCCTGTTTGAAAAGCTCGAAATCCCGGTGATCAAGAAAACACCCAAGGGGGCACCCTCCACTGCGGAGCCGGTGCTGCAGGAGCTGGCCCTGTCGCACAAGCTGCCGGCGCTGATCATGCAGTATCGCGGTATGGCCAAGCTCAAGAACACTTATACCGACAAGTTGCCGCAGATGATCGACCCGGCCACCGGCCGTGTGCACACCTCCTATCACCAGGCGGTAGCGGCCACCGGCCGCCTGTCATCCAGTGATCCCAACCTGCAGAACATCCCGATCCGCACCGAAGAGGGCCGTCGCATCCGCCAGGCGTTTGTTGCGGATCCGCGCATCAACGGCGGCAGCGTGATTGTCGCGGCGGACTACTCCCAGATCGAACTGCGCATCATGGCGCACCTGTCCGGAGACAAGGGCCTGCTGGATGCCTTCGCCGCGGGCGCCGACATTCACCGCGCTACCGCGGCGGAAGTATTCGAGGTGCCGGCGGAAGAGGTGAGCGATGAGCAGCGCCGCCGCGCCAAGGCGATCAACTTTGGCCTGATTTACGGCATGAGCGCCTTCGGTCTGGCCAAGCAGCTGGATATCCCGCGCGCGGATGCCCAGACCTATATCGACCGCTATTTTGAGCGCTACCCCGGGGTCCTCGAATACATGGAGAACACCCGCAAACAGGCCGCGGACAAGGGCTATGTGGAAACCCTGTTCGGTCGCCGCCTGTACCTGCCGGAGATCAACTCCCGCAATGGCATGCAGCGTCAGGCCGCGGAACGCACCGCGATCAATGCGCCGATGCAGGGAACTGCGGCTGACATCATCAAGCGTGCGATGATCGCCGTGGATGCCTGGCTGCGTGACGAGGGGCTCAAGTCCCGACTGATCATGCAGGTTCACGATGAACTGGTACTGGAAGTGCCGGCGGATGAGCGGGATCTGGTGGTAAAACGTATACCGGAGTTGATGCAGGCGGCCGCGGAACTGGATGTACCGCTGATTGCAGATCTCGGGGAAGGGGCCAACTGGGACGAGGCGCACTGATCTTAAAGTGCACGATGTTAGTGCCAAGGTATCGCTGCCGGGTGTGGCCTTGCGAGACCTCCGAAAAAAGGGATTTTTTCGAAGAGCCCCCAAGGGATGGGTTCACGGCGTGTCT
>NZ_LZDE01000297.1 GCF_002009015.1 Microbulbifer mangrovi | reverse complement strand
GGGTTCACGGCGTGTCTCGCAAATGTTCACCGGTAGCGGCAACGCCCAGATCTCTCCAAGTTCATCGCAGGAATACCAGTGAGCACTCATTCATATTTAAAAGTTGGTATCGCGGGTGCCGGCCTGATGGGCCGCTTGCTCGCCTGGCGCTTATCCGGAGCCGGACACACTGTGTCGCTGTTCGAAGCTGGTAATTTGGAGAATCCAGTCGGTGCCTGCCAAACCGCCGCCGGAATGATCTCTCCACTCTCGGAACTGTTCCACTGCCCGCTGCCCATCTACCAGTTGGGCATGCAAAGTCTGCAACACTGGCCCCAATGGGTAGATCAACTCCAACAACAAACCGCATTACCGGTCGACTACCGCCAATCCGGCAGCATCCTCATCGCCCACCCGCAGGACCGCAATGAACTCCTGCAATTCCAGCAGGAACTTAACGCAAAACTCGGGAGCGAAAACAGCGCGCAGCTGCAGTGGCTGGATAACTTAGCCCTGCAAAACCTGGAGCCAGAACTGGAACGCTTCGACCAGGGCCTGTTTCTTGCCAGCGAAGCCGACATAGATAACAGAAAACTGCTCCCCGCACTGTTGCGAGCACTCAAGCAAAATCGTGTCCAACTTTATGAAAACACCGCGGCAGAGTGTCACCCTGGAAAAGTAGCTAGCGCGCGTGGCTCAGAATCATTTGACCTGGTCATCGACACTCGCGGTCTCGGCGCGCGTACGCAGATTCAGGGCCTGCGCGGCGTGCGCGGTGAAGTCATGGTAGTGGAAACACCCGAAATACGACTCAACCGACCAGTGAGACTGCTGCACCCCAGATACCAGCTCTACGCCGTGCCCAGGGCAAACAACCGCACCGTTATCGGCGCCACCGAAATTGAAAGTGACGACCTCTCACCGATTTCCCTGCGCTCCACCATGGAACTCTCCAGCGCCCTCTACTCGATCCATCCGGCGTTCGCCGAAGCGCGGGTTATCGAAACCCGCGTCAACTGTCGTCCCGCCACTATGGATAACTTACCGGTAGTGGAAACTGGACCGGGCCTTATCCGCGTCAATGGACTGTTTCGCCACGGCTATTTACTGGCACCGGCACTGGTACAGAAAGCGGAAAGCGAAATCGTAAAACAGACTCAAACATTAGCCACAGCACAGGTGACCTGATGCAACTACTGGTCAACGGTGAAACCGTCACCGCAAAGGAAGGCGATACCGTCGCCGCAATACTGGAACAACTGGGCTATCGCGGTGAGACCTTCGCCGTCGCCTGCAACGGCGACTTTGTGCCGCGAGGCAGCTATGACGAAACTCGGCCCAATTCCGGCGACAGCCTGGATATCGTCGCCCCGGTGGTCGGAGGGTGAATAGCGTGGAAAAACTGAAACTCTACGGAAAAGAATTCGACAGCCGTCTGCTGGTTGGCACCGCACTGTACCCATCACCGGCGATCATGCGCGAATCCGTGGCTGCCTCCGGTGCGGAAATTATTACCCTGTCCCTGCGGCGCCAAAGCCCGGAACAACAGCAGGGGAAAATGATCTGGGACTATATCCGCGAGTCCGGCTGCCAGTTATTGCCCAATACTGCGGGCTGTAAAACCCCGAAAGAAGTCATCGCCCTCGCAGAAATGAGCCGGGAGATATTCACTACCGACTGGCTCAAGCTGGAGGTGATTGGCGATGACTACAATCTGCAACCGGATCCTTTTGGACTGGTAGAAGCCGCGCGGGAACTGGTGAAGCGTGGTTTCAAGGTATTGCCATACTGCACCGATGATCTGGTGGTATGCCGAAAACTGCTGGACGTGGGTTGCGAAGTATTGATGCCTTGGGGCTCACCCATCGGCACCGGCCGTGGACTGATGAACAAATACAATCTGCAGACCCTGCGCGAGCGGCTGCCAGACACGCCCCTGATCATCGATGCGGGTATCGGCGCACCATCCCAGGCGACCGAAGCCATGGAGATGGGCTTTGATGCGGTGCTGCTGAATACCGCGGTCGCCAAGGCACAGAATCCGGTCTTGATGGCTGAGGCTTTCAGGCTTGCCGTCGAGTCCGGTCGCGCGGCGCGCAATGCGGGCCTGATGCTGAAACGTCAGACGGCCAGCCCCAGTACCCCCACTCTGGATATGCCGTTCTGGCAGCAGACCGCCAGTTCCGGAGAAGAGGTATGAGCGTCGTAGATTCAGTGCGCCCGATTGTATGGACCATTGCCGGCAGCGATTCCGGTGGCGGCGCCGGTATTCAGGCTGATCTCCTTACCATGCACGATCTCGGTGTGCATGGCTGTAGCGCAATTACCGCCAACACCGCGCAAAATACGCGCGGGGTGCCTGCGATCAACGCGGTACCCGATACGGTTTTACAGTCCCAGTTAGAGGCTTTGATTGCCGATCTGAGGCCCGCGGCGATCAAGATCGGCTTGCTGGCCAATGCGGGGCAGGTAAGGCTGGTGGCTGACTTTCTGCGCAGACTCAAGGCGGCGGGTGCGCAAACGCCGGTAGTCTATGACCCGGTTGCGGTAGCCAGCAGCGGCGCGCGACTGACCGAGGACAGCACCGGTGCTGCGGTATTGAACGAGCTTTTACCCCTGGTTGATCTGGTAACCCCCAACCGCGAAGAACTGGCCTGGCTGGCCGGTGTCTGCCCGGATGCAGTGGCGGAGAATGCGGAATCCATTCTGGCTGCCGCGCGAACAATCCGCGGCGATTGCGAGTACGCACTGCTGGTTACCGGTGGTCACTTTGCCATCGAGCCGGGAACCACCGCCGACCTGCTGTGTAGTGGGGGCGATGACGCGGTGGCGGAAGACTGGTTGATTGGCGAGAGAATCGAAACCCGCAACACCCACGGCACCGGTTGTACTCTGTCTTCTGCCATCGCCGCGTTGCTGGCGCAAGGCTACCCGCTGAAGGATGCCTGCGTGGTGGCCAATGCCTACGTGCGACGGGGACTGCGCCAGGGGAATAGTGAGCATATAGGCAGCGGTCCGGGCCCCGTAGGGCATTGTGGCTGGCCGCAGCAATTGCGGGATTTTCCCGAGGTACTGGTAACAGGGAGTGACCGCGCGAAGCGCTACGGCTGCCATTCCCGACGGCTCGCGCAACGATTTGCCGCGGAGTTTGCATACCCTGATAGCAATCGGCTGGGGCTCTACCCGGTAGTGGACTCGGTTGAATGGATCGAGCGATTGGCCAAAACCGGTGTACGCACACTGCAGCTGCGCATCAAGCATCCCGGTGACGATCTTCGCCAGCAGATCGAACAGGCGGTGGCCATCGGCCGCGAATACAATCTGCGTTTGTTTATCAACGATTACTGGCAACTTGCTATCGAGTGCAGTGCCTACGGTGTGCATCTCGGTCAGGAGGACCTGCAGTGCGCGGATCTGAAGGCGATTCAGGCTGCTGGGCTGAAACTGGGTATCAGCACTCACGGATTCTTCGAGTTGCTGTACGCCTACCAATTTCGTCCCAGCTACCTCGCCATCGGTGCCATCTATGCCACCAAAACCAAGGACATGAGTGACCAGCTGCAGGGACCGCAGAAGCTCGCCCGTATGGCGGGGCTGTTGCCTGACTATCCACTGGTCGCCATTGGCGGGATCGACCTTGAGCGTGCGCCGGTGGTTACTGAGAGCGGGGTGGGGAGTATCGCGGTGGTCACGGCAATTACCAAAGCACCGGATTACCGCGAAGCTGTGGCACAATTGAGGGCTGTACTGGAGTCCCACTGACCGGAGTGCCGTCATGTTGAGCCGTAAACAGCTGCAGCGTTACAGCCGCCAAATCATGCTGTCCCAGATCGGAGAATCCGGTCAACAAAAACTTGCCGATGCCAAAGTAATGATTGTCGGTCTCGGCGGTCTGGGAAGCCCCGCAGCGCTTTATCTGGCCGCAGCGGGAGTCGGTGAACTGCATCTGGTGGATGGCGACCGGGTGGAAATCTCCAACCTGCAGCGTCAGGTACTCTACAAAACCAATCACCGGGACAAGGAGAAAGCACAGGTTGCCGCCCAGCAATTGACGGCAGCCAATCCGGAAATTCGGATTCATGCCCACTGCCGTATGGCGGACGCGGAGTGGTTGGCTGCACAGCTGACTGATCTGGACATCGATGTGGTGCTGGACTGCACTGATAACCTGGCTATTCGCCATACCATCAATCGCGTATGTCGCAATGCCAATGTGCCAGTGGTGATGGCCTCTGTGCGCGGCTTCTCCGGACAGCTGGTAAGCTTTGACTTTCGGGGAGACGGTGGTCCCTGTTACGCCTGTCTGTTTCCACCGCAGCAACGCGATGATGACCTGCCCGAAGTGGAGAACTGTTCCACCGTGGGCGTAATCGGGCCCGCACTGGGCATGATGGGCAGCGCCCAGGCGCTGGAAGCGATCAAGCTACTGGTGGGGCTGCCGGTGTCCAGCTTGAATCGTTTACAGCTGTTTGAGGCTGCGAGCCTGGAGTGGCGTGCATTGACGGTGCCGCTAAGCAGCCATTGTCCGGTATGTGGTAATTCCTGAGCTCTAATCGGGGCCCGTATCAGAGCCCCCGCATCCTGTCTGAAAATCATCAAGTACCTGAGCGCGATCAGCGCGCCGCCAGTGCCACGGCGTTTAACAGTTCCGCGTATTGGCCGGTAACCACATTCATGTTACGTAACATGATATCCGTGGTGCCGGTGATCACGTGAATCTGGCGTTCCTCCGACATATGCATCTCTCCATCGAATCCTCGGCTCGCATAACTCAGGTGTCCCTGGGTTTTAAGCAGGTTGCGGGTGATTTCCGGGGTGTTCAACGGGCTGTCCATCAAAAATGCGAGCATTTGCTCGAACTCCGCAAGATCCTCGTATAACCGTTTTGTACCGTCGTTACCCGCCACTCCCCAGAACTGCGCCACGTAGTTTTTTGCAATTCTCTGGGACAGCATACGTTGCCGCCCGGAGACATTTACCAGTTCGGCGCTGTTGTGATGGGCCAGGGCCTGCAGGCGCATAACATAAGTATGTGCTGCGGGGAGCAGAGTGTTGCTGTGCTTGAATAGTTCCGCCGCGGTAAATTTGCTCACAGGTTGTCGGGCGATTTGTGAAAATTCTTGCCACTCCTGCTGTACCAGCTTGAGCGTACTGCGCACCGGTGCTGCGGTTTCGAAGCCTGCCAGCTGTTTAAGATTGCGTTCGAATTCCGCCATCGAGCGCTCGAACACCTGCTGGTGTTTTTCGGCTTCCGGCTGTATTCCCCTCAGAATATAGGATTGGGTAATACGTTGGGAGAGCATCCGTTGGCGGCCGGCAATATTAATGGCATCGCCCATGTTAAATCCGGGATTGGCCGACGGTTTTTCTTCAGCGGCAGCAGTACTGTTCAGCGGAGTCAGCAGGAACAGCAGTATCAGGGCAAAGGTCTGCTTCATCTTTACATTCCTGAAATTGAAAATGGGAAGGGAAAAAATGCCCGGCCTTGCGGCCGGGTAAGACTCAACGAGTGGGTTGGGGTACTTTTGTGTATCCTGTGAGCAGGATCAGAATTGCGCTGCTGCGGTGAGCCAGAGTTTGTTGGTGTCCACGCTGAAGTCGTCGGCGGTGTAATTACTGTACTTCATGCTCAGGTTTACCTCGGCGAGTTTGCCCGCAACGAGGAAACCGGCCTCGCTACCCAGCTTGTCCATGCCGGATACGCCGCTGTCATCAGAGCTGAGTTGGTGGTAGTTGAGTGCAAGCTTGACGCCGCTGAGGCTGGTGCCAATTGTGAGGTAAACATCTTCAATACCGCCGGCGATATTGCCGGTACCACCACCAAGAAACTTGTCGGTCCATCCCTGGAACTTATGCAGAGTGGCAAGGGGGGTAATGAACTGACCATCTGCGCCGTCGGCGCCGAGCAGTTCATAGCCGGCAGCCACTGTCACTGCTCCCAGCTTGTAGGAACCTTCAGCCAATACATAGTCGGCATCGTAATTTGCAGGATTATTGGCTGCGGCGGACTGGGTAGCGTATTCCAGTGCATAGCCCAAGGCATTCTGACTTCCAGCGAAGCGAGCGCCGTAGGTGTCGGTAGAGAAAGCAGCTGCATCTTCGTTGTCGATCAGATACGCGTAGCCACTCAGGGTGCCGGCGGAAAAGCCCGCGTATTTCGCGTTCAACAGGTAGGTGTCATTGGTGTGGTCGCCGACAGGACTGTCTTCACCAAAGATACGGTTAACGTTGCGTATGTGGGCCAGGAACAAAGTTGTATCTTCAAGGCTGGTGTTACTTGCACTGAAGCCATCGTAGGTCTGTTCGTTTTGGCGAAAGCCAACGCCGCCGACAAAACGCTGGTTATCCAGAAGGATACGCTGGCGTCCGTATTTGAACGTTGTTGCACCGGTGGTATAGGCAAGATAAGCCTGATTCACTTCGGTGCCCTCAGGGTCGCCCACGCCTCCCTCGAAATCAGTAATATGTGTGACATCGTCCATCTCGATCAAGGTGTTGAATCCCTGGTAAGCGGCAGAGGAATAGGTAAGGCGGGTCTTGAGGCTGGTAAGGTCTACATCATTGCCGTCGACATCGACCATTTCGGTGCGGGCGCGAAAACTCAGTGTGGCTTCGCCTTCAGCCAAGGCTTCGCCAAAGCTGTTTACTGTAGGCGCTTCGGCTTCCGTCATTTCCTGAGCGAAGGCCGGTGCGGTGGTTACACTCAGCGCACTAATAGCAAGTGCGAGAGTGCGGCGTTGAAGGACAGTTTGCAAAGCGGTGGTCAGGAGGGGGTGGTTTTTCATGTTGTTTTCCTTTTTCGGAGAATCGTGTAGTTCCTTTCGCCCGTTGCACCCGTTTTTCGGCGCAAGGGCCCCTGTCGGCACGGATCGTTCCGTGCCGGCCAGGTAATTCGGAGGCTAGTTTACGCGGTAATTATCAGGCTGCGTTATCGACACTTTCTGGTACGGATGTACTGTCTTTTTTCATTGCGGAGGCAGTAGTTTCCGTTTTTTGTGCCATGGACCTTGTTGTTGGTACATCTGTTTTACTGTGACGTTCGTGCAGGAACTTCAGCACTTTGGCTCGGTACTGGTTGTATTGCACGTCGTCCGCCAGTTCCAGTCGGTGGCGCGGACGTTCCAGGTTTACGTCCAGGATTTCACCAATGGTTGCGGCGGGACCATTGGTCATCATTACGATCCGGTCTGATAGCAAAACGGCTTCATCCACATCGTGGGTAATCATGATCACGGTATTGTTGAGTTCGGCCTGGATTTCCATCAGCGAGTCCTGCATATGTGCCCGAGTCAGCGCATCCAGCGCACCGAAGGGTTCATCCATCAGCAGAACCTTGGGTTGCATCGCCAGCGCACGCGCGATGCCGACACGCTGTTTCATACCACCACTGATCTCCCCGGGGCGCTTGTGCATGGCGTGACTCATGTGCACCAATTCCAGATTGTGTTCGATCCACTGACGCATCTCCGCCTTGGATTTACTTTTTCCAAAGACCTGTTTCACAGCCAGTTCGACATTTTCGTACGCGGTTAGCCACGGCAGCAGAGAGTGGTTCTGGAATACCACGGCGCGCTCCGGACCCGGCTCGGTGACTTCTTTGCCATTGAGAATTACACCGCCACGAGTGGCTTGGTAGAGCCCGGCAACCACATTCAGTACGGTGGACTTGCCGCAGCCGGAATGGCCAATCAGTGATACGAATTCACCCTGTTGAATCTTGAGGTCCACGTCCCGCAGTGCGGTGAATGGCCCTTTGGGTGTGGGGAATTCCATATCGATATGACTGATATCCAGAAGTACGCTCATTGTCTCGATCTCCACAAAAATGTATTCGTTATGGTGCTGAGTGGTTGGGGTGGTCGCGCTATTTATTGAGCGGCGGAGTTGTCCCAGGACACAAGTTTCTGCAAGGCCAGCATGCCGCGATCCAGCAGGAAGCCAATAAAGCCGATTACCAATACTGCGGCCATAATGCGCGCGAGTGAATCGGAGCTGCCATTCTGGAATTCGTCCCAGACAAATTTTCCAAGCCCCGGGTTCTGCGCCAGCATTTCCGCGGCGATCAGTACCATCCAGGCCACGCCGAGTGACAGGCGCATGCCGGTAAAAATCATGGGGACCGATGCCGGCAGTACGATTTTCTGCACATGTCGCAGTGCCGGCAGACGCAGAACCTTGCTCACATTTACCAGGTCGCTATCGATTCCTGCGACACCCACGGCGGTATTGATCACCATCGGCCACAGGCAGCACAGTGTCACGGTAATCATGGAATTGAGAAATGACTTGGCCACCAACGGTTCCGGGGTCGTATACAGGGCGGAAACCACCATGGTCACCAGCGGCAGCCACGCAAGAGGAGACACCGGCTTGAAGATCTGAACGATAGGATTTACCGCACTGTTCAGGGTCTTGCTCAGGCCAACGGCAATGCCCAGGGGTATCGCTATGGCCACTGCCAACAGGAATCCACTCATGACTGTAATCAGGCTGGTAACTATCTGATCGACAAAAGTCTCTTTCCCGGTATAGGCACGGATTTTGGGAACGTAGGAGGGATCCTCGGCAACGCGTTTCGCATTGCGCGCTTCCTGGCGCTCATAAAAGGCATGCTCTTTTTCCCGTGAGCGTTGGTGCTCACTGTAAAGAGCGTCAAACTGTTCCATCACTGCAGAAGGGCCGGGGAATTTCCCCAGAGAGGTATCGATCTTCTGTGCGGTGACAGACCACAGAAGCAGAAAGGCAAGAATGCCGGCCAGCGGCAGCGCCACCAGGCGAATGGCATTACTAAGCCAGATACTGTTCAGTTGTGGCAACCTGAAACCGTAAAACTTTCCGGTGTTCACAGTAGTGGTATTCATCTTCTGTTACCTCGGCACTCTGAATGAGCAGATTCGTTGAGTATTCAAATACGTTTTGATTATTTGTCTTCTGTGGCGATTCCGGGCTCGCCTGGCGAACCCGGTTCGCGACAGATCGATCAGAGTTTCTGGCCAGACTTCAGGCCAATGGAGAACTTGTCGATGTATTCGTTGGGTTTCTGGCCGTTATAGACGATGCCGTCGATAAAGTGGGTCTGCGGGTCCCGGAATCCATCTTCCGTGGAAAAATCGGGGAACTGTTCCGGCTTGGCCAATTTCTCCGCGATCAGGGATTTTGCCGCGGCTTCGTAGATGTCCGGACGGTACACCTTCGATGCCAGCTCCTTGTACCAATCGTCTGATTTGTCTTCGGAGATCTGGCCCCAGCGACGCATCTGGGTCAGGTACCAGATGGCATCGGAGTAGTAGGGGTAGGTTGCGTTGTAGCGGAAGAAAACATTGAAGTCCGGTACTTCGCGCTTGTCACCTTTTTCGTACTCGAAAGTGCCAGTCATGCTGTTGGCGATAACATCGTAGTCCGCACCCACATAATTGGATTGCGACAGGATTTTCACTGCTTCCGGACGGTTTGCATTGCTGTTTTCATCCAGCCACATAGCGGCACGAATCAGGGCGCGGGTAACCCGCACAGTGGTGTTCGGATACTTTTCGGCGAATTCCTTGGTGATACCGAATACTTTCTCCGGGTTGTCTTTCCAGATCTCGTAGTCGGTCACCACCGGAACGCCGATATCCTTGAACACTGCCTGCTGATTCCAGGGTTCACCAACGCAGTAGCCGTAGATGGTTCCAGCCTCCAGGGTGGCAGGCATTTGCGGGGGCGGGGTCACAGACAGCAGTGCGTCAGCATCGATCTGTCCGGAGATGTCGCCCTTGTGCGGTGCGTAGTAGCCGGGATGAATGCCACCGGCAGCCAGCCAGTAGCGCAGTTCATAGTTGTGCGTGGAAACCGGGAATACCATACCCATATTGAATGGCTTGCCGTCCGCTTTGTATTTTTCCACTACTGGCTTGAGCGCATCGGCCTTGATCGGGTGTACCGGGCGTCCGTCTTCCATCTTCGGAATATTCGGTTTCATCTGTTCCCAGATGGTGTTGGAAACTGTGATGCCATTACCGTTCAGATCCATGGAAAAGGGGGTGATGATATCTGCCTTGGTACCGAACCCCATGGTGGCAGCAATCGGCTGGCCCGCCAGCATATGCGCGCCGTCGAGGCGACCGTCGATGACGCCGTCCAGCAGGACCTTCCAGTTGGCCTGGGCTTCGATGGTGACGTACAGGCCCTCGTCTTCAAAAAAGCCTTTTTCATAGGCGATGGCAATGGGAGCCATATCGGTGAGTTTGATAAAGCCGAAGGTCAGCTCTTCTTTTTCCGGGTAGCCGAGCTCCTCTGCGCTGACGGATGCTACCCCCGAGGAGAATCCTACGGCGATTGCCAGTGAAGCGGCGAATTTCGTGAAGGGCTTTTTCCATTGCATGGTTATTGTGCTCCTGGTCTTTTTAAAGTTGTCAGTTTTGTCAGTTCGAAAAATCTGGCCAAAAAAAAACGCTCACCGATGGCCTGCCTCCAGGGACAGGATCGGTGAGCGCCTCTGCTCAAGGGCATCGCGGTACGATGCCGGTCTGATTGTTATTCGGGCGACAGGTCGCCCGCTTGTTCAACGGAAATGAGGTGCCGGAATTGGCGAATCATTTCACTGCAGAATTTAACTTCCGCACTTACCGAGGGCTTTGCAGGCTCTATGCCAACTTTTATCCGGGTGGCGTGGGCTTCGATCGCGTCATGACGATATGTGTCCCGGAAAAAGGGATGGCTTCCCAGTCGGGAGGGTTAATGTAACTTCTTGTATTTAATGTACTTTTTTGCCGCGCCCCGGCAATGCAATGTCGCAAGCGGTGATTCGTCCTGGTGGTATTTTGCGGTAAGTAACTCGAGTGCTTATGCGCGCCAAAGGTACTCGGTGGTGAAAAATTAACCGCTCTGCGGTGCCGTTAAAGCGGTGCGAATGTGGTGCCGACAGAGTGATCTTGGTGCATTGAAGAAAATGGGCGGGGCGCTTTCGGTGCGAAATGCAAGAATAATTTGGTGCGCGCGCTTTAAAACCGGGCGCGGCGGAATAAAAAAAACCGGGCGCTGAGGCCCGGTTTGAAAGCAAGTTCTGACGTTACCTGTTTCAGAAACTGTAATTCAGGGATGCACCAACAAGCCAGGCTTCCAGGTTGGTGGTGCCACCGTCGAAATAGGTACCCAGGCCGACGTCTGGAGTCAGTGGAAGTGCCTGGAATTCCTGGATGACTTCATCATCACCCCAGAGGTAAGCCAGGCCGCCATCAATACTCAGCTGGTTGTTGAATTCGTAGGTGCCGCCGAAGGTTACCCACTGACGGTTGGCATCTGGGATAGAGAGTGTACGCCAGGTGACTGGTAAGCCCTGGCCTGCGCCCAGGCCGTAAGCCGCAGATTCGGCGATCGCATCGTTATTGAAGCCGTTTCTGGCTGCGCCATTGTCATAAGCGTAGCCAACCCGCCAGGTGACCTCATCACAGGGGTAGTATTCAACCCCGAGGCTGTAGCGCCAGCCACTTTTGAAGTTCTCTTCTTTGATCGGCAGCGGGTTATAGTCCGGGAAGCGATCGCCATTCACACGCTGACGCGGGAAGAAGGCTTCCAGGCGCTCGAAGTCATCCCAATCTGTCCACATGGCGCCTAAGGCTACACCCCACTCATCGTGGAAGCGATGGTAAAGACCCAGTTCGAGCGTATCCGGCAGATCGAGAGTCAGGTTGGCGCGCTCATTGTCAAAGGGAAGCCCGTTATTGACGCTACGCAAGAGGTCGGAATCTACGTCGGCCTCGATCTCAGGATCCAATTCTGACTGATATGAAACGCCGATATGAGTGCGGCCGTCGACGCTGCGCCACAGCATGCCCACGCTCCAGCCGTAGTCCCAGTCATCGCCGTCGGCGTCCAGGATACGTGCATTTGAGACAGGGCCACCCAAAACCTGCTCGGCAAGAGGATCCAACAGGAAGTCATTGGGCACTTTGCTCTTCAGGGTAGCGTCGGCATACAGGATATTCGCTGATACACCGATGCTGAACTGGTCGTTCCAGTCGAACGCAACAGAAGGCGCGATATTGACGGACAGCAGTTCGGTCTTGTCAGCGATGTGGGTAACCGGCCAGTTGCGGTTGAAGTCGGTTTCCAGACCGTAGTCTGTATTCATCGCCAGTCCGAAGGACCAGCAATCGTCGATGGGTACCGCCAGATACGCGTTGGGCACGACGGCACTACTCGCGTAGTCATTCGCTGTGTCATAAATCGAGCCTGCGAGGCTCGGACCGGTAGCGGTGAGCAGATAGTAATCGGTAGTGCCTGCCGCATCGATTTCCGGGTTCACGTAGGTCGCACCGATAGAAAAGGCCATCTCGTTAAACAACGCAGAGCCCGCCGGGTTGCGAGCGAGAATAGCCGCGTTATCGCCGATGGCATTTTCCGCGGCAAACGCGCGTCCCAGTCCAGAAGTACTGGATTCCTGAAGGGCAAAGCCCGCTGCCATAGCGCCGCTGGAAAAAGTACCAGCGGACACGGAACAGATTGCGGCGGCCAATGCGGCTTTGCGCAGAGTTTTGATAGTCATGGGTTTCCACTCTATTTGCTGAATTGTGTGCCAACGGGAAAACTGCCCGATTTTCTTACAGAGAAGCTTTTCCGAAAATAAATGTTTAAAGCAAACAAATTCCTAGTAGACGAAGTCTAGCAGTGCCAAATTCACCTACTTGCTAAAACGTGCGTCTTTATAGTGACGAGTAGCGGAAAAATCTACCGGTTGACGTGGTTTTTTTGGGGAGTGTGAAAAAAATTTGGGATTATTTATTGTCGGCGTGGTCGGGGGAGTATTTTGCAAAGCGGATTGGTAATTTTTGTCTCCTTTTTTGTTGTTCTTTTCGGAAGGAGACGGCCGCAATCCTTAGCGGATAAAACGACCGATTGACGTAAAATACGCGGGAGTTTTGGTTGGGCGAGTAGAGCAGTTATTGATCGACGTTAACTTCTCGCCCTTCAATGGATAATTTTGTCAGGGTGATCTGGTAGCTTTTGCCATCTTCGTGTTGCTTGAGTTTTACCAGCGCATAATTCCATTGCGGGGCGAACCAGATATTGGTGACACGCTCCGCGTCCTCTTCTCGGACACGCTGTACCTTGATGGTTTCCACCGGACCCATGGGCGTTGTCACGGTCTCTTTGCCCGCCACACGAAACTCGTATTCGCGAATCCTCTTGCCGTCGGCTACCTGGTACTTCAGTGGTGTCTTGCCGTTGGCAACATCCATTGCCAGCTGTAGCTGATAACTGATTTTGTCCTGAATGTTGGCCGGGGCCTTTTCGATGCTGCGAGATTTGTCGTAAACATTGACCACACGGCTGGCGCCATCTTCAAAGCTCAGTGCAGTGTGGCGATCCCTGCCAAGGCCGGATTTCTGGTAGTCGTAGTGCTGTGGTACCAGGCGCTGTCCCTGCTGGGCGAAGCGGGAGTATTCCTCGATCTTGGCAAACATGGAGTGGGCGGAAAAATCCAGCCGCCAGCTGGTCGGGGAGCCGCTGAGCTTACGCTCTGCGGTCACGCCAAAACCGCTGAACTCGGCTTTGTAGGTGGCGGTAAATGGCTGGAGTACCTGGGGTTTCGCGGTTGTTGCTGTTTCGGCCTGGCTGAGAGGGGCCAAGGGCGCCAGGGCCAGCAGGGAGAGAAAGGAAAACAGCGAGCTGCTGATGATTTTTTTGCGCAGTGCGTTGGGAGTCAAGATTCCACCTCCGGCCTGAATGTCTGATTCCGTGATTCAGGCCGAAAGTGTAGTCGGCCTGTCAGTCGAGGCGTTTGCCACCGCGGGGCAGCAGCTCGCCATCCAGCTCGGCGCGATCGCCGGCCATCTTCAACCGCCCCTGGGCGAACCAGGTAGCGGCCATTGGATAGATGATATGTTCCTGTACCTGAACACGCTGTGAAAGTGTGTCTGCGTCGTCACCGGCCTCGATGGGCACGGCGGCCTGCAGTACAGGTGGGCCACCATCCAGCTCTTCAGTGACAAAGTGTACCGTCGCGCCGTGTTCGCTGTCACCGGCGTCCAGTGCGCGCTGGTGTGTGTGCAGGCCCTGGTACTTGGGCAGCAGAGAGGGGTGAATGTTCAACATGCGGCCGTTGTAATGGCGCACAAAGCCGGGAGTCAGGATGCGCATAAAGCCAGCCAGTATGACGAGGTCTGGCTTGTAGGCGTCGATGACCTCAACCATGGCCTGGTCAAAGCTCTCGCGATCGGAGAAGTCCCGGTGGCTCAGTACCTCGGTGGCGACGCCCGCATTCTGCGCTCGGGTCAGGCCATAGGCATCCGCCTTGTTGCTGATCACCGCTTCGATACTGTAGTCACAGTCGGCTTGTGTAGCGGCATCCAGGAATGCCTGCAGGTTGGTGCCGCTACCGGAGATCAGAACTACGGCGCGGCACTGGCTGGATGAAGGATTGGCCATCGTCGGATTACAGTCCCGCCAGCTCGACAGCTTCGTCGGTGGAGCCTTCTGCGGCGGCCTCGATGCTGCCCACAATAAAGGCGTCCTCGCCCAGTTCTTTCAACTTGGCTACGGCCTTGTCCGCCTCTGCCGCAGGCACACAGGTCACCATGCCCACACCGCAGTTGAAGGTGCGGTACATTTCGCGACCCTCGATGTTGCCGGCTTCCTGCAGCCAGCGGAACACCGGAGGCAGATCCCAGCTCTTGGTGTCAATCACTGCGCGGGCGTTGTCCGGGAGTACTCGCGGCAGGTTTTCCAGCAAACCACCACCGGTGATATGGCTGAGTGCGTTGACCTGAACCTCTTTCATCAGGGACAGCAGGCTCTTCACGTAGATGCGGGTCGGCGCCATCAGCGATTCCGCGAGGGTTTTGCCCTCGAGATCTTTCTGCAGATCCGCACCGCTGATCTCCAGTACCTTGCGGATCAGGGAGTAGCCATTGGAGTGAGGGCCAGAGGCGCCCAGGCCGATCAGCTTGTCGCCGGCCTGCACTTTGGAGCCGTCGATGATCTCAGACTTCTCGACCACGCCGACGCAGAAACCGGCCAGGTCGTAGTCATCGCCCTCGTACATGCCGGGCATTTCTGCGGTTTCACCGCCGACCAGCGCGGCGCCGGCCAGCTCACAGCCTTTGCCGATACCGGCTACGACGTCGGCAGCAATGTCGACATTGAGCTTGCCGGTGGCGTAGTAATCCAGGAAGAACAGGGGTTCCGCGCCTGCGACCACCAGATCGTTGACACACATGGCGACCAGGTCGATACCGATGGTGTCGTGAATGCCGAGATCCATCGCTAGACGCAGCTTGGTGCCGACGCCGTCGGTGCCAGAGACCAGCACTGGCTGCTTGTATCCGCTGGGCAGTTCGCACAGGGCGCCGAAGCCGCCGAGGCCGCCCATCACTTCCGGGCGCGCGGTGCGCTTGGCAACATGCTTGATGCGCTCAACCAGGGCATTACCCGCGTCGATATCGACACCGGCGTCCTTGTAGCTGAGGGAAGGGCTAGTGGAGGAAGAGTTCGGCTTGGAGTCGCTCATGGTTCAACCTGTTAAGGGCCTGTTTGGAAGGGCGCGTATTCTAGTGGAAAATTGCCCGAATGTGCGAACTGAAGGCTGGGAGAAACAGCCGACACTGATACAATAGCCGGTAATTGACTGCCGAGGCTCGTCTTCGGCGTGTGAGCGCACCACCTGTTTCCAGGTGTCAGGGCCCCTGAAGGGCCTGATCCGGTGCGAATCTGCGCAGGGATGTGCGTCTGTAATATAAAGAGGTAAGGGGACCGCGAGCCAATGCCATTGACCATGAACCCCCGGGTGCTGCTCTGTTTTTCGCTGCTGCTGGCAGCATTAATGTCTGCTTTGCCGGCATCCGCACGGGTGATGCCGGATCTGTACGAGGTGAGTGAAGCGGTGTCGAGCCGCGGCACCACCGACCGCGCTGGGGCCACGAGCCGCGGCCTGGAGCGGGTATTTGTACGGGTAACCGGTGACCAGAATGTGGGGAGCAATCCCAAGCTGGCGCCAGTGCTCAAGCAGGCACAGAAGTACGTACAGGGCTATCGTTACGATACTGACAACAACCAGCTGTACCTGCAACTGACGTTCGACCCGCAGGCGGTGAACGATCTGGTGCATCAACTGCAGCTTCCGCTGTGGCCCAACAACCGCCCTGGGACCCTGGTTTGGATGGCCGTGGATACTCTCCAGAGCGGCCGCGATAGCCTGCGTCAGGAAGATTATCCGGAACTGTTCGGTCTGCTGGATGGCCTGGCACTGGAGCGCGGCCTGCCGCTGGACTTCCCGGTCATGGACCTGAACGACCAGCGCAATATGCCGCTGGGCGCGCTCTGGGCCCAGGACGAGAGCGCTGCGCAGCGTGCTGGGGTGCGTTACCGCCCGGACGCCACGTTGATGGGGCGTCTGTTGCAGACTTCCGGGCAGCGCTGGCAGGCCAACTGGCTGCTGATCCACGGTGGTCGCAGTTACGCGTTTGATGCCAGTGGCTCCTCCCTTGAGGAAGTGGCCCTGCGCGGGGTCAACGAAGCGGCCAACCAGCTTGCGGAGCGCTATGCAGTGCGCACCGACGACACCGGTGTTGCCAGCGCGGTGCTGGTGGAGATTTCCGGCATCCGCAGTTTTGCGGATTACTCCAGCGCAACCAAGTACCTGCAGGGCCTGGCTCAGGTGAGCAGTGCGGAAGTGCTGGCGGTGAATGGCGATCGCCTGACCCTGGCGCTCACTACCAGTACCCAGCTGGAGTCCCTGCGGGATGTGCTTGCGTTGAATCGCAATCTGCAGTTGTCCAGAGACGACGGGCTGGTGGATCTGTCCGGCTATCGCGCACCACTCGGCAGTGCCCAGAACCCCCTGCGTTACAACTGGCAGTAACCCGTGTCTGATAGCAGTAAATCCGGTGGCGTTCCACAACAGCTCTCGCTGGGGGTATCCCTGCGGGACGACGCCACCTTCGCCAATTTTTTTCGCGCCCCCGATGACGGCAACCGCCAGGTAGTGGACCTGCTGCGGGCCTTTGCCAGCGGCGACAATACCGAGCAGGCGATTCTCCTGTGGGGGGAATCCGGCAGCGGAATCACGCATCTGCTTCAGTCAGTGTGCCAGGTGGCGGAGAGTGCAGGGCGCCGTTTCCAGTACCTGCCGCTGGTGGATCTGATCGAGGCCAATCCCGAGGTCATCGTGGAAGGGCTCGAATACCTGGACCTGGTGTGTATTGACGACCTGCACCTGATAGAGGGGCGGGCGAACTGGCAAACCGCACTTTTCCACCTGTATAACCGTCTACGGGATAGCGGACGCCAGTTGCTGTTGGGAGCACGCAAGTCTCCGCGAGGGCTCGACCTGGAACTGGCAGATCTGAAATCGCGGTTGCAGTGGGGGCTGACCTTCCAGTTGCATCCACTGAGTGATGCGGACAAGCTGGCGGCATTGCGCCAACGCAGCCGCCTGCGTGGCTTTGACCTGCCGGAAGATGTGGCCCAGTACATCCTGCACCGGGCGCCGCGTGATACCCGTGCCCTGTTTGCCTGCCTGGAGAAGCTGGATCGCGCCTCGCTGCAGGCCCAGCGCAAGATCACCATTCCCTTCGTAAAGCAGGTTCTGAATATCTGAGCCTGTTCCCCCGAGCGGCCGCCGATGGGCGGCCGCTCCCGCTTTTGGCATTTACTTCTACACTGTTAGCAATTGCGTGAATTTATCCGCCGGAGATCCCTGGGGTCACCTGGGGTTACCGGCTCGCAGTGGAGGAATGTCATGAATCATCTCGCCAGAACGATTGTTGCGGGTGCCCTGGCCGGTGGCCTTGCGCTGACTGCCCATGCTGAAACCGTTGTCAGTGTGCTTAAACTCGATAGCTCGGGTGTAGGTTCGATGCTGGGCACCGTCACCATTACCGAATCCCCTTACGGCCTGGTATTCACACCGAGCCTGAAAGGGCTACCCAACGGCCTGCACGGGTTCCACCTGCATGAAAACGGCAGTTGCGAGCCGGCGATGAAGGATGGCAAGAAAGTGCCGGGCCTGGCGGCGGGGAGTCACTACGATCCGAAAAAAACCGGCAAGCACGGCATGCCCTGGGGCGATGGCCATTTAGGCGACCTGCCAGCGCTGTATGTGGATAACGATGGCAATGCATCCGAGCCGGTACTGGCCCCCCGCCTGAAAAAGTCCGACCTCAAGGGGCGCGCGCTGGTGATACACGCTGGTGGCGACAACTATTCGGACAACCCTAAGCCACTCGGCGGTGGGGGTGCCCGTTTCGCCTGTGGGGTGATTCAGTAAGTGGCTGGCGTTTCCTGCGCAACTTCGCCATAGCCGCCAGTGCCGCACTCGCTGCTCGCCGCGCTGCCATCTAACGGCCGGTACAGGTGGTCAAAGCAGCGCGCAAGTGGCCAGGTGGGTTTGGTGGTATTTAGTCCCTGCTGTGGTGTACACGGCTCATCTGAGTCTGCCACACACCAGTCGACGGGCTCCTTAAGCGGCGCCTCATTGCGTTGGTGACGGAATTCGGACACTGCGTGATAGACCAGTCGGCGCGCGCGATTGAGGCTGCCGAGCGGCTCCCATTCCCCGACGGCGCGCCAGGGGTTCATCGACAGGTTTTCACAGAATTGCTGTTGGGCTTCCCCGGTGAAGGTTTGCGGCGGGATGTGAATACGTGCGATGGGGATAAACGGTGAGGTCGCTTCCTCCCAGATTACCGTAGCATCGTCCAGTGGCATTTCTGCCGCCGCTTCGCCAGTGGCTCGCGGCTGTATCATAAACTCAAAGCAGGCGGAGCCGGATTCCAGCGTAGTTGCCATTTGCCGGGTGAGAAAATCGTCTGCAGACTTATCCGCATCGGCGGTGTAGCGGGCGCCGGCACAGGGGCGACTCGAGAATTTCACCGTGGATTCGCCGAGCCGATAGGGCAGCATGGAAAAATACTGCTCGCCCAGCGGATTGTCGATTTTTGAAGACACCGTCTGATAGGCACGCAGCATTTCCCGAATATGTAGCCGCGGTGGCCACAGGCTGACAAACCAGCCCCGCCGATCCAGCTTGGCCAGATGCTGCATATTTTCCGCGTAGTCGAAAATATTGCGATTAAAGAAGGCAGGCGTGTTGGTCATGATGAAGTCCTGATTGCCGCCGCCCAGTTCCGGCGCGACCACCGCTCCTTCGGCCCCCATCACTTTTACTGCCATCCCGCGGGCATCGCCCTTGCCGTCCGGTTGCACCAGCATGTCGCCGTTGGAAAAACGGATCCAGGCGTTGTAGGTCTGTCCCGGTTTGGCGAAGACACTGTGCCGGAATTGCGCGGGAATATCCCCGTTCACTTCGAACTCCGCTCGCAGACATCCGGTTGCCTTGGCGTGGGCATCGCGGCGATAGTGATCACCGTAGTGTGGACTGTTGTGCTGGTGAGCGATGCGGGAAATCTCCCGAGCCGAAACGATCGCCGAGGTGATCGCATTGCGCTCGTCTGCGGACACGTCCATTCCCAGCTTTTCGATACTGTTATCCAGCACTTCTGAGATATCTGAGGTGTTGGATGTATTGTTCTGTGAGGACCAGGCTCCGGCCGTGCAAAGAATATTGATCGCGAGCGCGCCCGCGATTCTGCCAAGTAATACCGTGCTCACCGGGATTCCTCCCGCGTCGCAAACCGTGTAGCGGAGGCGTGGCGGAACTGGTTACAGGCCTGCTCACCGATGGCACTGTGGGGTGCTGCAGGGTACTGGTTCCAGTTCTGCGGGTCGCCGCCCAGGGCCTCGGAAAAGTCCGGGTTGCCCATTACCTTGATGTATTCGAGCAGGGCCATGCGCTCGCCTTCGTCAAGGCGCTTGCCAATGCGTCCGTTCACATCGGCATCGGTAAACAGGTGACCACTGTTTTTGTTGCCGGTTTGCCGGGTATCAAACTCGAAATTGCCCGGTCGCAGATCGGTGACATAGCCGAGCTTGGCCGGGTTGTATTCCCGGTGGCCGACACCGAATCGCACCGGCCGCGCCTCAAGCGGGGACAAAAGATCGTATATGGTAGGCACAGAGCCGTTGTGCAGGAACGGAGGGGTTGCCCAGACGCCGTGCAGCGGACGCGCCTTGTAGGCGGTCTTGTTGACGATACGGAAGGGCACATTGAGCCCGTCGTAATCCGCAACACCGTTGCTATCCGCAGCAATTCCACTGTTTTCGTAGAGCACCGGCACCAGCGTATTCAGCAGCAGCTGCAGGCCATCGCCGGCATTGACCCGGCGATTTTCTGCATCGTTAGGATCTGTCGGGTCTCGTGGTACCAGCGGGCCGGGGTCGAACTCGTGATTGACGTAGTTCTGTGCGGCGTTGGGGTCGGTGCCGATGACGCTGATGTCAATCCACGGGATTGCCCATATCGACTCGCGCCAGTCCTCCCGCACCGGACGGTTTTGCTCGTCATAGGAAACTTGCCCGGACATATCCCACTGCCAGTTGACACTGCGCTGGCCTGCGGGATTGTCTTCGGGCCCGGCGGCCAGCGCCCATGAGTAGGGCTTGGATTCGTGGGGACCGTGACAGTGGGCGCACTGGTCGGCGAACAGAGCTTTGCCGCGACGTGCCTGTTGGATATCGATTTTACCCAGCACGTCTTCCGGCCATTTGGGCGGCCGCAGTTTGCGCAGTGTGGTCTCGATACACTGCATGCCTTCAACATTGATCGTGGACTGGCCGAACTCTCCCTCGGGCAGCAGCGCGCCGGTTTCGTCCACCAGTTTCACCGGCGCCATCACGCCCAGGCTTTCGCCCACATTGCGCGCCATGGCCTGATTGGTAAAACCGGTATATTGCACCCAGTCGAAGCGCCAGATGTCCCACAGGAACGGGTAGCTGACCGGTGCATCGGCCTTGGTATAGTTGTCTTCAATACCCAGGTTGTAGCCGAATACCACATTGGCAATCCGGCCCACCGCATCGGTGCGCCCGCGGCCTTCGGTGGTGGGGAAATTGTCCGGGTTCCCCGGCCCCTTGGCGAACTCGAAAAAGCGTTTGCGGAAGGCCGCGAAATCCTTTTTCAGCTGGCGGCGCTGTTGCGGATCGTCTCCGGCCACGTTATCGGCGAAGCGGTTCCATTTGGCCGGATTGAACAGCATTTCCACCGCGGTGACGCCGAGGGAGTGGGTGAACTCGCCGGGAGCACCGGTAGACATCCCGTGAATGGCCTGGCCCCCGTCCACGCGCAGCGCTGTGCCTTTGTAGTGGAGCTCACCGGTGTGGCAGAGTGCGCAACCCAGGTCCAGGCGCACCGAGTCGTCCTCCGGGTTGACGTGATTCCCCATACCTACGGGATGTACGCCGAGGTCAGCTTCGCTGGCCTTTTCGCGTTCGACGATAAAGCCCCAACCGCGCATGTTTTCTGCACTGGCCAGCTTTTCCTCTGAAAAGGGCAGCTCGAGGGCTTCCAGCCACTTGTAGTGCAACCCCTGCAACTCCGTGCCCTGCGGGGTGGAGTAGAACAGCTGCCGATCTTCCTCGCTCCATCCCTGGTCCAGGTAGCGAACCTCGGTAATTGATTCTTCGGTGATGTTCGGCTCGAAGAATTTATGGGCGAGGGAGCAGCCGGTCAGTGCCAGCCCGCCAAACGAGAGCATCCACAGGGGAAGCCTGAGAAGACGTAAATCCATTTGCGTACAGTTCCGGAGAATCCATTATTGTTGCTTTCTGCACTGATCATGCAGGAAAGGAACCTATTGTAAATTGTGGCGACGCAAAAGAAAAAGCCGGGATATAGGTATCCCGGCTCCTCAGGTTCAATTGGATAATTGTCAGTAATTACAGGTCGAAGCCAAAGCCGATACCGCCTCCGGCGTCACTGCCACTAAATGCACCGCCGAAGCTGATACGGCCGTTTTCGCCAAGCGGCCGGCCGTAGCCGATCGATACGGCACTTTCACCATTGAGCCAACCGGCACCCACGGCGATGCGCCCCCGGCACTCGCGCCAGTCTTTCCAGTTCTTGCAATCGGCACCGCCCGCATTGATTGCGGACTGCTGCATGGCGATACCCATAGCCCCGATGCGGTCGACGCGGTCGTCCATGCGATTCAGGCGGCGGTCAATACCATTAAAGCGATCATTGATTTCCTGGAGGTTCTGGAAATTAAAGCCCGCAAGCGCATTGATCTGTTGATCGGTGTAGCGATTGGCCTGACTCACCGCGCTGCGAGTGCCGTTGGCGACACGCTGTGCGGTATTCTGGTTGGCTTGCTGAAGTGTGTTGGAGGCTTGTTGGTCGGTATACCGCTGTGCGTTCTGTAGGGTTTGGTTGGCTTGGCGGGCGTTGCGCTGGTCTACTTGATTGATCGCCGTATTGAGCGAGTTGTCGGTGTACTGGTTGGCTTTCTGCAGAGTCTGCTGATCGCCATCTGTAATCTTTTGAATCAGGCCGTTGTTGAGATTGCTAATCTCGACGTCGGTGTAATTATTGGCATCGATCAGAGTCTGCTGGTCACCGTCGGTGATTTTTTGCATCAAGTTGGTGTTGAGATTGCTGACCTCGGCATCGGTATAGTTATTCGCGTTAGTCAGCGTTTGCTGGTCACCATTGGTAATCTGCTGAGAAAGGTTCTGATTCAGGTTACTGACTTCGGTGTCTGTGTAGTTGTTGGCATTGGTTAATGTCTGCTGATCGCCATCAATGATCTGCTGCGACAGGTTCTGGTTCAGATTGCTGACCTGAGAATCGGTGTAGTTGTTCGCATTAGTGAGCGTCTGCTGGTCACCATCGGTGATTTGTTGGGACAGGTTCTGATCCAGATTGTTGATCTCAGTGTCGGTGTAATTGTTGGCATTGGTGAGCGTCTGCTGGTCGCCATCGGCAATTTGCTGTAACAGGTTTTGATTCAGGTTGTTGATTTCAGTATCCGTGTATTGATTGGCCTGATTCAGCGTGTTTGTAAGCCCATTTTCCAACTGATTGACGTTGACTCCGTCAGTTCCATTTTGGCCCTCGGCAACATTAGTGATTCGGCGTTCGGCGCCGGCACTGCCCACTGAAACGGTATTCGGTTCATCGGCGACCGAGGCATTACCCAGTGCTACGGAGTTGGTTTCATTCGCTTGAGCATTTTGCCCCAGAGCCGTTGCGGATGTTCCTGATGCCGCTGCCCCCTGACCCAAAGCGGTGGCCCCGGGGCCTGAGGCGGTGGAGCTTTGGCCAAGTGCGGTAGAAGAACCTGCGGAAGCTGTGGCACCAGCACCAAATGCCGCCGAATTTGGCCCACTGCTGTTACTCGTATGACCAACTGCGACACTGTCTTGCCCGGAGGTTGATGCTCCCTGACCGAATGCCGCGCTATTGGCGCCGGCGCTGGATGCGCCCTGGCCTACGGCTACGCTGTCTGCGCCTGCAGACTGAGCCTGTTGTCCTACCGCTGTACTATTGCTGCCGGACGCCGCTGACCCTACACCGAGGGCAGTGGACGATGTTCCCGTGGCCTGACTTTCCGCGCCAAAAGCAGCGGATTCTGCTTGGGTGGCTGTCGACGATCCGCCGATTGCCGTGGAATTGGCTCCTGTCGCCTGTGCGTTGACACCATACGCAGAGCTCGCACCACCGCTTGCGATTGCCGTGTGCCCGGTTGCCGTATCCCCTGCGGAACTGGCTGCCGATCCGCTACCCAGGGCCGTTGAATTAAGTCCGGTCGCACCAGCGCCATTGCCGAAAGCGGATGAATCGCCGCCCGATGCGACGGCGGCATTGCCAACTGCAGTACTCATAGATCCGGACGCTGTCGAGTCACTGCCGATAGAAGTGGCCGCGGTTCCTGTCGCATTTGCTCGAATACCGGTCGCAACGGAAGCTGCTCCTTGCGCTGTTGCATCGACACCCACAGCGGTGGCTCCCTCGCCGCCGGCAGTCGTACCGCTGCCAAGCGCTGAGCTGTTTACGCCGGTGGCGTTTGCGCCATTACCAAAGGCGGACGCATCGTCCTGCGAAGCGACTGCCGTACTGCCGACCGCCGTACTTCTATCGCCTGATGCTACAGAATCGCTGCCCATGGAAGTCGCGATTGTACCGGAGGCGTTGGCCCGTAGTCCGACCGCGACAGAGGATGCTCCTTGCGCGGATGCGTCGGAACCGAGGGCGGTCGAGCCCTCGTTATTTGCAGTGGCATTTTCCCCCACTGCGGTGGATTCCGGCTGTGTGGCGGTTGCCCCACTTCCCACTGCGGTAGCTGCATTACCGGTTGCCTGGGCATTGGTTCCGCAAGCCACGGAGTTTGTGCCGGTGGCGGAGGCGCCGTCGCCGCCTTCGCCGGCGGCATCGCTGTCGCAGACAAACTGGGCATTACTCAGCGAGCTGAAGAAAAGTCCGCAGGACAGTACGAGCGCATAACTGGAAATGGACACTGCCAGTTTGCACTTTTTAAGTGCGGAGTGATTTTTGGCGGGATGAATTGGGTGGCGGCGCATCGTTACTTCCTTGTGAATACTGCGGGGCGATCACCAGTCGCGCTCCCTGCGCGATTGATCACTTATTAGTCAAGCAACTGTTTGCGTGGTGGGGCAAGCCGTTGGCGGGAAAGTGATGACTTGTGGCGGGGAATATTTTTAACGGCGCAAAAAAAATGGCCCCTTGAAGGAGCCATTTGTTCCGTAATGTTTTGATTGCCGCCAGGTTACTGATCCGAGCCATCCTTGACCTTAGCAATCCACGCATCCACCAGTTCTTCCAATACATCCAGTGGCACTGCACCATTGGCCAGCACCACATCGTGGAATTCCCGGATATCGAACTTGTCTCCCAGTTCCTGTTTGGCGTTTTCGCGCAGTTCAACGATCTTCATCATGCCGATCTTGTACGCGGTGGCCTGGCCCGGCATCACGATGTAACGCTCAATCGCCTTGACCACATCGCCGTGGGGATTGGGACTGTTTTCAGCCAGCCAGTCGATGGTTTCCTCGCGGGTCCATTTTTTGCTGTGCATGCCGGTGTCCACTACGAGACGGCAGGCGCGCCACAGTTCCATGGCCAGGCGGCCGAAGTCGGAGTAGGGGTCTTCGTAGAAGCCGATCTCTTTTGGCACCAGCTCTGAATACAGGCCCCAACCTTCGGTGTAGGCGGTGTAGCCACCGAACTTGCGGAAGCTGGGTACGTTTTCCAGTTCCTGCATGATGGACAGCTGCATATGGTGGCCGGGAATGCCTTCGTGGTAAGCGAGCGCTTCCATCTGGTAGGTCGGCATGCTGCTCATCTTGTATAGGTTGGCGTAGTAGATGCCCGGGCGGGAGCCGTCGGGAGCAGGGCGCTGGTAGAAGGCTTTACCGGCGGATTTTTCGCGGAAGGGCTCTACGGCCTTAACCACCAGGTCCGCTTTCGGTTTGGTGATAAACAGCTCGTCCAGACGGCCTTTCATGGTGTCGATGATGGCAGTGGCTTCCTTCAGGTAGCGCTGTTTGCCCTCTTCGGTTTCCGGGTAGTAGAACTGTTTGTCGGTACGCATGAATTCGAAGAATTCCTGCAGGCTTCCCTCGAACTTCACCTGTTGCATGATCGCGCGCATTTCATCGTGAATGCGTTTGACCTCGTCCAGGCCCGTCTGGTGGATCTGCTCGGCGGTCATGTCGGTGGTGGTGTAAACGTTCAGGCGATGCTGATAGAACTCGTCACCGTCGGGAAGCTTCCAGGCACCGTCGTCGGTGGTGGCCTTTTTCTCGAGCTCGCCCAGGTAACCGATCAGTTTTTCGTACGCGGGTTTGACGCTCTCGAGCATGGAGGTCTTGGCCTGCTCGATCAGTTCGGACTTCTGTTCGTCACTGATACTGAGTTTGTCCACCTTGCCCTTGAAGTCGGCAAACAGGGTGCTGTCTTTGCCGTCATCATAGGGCGCGCCGGTAATCAGGTTTTTGCCGTCGCTGATCACGTAGGGGAAAACAAATTTGGGCACGATCACGCCCTTGTCTGCACGCTCCTTCAGGTTTTCGATCAATTGATCGAAATGCGCGGGCAGGCCGTTCAGGCGGGAGATATAGGCTTCCGCGTCAGACAGGTCATCCACCCGGTGCTGGTTGATCAGCAGGGAGGCAACGCTGGTGTGTCCAGCGTACATCTGATTGACGGGGTAGGTGTGCAGGCGCCACTTCCAGCCCTCGATATCCTGCTCCAGGTTGCGGATGGCGAGTTCCAGGGAGAGGCGGGTGGGGGCATCCAGTTGCGCCGGATCAATCTTTTTCAGTGCTTCCAGCTGGCGCTTGTTGATTTCGTGGGTTTCCTTGGCGAACTCCGGGGAGATATCGTCCCACTTGCCATAGCCTTCCTTGATGCCCAGGAAAGTCTTGAACTCGGGGCTGCGATTGACGTGGGTCTGGAACTGCTCTTCAAACAATTCATTGGTCTGGGCGATAACTTCCGGGTTGCCTTCACTGGCCTGCGCTGACTCTGTCGCAGCGCCGGATTGTGCTTCTGTGGATTGCGCACTTTCCGCAGCGGGGACCTGCGCGGTCTCTTCTGCGACCTTGTCTTCCCGACCGCATCCTGTCATGGCCAGGGTGCTTATGGCAGCGGCCAGCAACGTCATCTTCAGCTTCATGTTGTGCTCTCAGCTTCTGTTTTTAAGGAATGTTTGCTCTGTACAAGCGGATGGTGTTGTAACCATAACCCCGGCTGGATGCAAATTCCGTGCACTGGTGCAGTCTGGCGCAAGAAAGCCGTTGCGTGCCGGGCGGCCATAAAAAAAGCGGGCCATAGGCCCGCCTTTCGCGTCAGTGAACGCTTGCCCGATGGGTGATCAGGCGAAGTTCTGGTTCACGAACTCCCAGTTCAGCAGCGCCCAGAACGCTTCCATGTACTTCGGACGCGCATTGCGGTAGTCGATGTAGTAGGCGTGTTCCCAGACGTCGCAGGTCAGCAGCGGAGTAACGCTGTCATCGGTCAGCGGAGTTTCGGCGTTGGAGGTGTTGACGATGGCTACGGAGCCGTCGGCTTTTTTCACCAGCCAGGTCCAGCCAGAACCGAAGTTGTTCACCGCGCTGTTGGTGAATTCTTCTTTGAACTTGTCGAAAGAACCGAACGCAGCGTTGATCGCGTCGGCTACGGCACCGGTCGCTGCGCCGCCGCCGTTCGGGCTCAGGCAGTTCCAGTAGAAAGTGTGGTTCCAGATCTGGGCTGCGTTATTGAATACACCGCCGGAGGAGGACTTGATCACTTCTTCCAGGGACTTGTCCGCGTCCGGAGTGCCGTCCAGCAGGCCGTTCAGCTTGTCGACGTAGGTCTTGTGGTGTTTGCCGTAGTGGTATTCCAGAGTCTCTTGAGAGATGTGCGGCTGCAGCGCATCCATAGCATAGGGGAGTTCGGGGAGAACATGTGCCATGTGATATTCCTTCCTTTGTCTGGGACCTGTACCGACCCAAGTACAGTAGCAGGTCAGTTATTGGTGGCAGGCATTCTACACCCGCTTGATGTCATTATTAAGCCGTTGGAATGAACGGGAACGCCCCAATAGAGGCAAAACGTGCTGTCATTTGTAGTTAATTTCGAGAATGATTATCAATGACGGCACGGTCGGCCGAGTTTACTGTCCTATTCTGATAACTGGACCCGATTACTTTTTCGTCAGTTTTTGGTATAACTGCCGCTTATTTCTACCGTTTTTCCGGCCCGCGAGGCCGCAAGCCAAAGCAGGACAACAGCATGCAACGTAGAGAGCCCACATTCGATGGCAGCAGCTCATCTTCTATGGACCCTCAGATCCCCAACGGCCCCGCTGGCGGCCGTCCCCGTCACGTAGCGCCCCAGCCCGCGGCACCGGCCGCGGCAGAAGAGCGCAGTTCCGGCGGTGGCTCTTCCTTCCTGGCCATCGTGGCGCTGCTGCTGGCGATGGCCGGCCTGGGTGGAGCGGGCTTCCTGTACACCCAATGGCAGGACACCCGGGTACAGCTGGTGGACGCGGAAGCGCGTATCGTCCAGCTGGAGAAGAGATTTGAGATGTCTGGTGAGGAATCCGCCGCTTCCGTGGAAGTGCTGAACGCCAAGGTAAAAGAGAACGCTTCGGAGATCCGCAAGCTGTGGGGTGTTTCTTACGACACCAACCGCAAGGACATCGCTGCCAACAAGGCTGCTGCGGCTTCCGCCAAGCAGGAAGTTGCCGCGCTGTCGAAGAAAGTCAGCGGGTTTGAGAGCAGCCTGAAGAAGGTGGCGGCACTGGAGAGTGAACTCGCCAAACTGAAAACGTCTACCGCCAGCGCTTCTCGCGACACCAAGGACAAGGTTGCGAGCCTGGAGCGTCAGCTGTCTTCCGTGCGCGCGGACCTGACCGCCCGTGTCGGTGCCAACGAAGAGGCTGTGCAGTCTATCGACAGTTACCGTCGCACCGTGAACAAGGACCTGGTCCAGCTGCGCGACGCCATTCGCAGTCTGCAGTCCAGTTCCAGCACTGCCTCTGCGCCCTGATCTGGGACTGAGCGCACCCTGAATAATGGTTAGCGGCGATATTATTCGCCGCTAACCATTCTCATTTTCATCTGGCGCTGCCTGTGCCGATACTTTCTCCCCGTCCTTACTTCGCCCAATCAAGCACCCGCAGATAATTCGTGTAAAATCGCCGCCTTCGAGACGAGAGACAACCGGAGCCGGCAATGACGATTATCCGCCAGGACGACCTGATCGACAGCGTGGCCGACGCGCTGCAGTTCATTTCTTATTACCACCCGCAGGATTTTATCCAGGCCCTCAACCAGGCCTATGAAAAGGAAGCCAACCCGGCGGCGAAAGACGCCATGGCCCAGATCCTGATTAACTCCCGCATGTGTGCCCAGGGTCACCGCCCCATCTGTCAGGACACCGGTATCGTGACCGTGAAACTGAAAGTGGGCATGAACGTACAGTGGGACGCGGAGATGAGCGTGACCGATATGGTCAACGAAGGCGTACGCCGCGCTTACAACAACCCGGACAACGTCCTGCGCGCATCCATCCTTGAGGATCCGGATGGCGCTCGCAAAAACACCGGCGACAACACCCCGGCGGTCATCCACTATGAAATCGTCCCCGGCGATACCGTGGATGTATACGTGGCAGCCAAAGGCGGTGGCAGTGAAGCCAAGAGCAAGTTTGCCATGCTGAACCCGTCCGACTCCGTCGTGGACTGGGTGCTTGAGATGGTGCCGAAGATGGGCGCTGGCTGGTGTCCGCCCGGCATGCTGGGTATTGGTGTGGGTGGTACCGCCGAGAAGGCCATGCTGCTGGCGAAAGAATCCCTGCTGGATCCGATCGACATCCAGGAGCTTCAGGAGCGCGGTGCGTCCAATCGCGCTGAGGAACTGCGCCTGGAGCTGTTCGACAAGGTCAACAAACTGGGGATCGGCGCCCAGGGCCTGGGCGGTCTCACCACCGTACTGGACGTGAAGGTCAAAGACTTCCCGACCCACGCCGCCAACAAGGCCGTGGCGATCATTCCCAACTGTGCCGCCACCCGTCACACCCACTTCACCCTCGACGGTTCCGGCGCTGCGCGCCAGACCCCGCCGAAGCTGGAAGACTGGCCGGAAATCACCCGCGAAGCGGGCGGCAACACCCGTCGCGTGAACCTGGACGAAGTGACCGCGGAAGACGTGCTGAGCTGGCAGCCGGGCGATACCCTGCTGCTGAACGGTAAAATGCTCACTGGCCGCGATGCCGCCCACAAGAAAATGGTGGATATCCTGGCCAAGGGCGAAAAACTGCCCGTTGACCTGACCGGCCGCTTTATCTACTACGTGGGCCCGGTGGACCCGGTGCGCGAAGAAGTGGTTGGCCCGGCGGGCCCCACCACCGCAACCCGTATGGATAAGTTCACCCGTACCATGCTGGAAGAAACCGGCCTACTGGGCATGATCGGCAAAGCCGAGCGCGGCCCGACCGCCATCGAGGCGATCCGCGATAACAAAGCCGTGTACCTGATGGCTGT
>NZ_LZDE01000296.1 GCF_002009015.1 Microbulbifer mangrovi | reverse complement strand
CGCAGACGGTCTCACAAAGCTGCCCCCGGTACCGACACCTTCGCAGCAAAGCACAGCAAACCAATCAAATTTCAGGACACACCGATGTTGGACGCAAACGTAAAGAAACAATTGGACACCTATCTGCAGAATATCGTCACTCCGATCGAGATCAGTGTGTCCGCCGACAGCAGCCCCAAGGCTGTTGAACTGAACAACCTCGCCAGCGAAATCTCCGACCTCTCCAGCAAGATTGAATTGAAACAGGAGAGCCGCAAGCGCACTCCGAGCATGGCCATCGCCCCCGCCGGAGAGACTCCGCGCGTCAGCTTTGCTGGTATCCCCATGGGACACGAATTCACCTCCCTGGTACTCGCCCTGCTCCAGGCCGGCGGCCACCCGTCCAAAACAGATCCGGAACTGCAGGAGCAGATCCGCAATATCCAGGGTGAATTCCACTTTGAAACCTATATCTCGCTGTCCTGCCAGAACTGCCCGGACGTGGTCCAGGCGCTGAACCTGATGGCGAAACTGAACCCGAACATCACCCACGAGATGATCGACGGTGCTCTGTTCCAGGAAGAAGTCGACGAGCGCCAGATCATGGCGGTACCCGCGGTCTACCTGAATGGCGAGCATTTCGGCCAGGGCCGTATGAGCCTGGAAGAAATCGTGGCCAAGATCGACACCGGCGCCGAAGCCCGCAAGGCGGAAGAATTGAACGAGCGCGAGCCCTACGACGTACTCGTACTGGGCGGCGGCCCGGCCGGCGCGGCTGCGGCTATTTATGCCGCGCGCAAGGGCATCCGCACCGGCCTGGTGGCCGAGCGCTTCGGCGGTCAGGTGATGGACACGGTGGGTATCGAAAACTTTATTTCCGTGCCCTACACCGAAGGCCCGAAGCTGGCGGCGAGCCTCGAGCAACACGTGAAGGAATACGGGGTGGATATCATCACCGGCCAGCGTGCCGCTGAACTGAAGCGGGACAAGTTGATCGAACTGCAACTGCAGAGCGGCGCCACCCTTGCCAGCAAGTCGGTCGTCCTCGCTACCGGCGCACGCTGGCGCGAACTGGGTGTACCCGGTGAGGCCGAGTACCGCACCAAAGGCGTGGCATACTGCCCACACTGCGACGGCCCCTTCTTCAAGGGCAAGCACGTGGCAGTGATCGGCGGCGGTAACTCCGGTATCGAAGCCGCCATCGACCTGGCAGGTATCGTGAAGCACGTTACCGTGCTGGAGTTTGCCGATACCCTGCGCGCGGATGAAGTACTGGTACGCAAGGCCCGCTCCATGGCCAATATCGACATCATCACCAATGCGCAAACCACCGAGGTACTCGGCGATGGCAGCAAGGTAAACGGGCTGCAGTACACGGATCGTGTCAGCGGCGAGAGCAGGCAACTGGATCTGGCGGGCGTTTTCGTACAGATCGGACTGGTGCCGAATACCGAGTTCCTCAAGGACAGCGGCCTGGAAATGAACCGCATGGGCGAGATCGTGATCGACAATCGCGGCGCTACCTCGATTCCGGGCGTGTTCGCCGCCGGTGACGCCACGACCGTGCCCTACAAGCAGATTGTGATTTCCATGGGTGCCGGCGCCACCGCTGCGCTTGGAGCCTTTGACCACCTGATCCGCACTTCCGTCAGCGACGAACCGACAGAAACCCTGTCGATCGCGAGCTGATCGCAACACCAGACCCAAACCCGGATGCCGGTTTCCCAGCGGTATCCGGTCCTCCCTGGCGGATACCCCAACCGCCACCACTGGGAAACATCCTCAATGATTGCAGCCGGCGCCAGCCGGCTTTTTTTTGCCAATTTACCAGACCGTCGCCTCGCCAGAGTGGCGCTTAAATTCGTCTACGCTTTCTATAACCACCTTCTCATTAGATACCTTCGCAGACCTTTTGTGAGCCGAAAGTGAACAAAAAGGGAGCGAGAAAGGGAGTGATCATGCAGACAATGACGCGCAGAGCACCTGCCTGCTTCGCCTTTTTGCTGCTGAGTGCCGTCCTAACCGGACTTTGGCTGTCCGGTTGTAGCAACGATGATGGGGGTAAAACGGTATCCGCCCAGCATGAAGATATGACTGCAGCGCCACAGGGCGCGAACGACACAGGTGTCGACAATCAGACCGATACCGATCGCCCGGATGTGGCGATGAGCGATGAATTTCTCAAAGACCTGGTCACCCGGTCATACCAGTATGTGGCCATGTACAACGTCAACAACAAGTTTGCCGCCAAACTTGGAGGATGGAACGCCTGCGAAGCAGATACCGCGCTCAAGGACCACACGACACGCGAAATAGCACGCCCCAACAACGACACGTTGTATGTAAGCTGCCTGCTAGACCTGCGGACCGAGCCCGTTATTCTCAAGATCCCCGCATTTGATACCGACTACGCGTCCCTGATGATCACCGCTTACGATCACTACGTGAACGTTCCCCTGTCTTCCCGTGTAGGCGACTTCACGAAACCGCTGACCCTGCTCATCTACAGCGAACGGACACAAAATTATGATGGCAAGCCGGTCGAGGGGGTTGATGAGGTATTTGAAGCCACCGGCGATTTTGTCTCCGCGGTATTTCGCGTGATGCCCCACGGCCAGGATAAAGACCGATTTGCCAAAATCGTCGAGCAGATGAAAAGTGTCACGCCGGTAACGCTCAACACCTTTCGCGGCAAGCCGGCCGTTCCAGTAGAAGCAGCCGAATTTCCGGCGGTTGGTGAAACCGATGTCGCGGTGTTTGGCGACAATCTGTTCGAAGTGATGCAGTTTGTGTTCAACCACACCACGTTTTCTGCAGACAACCCTGAGGACCAGTCGATATTGGCACTGTACAAGTACTTTGGTATTCAACCGGGTGATACCTTCGATCCAGCCAAGGTCGCCAGTATCAATAAGCGTCGTATCCGGGATGTGGCGGAACGCATCCAGAATGAAACACTGGCCTCTAGTGCAGACGAAGAAAAAATGGCCAGATTGCAGCCCAAAATGTTCCAGCCCAAAGGCGAAACCGACCTGGAAACCCTGCTGACCGTGTCGGTATTTGGTCCCATCGGCCTGCCCCAGGAAGAAGCAGTCTACCCAAGCGTCAGCACCGCGGATGGCGAACCGATGAATGCAATGCACGACTACGTGCTTCACATGCCCGCAGAGGATTTACCCCCTGCGGGCGCCTTCTGGTCGCTGACCCTGTACGATCTGAAAAACGGCTTTTTCATCCCCAATGATCGGAAAAAATACAGTGTCGGTGAAAATGCGGGAATGAAGCTGGATGACGACGGCGGTATTTCAATTTATATCGCCAAAGACAAGCCGGACGGTGTGCCGGAAGAAAACTGGCTCCCGATCGAACGCAAGGACCTGGACCTGAGTCTCACCATGCGCCTCTATGTCCCGGATCTGGAAAAGCTCCCCGGGTGGTCTCCCCCGAAAGTAGAACGGGTTACCGAGTAAAAAGACCTCAAGGCTCGATCCTACTTCAATATGCGCACACTTTTCCGTTGCTTTTTTTACGATACTTTACTGGTACCGCGGCCTGCCGCCTGATAATGTTTCCTATCTGAAAATTGCAAGTCAAATCTGGTCGGCAAATGCCCGCGGCCCGCTTTGACGATTAATCCGAATTTGGCTGAAACAGGAGAATCACGTTATGTCTCTCAAGTCCCTTGCGCTGCTGTCCCTACTGGCGCTGCCAGTTACCGCCCTGGCCGACTGGCAACTGGCCGGAGGAGAATCCAGTGTCAATTTTGTTTCCGTCAAAAAATCGACCATTGCGGAAACCCATCACTTCAAAAGCCTGAGCGGCACCATTGCCGATGACGGCAAAGCCAGCTTGACCATCGACCTGGCGAGTGTGGAAACCAATATCCCGATTCGCAATGAGCGCATGCAGAAAATGCTGTTCGACACCGCGCAATTTGCCAAGGCGACCATTTCCGCACAGGTGGATGCCGGTAAGCTGGGGGCAATGAAAGCCGGCCATACCGAGACTGTTTCCGCAGACCTCACCGTTGATATTCACGGCTCGCAACAAACAGAAAAGGCCCTGCTGCAAGTAACGGCCCTGGACGACAATCGCCTGCTGATCACCTCCACCGCACCGATCGTGATCAATGCCAGCAACTACAAACTGCTCGAGGGCATTGACAAACTGCGTGAAGTCGCTGGTCTGGACAGCATCAGCCCCCTGGTACCAGTAACCGTCAACCTGATTTTTACCAAGCAGTAAGCCATCCTGTTTACGCACCAGAAATGCCATAGAGTCAGAGCCCATGCCCACAGCAAGTCATGATGGTCGCGATATTTACTACGAGTGCACCGGCACAGGCCCGGTTGTGGTGCTGCTGCACAGCTTTCTCTGCGATGGGGAAATGTGGAACCAGCAGCTCACTGCGCTGGCTGAGAAGTACCGGGTCATCAATGTCGACTTGCGCGGCCATGGCAAATCCGGTGCCGCGGATACGCCACTGGATATTTACGCGATGGTAGAAGATGTGATCGCGGTGCTGGATCACGAGCAGGTCGCCAGTGCAACCTGGGCAGGGCTCTCGATCGGCGGCATGATCGCATTGCGTGCAGCCCTCACCCGCCCCGACCGGGTGAGAGGCCTGATATTGCTGGACACCCACGCGGGTACCGAAACCCGCTTCAAGATCGTCAAGTACAAGGCCATGGTAGCAATCGCCAAGGTACTGGGAATATCGCCGCTGCTCCCCACAGTGGCCAAACTGATGTTTGGCAAACAAACCCTGGAAACCCAACCGGGGCTGGTCGAGTACTGGAAGAAAAAGTTCGCCGCCATGTCGCTGGTGTCGATTGAGAACGTCGCCAATGCCCTGTGCGCCCGGGATTCGCTAAATAGCCGCCTGTCTTCCATCAACCAGCCCGCGCTGGTGCTGGTGGGCCATGAAGATATCTCGCTGCCGCCCGCATGCTCTGAGGCACTGGCGGCTCGCCTGCCTCGCGCCCAGATCAATATCATCCCTCGCGCCGGCCACCTCTCCACGCTGGAGCAGCCGCAAGCCATTAACCGGGCCATGCTCGATTACCTGGCAGCCTACGCCCAGCAGGAAGACCCGGTATCCGCCTAAGCTCGGCAGCGGCTTAGTCGGTGCAACTTCGGGCCCGGCTCCCGGTCAATGCCCTTTCCTCAGCCTCGCTCTTACCCTAGAGGCAAGGCAGCCAACTGGTCACGGCCACCTCCTCGCGCTACACCTGAAGCGTAACAAGGCTTGGCCAAGCGCCGCCCAGATCCGTTAAAATGCCACGGATTCCCCAATATCCGCTGAGACAGGTTTCCCCCATGGCTTCACTTCAGGACCAACTGCTTAAGGCCGGACTGGTCGACAAAAAGACAGCCAAACAGATTGGCAAGGAAAAGCGCAAACAGAGCAAAGTGGCAAAGAAGTCTGGTGAAGTCCAGGTGGATGAGGCCAAGCAAGCCGCGGAGGCCGCGCGCGCAGCCAAGATTGCCCGGGACCGGGAACTGAATGCCCAGCGCGAGGCCGCTGCACAGCAGAAGGCGATTGCCGCCCAGATCAAACAGTTGATCGAGCGCAACAAGCAATCCAAGGGCCCCAAAGGCCAGGACGATATCGCCTACCACTTCACTTTTGAGAAAAAAGTGAAAAAGATCTTTGTCTCCAGCGCAGTCCAGGATCACCTGACCGCGGGACGCCTGTTGATCGTCGGTGAGGGAGACCACTTTGAGCTGGTCCCCCGGGTGGTGGCGGACAAAATCGCCGAACGCAACCCGACCATGGTTGTGCAGCCACCAGAGAACAATACCGCGGTAGATGAAGACGATCCGTATGCGGATTACGAAATCCCCGACGATCTGATGTGGTAAGCGCGCAGAAATTTGATGACCGATAGTGATCCGGTAATTGCCCAGGTTGAGCGATGGCTGCAGGACGTAGTAGTCGGTCTCAATCTTTGCCCCTTCGCGCGCAAACCCCTGCGCGCGCGACAAATTCGTTTTGTAGTGAGCGATGCCACCAGCGATGAAGTGCTGCTGGAGGAGCTGCAGGATGAGTTTGAGGTGCTGGATCGGACATCCATGGAGGAAGTGGAGACCAGCCTGCTGATCCTGCCGACTCACTTACAGGACTTCCACGACTACAACTTCTTCCTCAACGAGGCGGAATGGCTGCTGAAGCGCCAGGGCTATGAGGGCATCTACCAGATTGCCAGCTTCCACCCCCACTACCAGTTCGCCGATACGGCACCCGAGGATGTGGAGAACCTCACCAATCGCGCCCCCTACCCCATCCTACATCTGCTGCGCGAAGAGAGCCTCGAGCGCGGCCTGAAAAACTACCCCGACCCGGACAGTATTCCTCGCAACAATATCCTGCGGGTAGAGTCACTCAGTGACGAGGAAAAACGGGCGCTTTTCCCCTACCTGTTTTCCTGACAAAACAGGCCTGCACGTCAGTAGCGCCCGGTAGCGTTATTGCCCGCAACTAGCATCCGTCCAGATTGTCACGCAGGGTGGTAAACGCCTGGTATTGGGTGAAGAAAATCTTGCCCGACAGCATGTCCAGAAAGCCGCTCTTCGACAGCGCGTCCATTACCGGTCCCTTCACTTCGGAGAGGTGGAAGCAGATCCCGGCCGCTCGCAGCTGCTCGTTGACAGACTCGAGCGTTTCCAACGCACTCCAGTCGATTTCATTGATCGCGCTGCACATCAGGATCACGTGTTTGACTTCCGGCGTCGCGGCGATGTCTCCGTAAATCCGCTCTTCCAAAAAGGCGGCATTGGAAAACATCAGACTCTCATCTACACGGATCGTCAGTATCTGCGGCAAGGTACGCACCTGATGACGCTGTGTATTGCGAAAATGCTCAGTGCCTTCCACCAGTCCGACTTCCGCAATATGCGGCTTGGAAGTCCGGTACAGGAACAGCACGATGGAAGCCAGCACCCCGCAGGACACCCCCATTTCCACCCCGAACAGCAGGGTCACAACAATCGTAATCAGTACTGCGAAGAAATCGCTGGGGGAGTAACGCCAGGTTTTTCGCAGGATGGAAAAATCCACCAACGACAGCACCGCCACAATGATCGTGGCCGCCAGTGTGGCCTTGGGCAGGTAATACAGAAACGGGGTGAGAAACATTGCCGCCAGAGCGATACCAATTGCGGTAAATACGCTAGCCAGTTGGGTCTCCGCGCCCGCATCAAAGTTCACTACGGAACGAGAGAAGCCACCAGTTACCGGGAAGCCACCGGACAACCCCGAGGCCATATTGGCTGCCCCCAGACCGATCAGTTCCTGGTTCATATCGATTTTCTGACGGCGTTTGGCTGCGAGGGTTTTACCCACTGAGATCGATTCCACATAACCGATGATGGAAATCATGATCGCAGGTACCAGCAACTGCTGCACCAGATCAAGAGAGAAATTCGGCCAGACGAGCTGCGGCAGGCCGCTGGGAATTTCCCCCACCAGCTTTACCCCCTTGCCTTCCAGGTCGAACCCGCTGGCGAGAAAGATAGTCGCAAGCACGCCAACCACTGGCGCGGCCTTCACAATTAAGCCCGCGGTATTTTTTGATAAAGACAGCTGCTGCAGAACACGCACTGCACTGCCCCGCGACCAGATCAGGAAGAGAACGACCCCTGCACCCAGTACCAGTGAATACACATTGATATGCCCGATACCGGCAAACATGGAGTATACAAGCTCGGGCAGATTATCCCCGTGCGCGGTGACGCCCATCAAATGCTTGAGCTGACTAAACGCAATCAGAATCCCGGAGGCGGTGATAAAGCCGGAAATCACCGGATGGGACAGAAAATTGGCGAGAAATCCGAGGCGCAGCACTCCAAGCAGGAACAAAAACAACCCAGATAGCAGCGCCAGCAACATCGCCGCCAACAGGTAGTCCGCTGTGTTCTGCGCCGCCACCTGGCCAAGTGCCGCTGCACTCATCAGCGAGGCGACAGCCACCGGTCCCACCGATAGTGTTCTGCTACTGCCAAACACTGCATAGGCCACCAGTGGCGCGATGCTAGCGTAGAGTCCGACTTCCGCAGGCAAGCCCGCCAGCAGTGCATAGGCCAGAGACTGCGGAATCAGCATGATGGTGACGATTACCGCTGCCAGCAGGTCCTTTTGCAGAGAGGACAGGGAGTAACCGGGCAACCAGCTGGCCGCGGGAATGAAGCGACTCAGGGCACGCCCCGAGCCGTTATTGGTAACATCTTTCACCGGCATGATTCCTCGGGCGGAAACGCCTTAATAGGTAACCAGTACACCACTGATATCGAAGCCCGCCTTATGCGCAGCCTGTTGCAGCAGCTTTTTGTCAGTGCCATTCAGGCAGCCAGCAGCGGCCCACAGGTTGCACGAGCGATTGCCGGTACGGCAGAAAGCGTGCACTTTTTTCCCGCTGCTCAACAGCTTGGCAAATTTCTCACTGTGCGCTGGCTGCATCTGACCACGGGAAAACGGGATGGCAACAAATGCCATTCCCGCAGCGGTAACCGCCTGCTCCAGTTCAGCAAAGGAAGGCTGCCCTTCCGCTTCCTGTTCCGGGCGGTTGCACACCACGACTTCCACTCCGGCCTTGGCCAGCGCCGCCATTTCCTCCATAGCCGGCTCTGCGGATACGGACACTTGTGCGTCCAGTTGTTTGCTATCCATCATTCGTTCACTCCGACAATCACAGTTTGTTGATGGGAACCTTGAGGTAAACGGTGCCGTTATCTTCCGCCGGTGGCATTTGCCCCGCGCGGATATTGACCTGGATCGATGGCAATATCAGCCTCGGCATTCCGAGGGTGGCATCCCGTTCACTGCGCATCTTCACGAACTCATCTTCGCTGACGCCATCGTGCAGATGGATGTTGCTGCGCTTCTGTGCGCCCACCGTGGTTTCATATTCGTGTTCGCGGGTGTCATTCGGTGGGTAGTCATGACACATGAACATACGGGTATCTTCTGGCAGCGATAACAGTTTCTGCACCGACTGATACAGGGCGCGGGCATCACCACCCGGGAAATCACAACGCGCGCTACCCACGTCCGGCAGGAACAGGGTATCGCCGACAAACAAGGCATCCCCGATCAGCCAGGCCATATCTGCCGGCGTGTGCCCCGGCACGTAAATCACCTTCCCCTCCAGCTCACCAATACGGAAGGTGTCACCATCGTGGAACAGGTGATCGAACTGAGAACCGTCAACCAGAAACTCTTTTTCCAGGTTGAATACATCGCGGAAGATGCCTTGCACCTGGCGAATATGGTCACCAATCGCGATCTTGCCGCCGAGCTGCTCACGGATAAACGGCGCTGCGGACAGATGGTCCGCATGCGCATGGGTTTCCAGGACCCACTCGACCTTCAGGTCATTTTCACGCACAAAAGCGACGATCTTCTCGGCGCCATCGGTACTGGTGCGCCCCGACGCCTGATCAAAGTCCAGCACCGCATCAATCACCGCGGCACTTCCGCCAATGCGGTCATAGATCACGTAACTCCAGGTCTCGGTCACCGGATCGAGAAAGGCTTGTACAAGCGGGCGAGTGTCTGTTGCGCTCATGGTTTGCTCCCGTCTAGCCATCGTAGAAAGCTCTATAGATGATTTAGGTCTAACATAATAACTTCTAGAAATATAACTTCCATTACTATACTTTTCAATATAATATTTTTTCTGAAACTGTTAGCCAGCAGCTATCAACCTCCAGATCAACCACAAAGGACAACCACCGGAATACCTCTATGCCGGATACCAGCGACTTCCAGCTCGACAAAATGCGTGCAGCCGCAGGGGAGGCCTCCCTTTTGCTTCGCTCCCTGGGAAACCAGGACCGATTGCTGTTGCTGTGCCAGTTGAGCCAGGAGGAGCTGTGTGTCAGCGACATTGAGGAGCGACTGGATATTCGTCAGCCGAGCCTCTCTCAACAGCTGGGAGTGCTGCGGCGAGAACGTCTGGTCACAACCCGAAAGGAAGGCAAGCGGGTCTACTACCAGGTAGCCGACCCGAAGGTTCTGGCCCTGCTACAAAATTTGTATCAACTGTATTGCGCGGAGTAACTCGCCACCATGAACATAGACTGGAACGCTTTTACCCCCCTGAGCGCCCTCGCCGGCGGGCTCCTTATCGGGCTCGCCAGCGCATGGCTGATCCTGATGAACGGCCGCATTGCCGGAATTTCCGGCATCCTGGGCGGCTTACTGAACAATGAGCGCGGCCATCGCGGCTGGCAATTCGCATTTATTCTGGGCCTACTGGCCGGCCCCGCCATCTGGGGCATCTTCCACGCCCTGCCTGCAATTGAGATCCGCGCCAGTTACCCGGCACTTATCGCTGCCGGTCTGCTGGTCGGCATCGGCACCCGCTACGCCGCTGGCTGCACCAGCGGTCACGGTGTCTGCGGACTTTCGCGATTGTCCCCCCGGTCACTGGCAGCCACCATGACCTTTATGTTTGGCGGATTCGCCACGGTTTACGTCGTTCGCCACCTGCTAGGAGCATGAAGCAATGAATAAAGTGACTATCTCCGCCTTCATTTCCGGGCTGATTTTCAGCTTCGGACTGCTGCTCTCTGGCATGGCCAATCCGGAAAAAGTACTTGGTTTTCTCGACCTGTTCGGCGCCTGGGACCCATCGCTGGCCCTGGTAATGGGCGGCGCCATCGCCGTGGGACTTCCCGCCTTTCTCATTGCCAGAAAGCGCGAGACGGCCGTTCTCGGAGGCAGTATCAACCTTCCCACCAAACGCGAGCTCGACAAGCGCCTGCTGCTCGGCAGTCTCGTATTCGGTATCGGCTGGGGACTGGCCGGCTTCTGCCCGGGGCCGGGTATTGTGGCAACCGGCGCCGCCGAAACCGGTGCACTGGTTTTCACATTGGCAATGGTGAGCGGCATGCTGATTTTTCGCTGGCTTGAAAATCGCAACACCGCCGCGAGCTGAGACCGCTACACAATCCGCCCAAAAGGTAACGCCACTGGCGGGGCCCGCGTTGTACCAGCTATCCTGTTGAGGTCTCCCCTGCCCCCGGCCTCAACAAGCACATGCAATGCGGGTTAAAAACTTCTTCCCCAACTGGCTGACAAGTTATCAGCGCCAGTGGCTGCCAGCAGATGTCACGGCAGCCCTGGTGTCCGGCATGCTCCTGGTGCCACAGGGTCTGGCCTACGCGCTGCTCGCAGGCCTCCCGCCCCACGTCGGCCTCTACGCGAGCCTGCTGCCATTGATAGCCTACGCTACCTTTGGCAGCAGCAGTGCCATGTCCGTGGGGCCCGCGGCAGTCCTGTCGTTAATGACCGTATCGGCCCTGTCTTCCGTGGCCGCCATTGGCAGTCCCGCTTACATTACCGGCGCAGTCATGCTCACATTACTAAGCGGTCTCTTCCTGTTCCTGATGGGGCTGTTCAAGCTGGGCGCTCTTTCCAACCTACTGAGTCATCCTGTGATCAGCGGCTTTGTCTCTGGCGCCGCTGCGTTGATCATCGTCGGACAGCTACCCTCGATCCTCGGAATCGAGGCAGAAGGTGATACGGCTTCGGTGAAACTGTTTCACGTGCTGGAGAACCTCCCGCAGGCGCACTTGCCAACCATGGCATTCGGTGTCGCCACCGCGGTCATACTGATTTTCAGCCGCCTGTGGCTACCCATGCTGCTGTTCCGGCTCGGCACACCAAAACAGATCGCACGTCTCGCCGCACGATTGATGCCCATGCTACTGGTGCTGTGCGCCATTGCCCTGGTGCATTGGCTCAAGCTTGGCGACAAACTCGCTATCGTCGGTGAAATTCCCGCGGGACTGCCGAAATTGTCGCTGCCCGATTTCCGCTGGGCCACGATCTATCAGCTATTGCTGCCGGCACTGATCATCGCACTGCTTGGCTTTGTAGAAAGCCATTCTATCGCCCAGGCGCTGGCAGCGCGGCGCGGCGAACGCCTCAATGCGGACGGCGAATTACTGGGACTGGGTGCAGCTAATATCACCAGCGCGCTTTCCGGCGGCCTTCCCGTGGCCGGGAGCTTTTCCCGCACCGCAGTCAACGCCGAGGCCGGGGCCAAGTCGCCGTTGGCCGGGGTACTGTCGGCCCTGCTGATGATCCCAATCCTGCTGTATCTAACCGGGCTGTTCAGCGAGCTGCCACTGACCGTGCTCGCAGCCATCATCATCGTCGCCGCCGCCAGCCTGTTCGATTTCAAAGGTTTCGTGCATAACTGGCGTTACGACAGAACCGACGGCATCGCCATGTTGTGTACTTTCGCCGGCGTTCTACTTTTTGGCGTGGAAGTGGGGATTGCACTGGGGATAGGACTTTCCTTTGCCACATTAATCTGGCGCAGCAGCCGCCCACATATTGCGGTGGTGGGACGCATGCCGGGCACCGAACACTTCCGTAATGTGGTGCGCTACGATGTGGAAACACAAAAGGAAATTCTGTTCCTGCGCATTGATGAGAGTCTGTTTTTCAGCAATATCAGCGCCGTGGAAGACCGATTGCTGAGCGAGCTTAAGCGCCACCCAGACACCCGTGAGCTGGTACTGATCCTGTCTTCTGTGAGCCGGATCGACGGTACCGCCCTGGAGCGCATGCAGCAGATCAACAAGGATCTCAGAAATCGCGATATCCGCCTGCACCTATCTGAAGTTAAAGGTCCAGTACTGGATCGCCTGAGCCGCTCCAAGCTACTGGAGCATCTTACGGGCCGGGTATTCCTCTCTTCTTATATCGCGGAACTGGCACTGCAGAAGGAGGTGGTGGACACACCGCCGTCCGCAGATACCGCTTAAAAAGACCTGTACCCTACGCCGCAATACTGGCAATATATCCAGTATTCATTCAGGTAGTGCAGAGTTTTCATGTCAGGTGACGAGTCCCATCTCACGGATGAGCAAAAGGCCATCGCCCACCACCCAGGCGGTCATGCAAAAATCATTGCGGTAGCCGGCTCCGGCAAAACCACTGCCCTGCTCCACTACATTAAAAACCGGCTGGGTACAGGTATTACCCCCCAGGACATGCTGGTACTGATGTACAACCGCAGCGCCAAAGAGGACTTCAGCCAGCGCCTCAGGGCCCTGTGTGGAAACCGGGTCCCCGCGGTGAATACCTTCCACAGTATCGGCTACCGCCTTTACCAGCGCATGATTGCCCGCGGACATCTGGCCCCGGCCAACCTCAGCCCGCTGCCGCAATCACTGGTACAGCTACAGATCTGGAAAGCGATTGAAGCCTGCGCACCACCCGACGAACTCGAAGATATCCGTGCACGCAAGCAATCGGAGACCGAGGCCGCAGAGTTTTTTATCGATTACACAAAGACCATTCTCACCGGTGACCTGAGCGCGTTTCAGCAACTCAAACTGGGTGACGAATATCTGTACTTCCTGAAGGTGTTCCGTCATTTCGAGGACTGGCGGCGGGAACAGAGTGCAGTCACCTATGCGGACCTCATTTACGACCCTGCGATTCTGTTTAGCATGCAACCGGAAATTGCCGAAGAGTACGGCAGCTGCTATCAGGACCTCCTGGTGGATGAGTACCAGGATATCAATGCGGTGCAGCACTACCTGCTGCGTGTCCTGTACGGGAAGTCAGGTAATGTGATTGCAATCGGCGATCCGGATCAGACCATTTACGAGTGGCGCGGGTCGCGGCCGGAATTTCTGTTGCGTCTGTTCGACGGGGACTTCCCTACCTCCAACACCTATCAGCTGAGCCGCACATTTCGCTACGGACACAGCCTGTCTCTGGCAGCCAACCACTTCATCCACAACAACCGCGAGCGCGCGGATGTTTTCTGCCTGTCCGGTAGACCCGATGCAGAGACTCAATTGCACCAGGTAAACACCGGCAACGAAGGCAAGTGGCTGGTGGATCATGTACGCCGCTGCCAAAAGCAGGGACTCCCCCTTGGCGAAATCGCCATACTGGTCCGCCTCTGGTCCCTGGCAGCCCCGCTGGAACTGGCACTGCTGGCAAACAACATCCCCTATCGCTCTGGCAATCGCAATACGGTACTCTCCCGCCGGGAGTTGCGCCCGCTATTCTGGAGCCTGAATATTGCCGCCGGTCGATTTGCCGAGCAGACGGCAAAGCGTCGCGCACAGGGTCTTTATGAATGGCTCACTGCCCCACACATTCGCATTGCCCGTGCGGTACTGGAACCTGTGTGTGAACGACTCGGCCAATACGGTAGCGGATGGGGGAAACAGTTACTGAAACTGATTCCCGAATCCCTAAGTCAGCCGCAAATCAAGCGTCTGCGCCAGCGCGCGGAGCTGTTACAGCAGGTGGAGAAATGGCGTGGCCACGGCGGTGAACTCGTGCGCCGCCAGCTGGGAGAACTGGATTACTTGAGCGGCATTGGCGACGATGCCTTCAATCGCCAGCAAGCGGAAGAAAAACAGCAGACCATCCTCGCATTTTCTCAGTACCTGGATCAGTTGCGCCTACCCCCGCGGGAAACCCTCGAACATCTGCAACAACTGCAACAACAGCATCGCAATCAGGACCAGTCTCCGGGCAAGGACGACGACAGCGGGACTGCTGACGCCATTCAGATCACCACCATGCACCAGGCCAAGGGACTGGAGTGGGATCAGGTAATCATCCCGGCACTGACCGTGCACAACATGCCCTACCAACCACAGCGTGACTTCTCCACGCCGGCTTCTACGGAGAGCGAACGTCGCCTGATGTACGTGGCGATGACCCGGGCGAAAAAGCAGTTATACCTGCTGACTCCGGCGCTGGAAGGGGATCAGGGCCAGGTAAAAAATACTGATTCAGACCAGAAGCCATCGCTGTTTCTGGATGAAATGCATCTGTCACTCAGCAACCTGCTGGGAGAAACTCTGCGAGCCCGTCCGGACAATATCACTACCCGGGTTCCGATAACCCGATTGGCACTGAGATACCTTGCGGCCTGCGATTACAATCCGGATATCAATGCGCCCCAGGCTACACAAAAAAAGCCGCAGCTGGGAGAGAGTATCCGCCATCAGAAACTGGGCTATGGACGGGTGATCAAGTGGGAAGATGAGCGGGTAGAAATTCTTTTCAGCGATCGCAAGGCGCGCCGCTTTGACTGGGAAAAGCTCAGCCAATTCCTGATGTGAGATTTGAAGGGTAAAAGGAAGTAGGCGCGCAGCCCTCCGGGCTGCGCTGGCCATACGGGGGAGAATTACTCTCCTCCCGAGCCCCGTGCAAACTGCTGGCTTACATCAAAAAACAGCGGATACTCTTCCCCTGACTCGGGGTCCCGTACCTGCATTTTGTCGTAGATTCCCTGCTTGTCATACACGATGGATTGGTCGAGCACCTGCAGCCCCTTCAAGCGCACGAAGCCGCGCAGTTCAGACGTGCTGATAGTGAGAAAAGCACTCTCCTGGGATTTCCCATCACCGCTGCTTTCAATGGAAGTCATCAGCCCTTCCACCATATAGCGATGCTGGTCCTCGCGCTCGAACTCACCCGCCTGCCCACTGCACACCACGCCAATCATGTGCGCTTCCAGACTCATGTAATTGGTTTTCAGCACCTTGTCGACGTTGTGCAGGCAATTGTCAAAATCCGCCTGTTCCACCGAGCTGTAGGCTTCAGGTAATCCTTCCAGTTTCATCCCGCCATAGGGATTATATTCCGGAGATTGCACGTAGGCCTTGCGCAGTCGGTCAAAGTCCAGCGTAAAACTCAGCTGATAAGCCTCTTGCAGAAGCTGCCGGTATTCACTCTGGTTTTGCTGGCGCAGCGCCCCATCGCCGCTCGCATCCCGGGTAGCGGTGCCGCTACAGGCGGCGAGTGCCGCGCACAAAGCTATTGCCAGCCCACGCGAGACGCTTCGGCGAAGGTTAAATTTAATTTCAGGACGGAGTATTGCCATTGCTTGCTTCCGTTGCCGGTTTGACCCGGATTCCAAATAAACTTTTCTGTTGGGCTTCCACCAACTGGGTTCGCGGGCGGAGAAAATCTCGCAGTTTTTCCCGCTCCCACATGGCATCCTGGTATCCCAACTCCATAAGCTCGCCCAGATAAGGCTGTTCAAACAGGAGATAACTTGCTGCAGAAGCACCACCACCGGAAGTTGTGGCACCGGTGGAGCGGAACAGCCAGCGCAACGCCGGTGGCAGGTAACGCACCTTGCGCCCGGCGATTCGATCCAGGCTCTGGCTCGGCTCGATCACAGCTGACTCCACTGCGCGCAATGGCGCCAGCTCCGGCAGTAGTTTTTCATCCACCGAATCCAGTAGCAGGTTCACCCTGTCGAGGTGCTCGAGATCGCCCTCAAGGCTGTCGATAAATGCCGCGTTGAACAGCTGGCCGCCAATTTGCGCCAGCGATGGGGAGTGCTTTGCCACGACACGCCGCTTCCCCCAGTGTACCGGCGAGCGGTTATCCGAGACACCCACCACAAATACCCGGCTAGCCCCCAGATGCAGCGCCGGACTGATCGGCGCCAACTGGCGCACGGCGCCATCGCCAAAATACTCGTCGCCGATTTTAACCGAGGGGAACAGTGTGGGGATGGCGGCAGACGCCATCAAATGCTCTACGTTAAGCTCGGTTCGCTCGCCGCATCGACGGAAACGCCGCCATTCTTTGAGGTCTTCACATCCCTGGAAAAAGCTGACCGATTCACCCTGGTTGTATGACATGGCGCTGACGCTGACCGCACGCAAACGACCCTCGTCAATATTGCGCTGGATATTGCCAAACGGCACCACCTCCGTAACCAGCTCTCGCAGCGGGAGATTATCCAGAAGAGCCAGGGGCTTGCGACGCGCCACACCGTGGTTAAAAAAAGATCGCGAGATGGTGAAGATATTTCCGAGCAGGCTGCTCAAGTTGCTGCGATAGATCTGATCGACGGTGAGACCGAGCCAAAGGTCGTAAAGACGCGTGACCGCTTCTTTGAAGGTACCCGGGTGCGTGGCCAGCACCAACGCGTTCACTGCACCCGCTGATGTACCACAGATGATTTTGAACGGATGCGGCTCCGAATCTGGCGTCAGTTCCGCCAGCGCTCTCAACACACCCACCTGGTAAGCCGCACGAGCGCCCCCGCCGGAAAGCACGAGTGCGCCGGCGTTGTGGGCTTGGGGAGGAGGCGGGGTATTCACCGACAAAGCTTGCTACCAGATCGACAAAACCAGGGATATTTTTTCTGATCTGCCCATATTTCGAGCGTCCTATCCCATAGAAAATTATTTTGGCTATAGAGCACTGTGGTTCAGCATAGCAGGCCACAGGCGCGCCTGACACCGAACGCATGGCAGGCTGCGTGCAACTTCACAATTTTGACCACAATTGCATTATCGGGTCATATCGACCACGTAACGTCCGATACCGTGGCCCCGATGCAAACGCGCGAGAAATTCCGGCGCCTGGTCGAGGGAGATATCCTCGGCAATTTTCTGCAGCTGCTCACCGATATACCAGTCTCGCGCGAGCTTTTCCCATGCATCGGCCTTCTTTGCCAGGGGCAGCTCCACACTGTCCACGCCCAACAGACTGATTCCGCGCAGGATAAAGGGAAACACATTGGCCTGGAACTGCGCACCCGACGCCATCCCACAAGCGGCAACGCCGCCACCATACTTCAGGCACTTGATGACGTTGAACAAGGTTTCTCCCCCCACCGAATCCACCGCCCAGGCCCACAATGGCTTGGCAATGGCCTTGTCCGCAAACGGCGCCAGGGTCTCCCGATCGAGCACCTTCCAGGCACCCAAACTGGTGAGGAATTCTGCCGATTCCAGCTTGCCGGTTACCGCCGCCACCTTGAAGCCAAGTTTCGCCAGCAGCGCCACTGCGATGGAGCCCACGCCACCGGTGGCGCCAGTGACCAACACTTCACCGTCCGCAGGTCGCGCGCCGGCTTCAAGCAGTTTCTCAACGCACAGTCCGGCGGTAAGTCCGGCGGTACCCAGAGTCATCGCCTCCCGCGCAGTCAGCCCCCCAGGCAGGCGCGTCACCCACTCGACAGGCGTGGTAATCCGCTCGGCAAGCCCCCCGGAAGTATTCATACCCAGGTCATAACCGGTCACCAAAACACTGTCGCCGGGCTCAAAGGTACCGCTTTTATCGGAGATCACAGTACCCGCCGCATCGATACCCGGCGTATGCGGGTACTCGCGGGTAACAGCCCGATTTCCAAATGCCGACAACGCATCTTTGTAATTCAAAGAGGAGTGGGTTACAGCTATAGCAACCGGGTAATCCGGCAGCTGGGAAATCGGGCGATCAACGATGACCTGATCGTATTTACCCGCTGCCACTTCCTCTACCAGCATCGCGCGAAAAGTTTTTTCAGACATAATTATTCCCTGAGCCGGTTCGTGCATAACAGTGCCGGTCTATCCGTGACCACACTCTACAAAGGTGCGGCCCCACTCCCAATATATTTTCTGAAAAGTTTCCGAAAGACGTCGCGAAATTTACTGCGCCTGATGACGCCAGGCAGCGAGACGGGAGAACAAACGAGACAGTGCGCCTTCGATTCCGGTCTGCGCGGCAAAACCGATTTTTTTGGCGATATTCTGCCGCTCTTTGTACTCAACCTGAAACAGATCCGAGTTCTGCGCCCGCGAGGTGAGATACTCATCCGACGTCTTTATCTCATCAATGAGTGCAAGATCCAGGGCGCGTTGACCGAACCATACTTCCCCGGTAGCCACCTTGCCGATATCCAACTGCGGACGATATTCCGACACAAAGTGCTGGAACAGAGTGTGGATCTCTTCCAGATCACTCTGGAACTTCTCTTTCCCTTCCGGGGTATTTTCCCCGAACATGGTCACTGTGCGCTTGTATTCACCGGCGGTAAACAACTCAAAATCTACGTCATTTCTCTGCAGCAGACGGTGAAAGTTGGGTAATTGCGCAACCACTCCGATCGAGCCGAGCATTGCGAAAGGTGCTGCCAGAATTCGATCCGCCACACAGGCCATCATGTAGCCGCCACTGGCCGCCACCTTATCCACGACGATGGTCAGCTTGACACCAGCACTGCGCACCCGCGCCAGCTGGCTGGCCGCAAGGCCGTAATTAGCGACCATGCCACCAGGGCTCTCCAGGCACACAACCACTTCATCGCCTTTTTCTGCGATCTGCAAAATAGCAGTAATTTCTTCGCGCAGGTTAGTCAGTGCACTGGCCTTGATATCGCCATCAAAATGCACCACAAACAGGCGCTTGCGGGCATCCGCCTGCGCTCCGGTTTCGACGACGGGCTCGTCCGCAGTAACACCACTTGTTTCTCCGCTGGCGCCGGCCTCTGCATCTGCCTCGGCCTGCTCCGCCACCTTGACCTCACGACTCTCGTCATGGCCCATTTTTTTCGCTTCATCCTTGCGCGCTTTGGCCGCCGCCTTCAGCTCTGCCTTGCGCTTTTTTGCGTTTGCCTTGGCTTCTGCTTTCTTGTCTTTTTCCTGCTGCTTTCTACGCTCACTGTAATCGGCATGGTCCATCACCGCTTCAAGCAAGGTTTCTTTCATTTCCTCGAAGCGGTCATTCAGACGGGTCACCGCAATGTGACCGGGCTGCCGGTCCTTGGTGTGCGCCCGGTTGGCGACGATGATTCCGATTACCACTAACAGGGCCACCACGATGGTAACCACCTTCGCCAGAAACAGGCCGTACTCACTCAGAAATTCCACTCAACCCCCAATTCCTATCGGTTCTCTCAACTGTTTGTCTGGCCCTACCGCCACTCATTCAATGCCGACCGTGCCTGCTGATTCAACGGTCGCGCAAGCAGTCCGGTATGACTGATCCGCACTTCGTAAACCGCGCCGTCCTCCATGGGCAGGAAAGTTGCACTGCCGTATACCGCATCCACGATCGGCAGCCGGTTATCCATACTGCGTAAGGTGCTCCACACATCCACCCCGTGACCACTTTCGTCTAGCGCGTATACCGAGCGCTCCTTACTGCGCTCATCCTGCAAGGTCAGATAGCGCCCACTCAGGCGATCGAGTCGGTACGCAGGTTCGATCCCCCAGCGCGCGAGTGCGCCTTTCCATTTCAACATCCTGGCATCCAGCTGCCACTGGTCTCCATAGAGTTCAAACTCCTTGGAAATACCGTCCTCATCGGCAAACTTCACCATGAAGTGCTGGTCGTCGAGACGCTCGAAAGAAACGGTGCCGACACTGTGCTCATCCGCCAGATTGCGATAGCTGTATACATCCAGCGCAACCAGCACGATCAGTAATGCCCCAGCTAACAGCAGCAGGCCGACAGACCCACGCAGGAAGCCCAGCAACCAGCTGCCTTTAAGCAGTACCTTGCCGCCCCAAAAAACCAGTAACAGAGCGACGAAGGCGATCAGAAATGTAATTGCGATATACATTCTCTTTTTCCTTGCCTAATGATTGTTCGGCCAAGAGCGGTAGCGCCCCTCACCCCTTTTGTTCAATAAACGTGCGAATCAATTGCCCCGAAAGGGTTTCTAGCGGAGGAATCGTTGCCGGGACTTCGTTGCGATGAAACCAGCGCGCCTCGGAGATTTCCTCCTGATCCGGGGCCAGCGTGCCGCCCACGGCTTCTGCCAGGAAACCGATCATCAGCTGCCCTGGAAATGGCCAGGACTGGCTCCCCACGTAACGCACACAACCGGTTTCAAGGCCGACCTCTTCACGCACTTCGCGCGCGAGCGCCTGTTCCGCGTTTTCTCCCGGCTCGATAAAACCTGCCAATGCCGTGTACAGTGCCTGCCGATGCCGGGCGTGCCGCGCCAGCAGGCACTCATCTCCCCGAGTCACCAGCATGATGACACAGGGCGAGATACGGGGGTACACCGCCAGCGCACAGTGGTCACACACCCGCGCGCGGTCTCGCGAGTGATACAGGGTAGGAAGGCCACAACGCCCGCAAAACTGGTGGTCCAAATCCCAGTTCACTATCTGCATGGCACGGCCGACCAGGAAAAACAGAGACTCTTCTACGACGCCCAGCAGGCTGCGCAGACTGCGCCACTCACAACCGGCAATCTCCACACGAATGGGCAGATAATGCACACCGCAGGTGTCACCACGCCACTCACCCAGATAGTGACTGGCGACCTTGTCTTTAACCGCAGGAGGAAACTGTACTGGAAGGGACGGGTGGAGAGGCCCCTGGGCCGAGCAAAGCACTTCGCCATTGGACACAACAATGTGCTGCTGAAATTCCGGGTGCGGCAATACACACCCGGCGGGACTAAATTCTGTCATAGAAAACTAAAGCTCACCGGATCACAGGCCCAAGACTGCACTATGGGCCTGAGTCAGGCAACCTCCACCGGATACCCGAGCGCCTCAAGGCTCTCGACAGCCAGATCCAGGGATTGCTTGTCCGCGTCACGATGGAGCTTCACTTCACCGAGATAGTATTCAAGGCTGATAATCGCATCGGCGAAAATTTCCAGCGACTGTTCAACAGCGGGTGCCACGTTTTTCTGATCGATCACCGCATCAACAAAATGCACCAGCCGTTCAACCACGGCGGCAGCTCGAGACAAACTCAGCACAACCATCCCACCGCGCACACTGTTGAGCGTGGTGGAGACATTGCGGATATGGCCGTGATCAAAGCCCGAATCTGCGTAAGAAGCTAACGCACGCTTGATCAAAGAGAGACCAGCTTCCGCTTCCTTAAGTACCGCGAGCTCCGCCTCCGCAAGTTGACTGCGCTCCAATGCGATATCCGCCTGCCCATTTTCGTCCAGCTCGATACTGGAGCTCTGGCGCAGGGCGCGAATAGTGCTGTCGACAGTCAGGATCTGATTAGTGAGTTGCTGCAGCGCATTATCCGCTGCACGCCCGCCCGCCAGAGCACAGCTCTGGTAAGCGTTGAGAGATCCGGCCAGATTTTCACCGATTCTACGGAAATTGAGCAGCACCAGGGTATTTGCTATTCGGCGCAGGGTTTCCACCATCCCCCCTTCACCGTCCAGGCCGGTAACGCCGATCATTTCGGCATCATCCAGCATACGTCGCACCCCGGAAAGTTCCTCATCCAGCGCATTGGCCACCGCCGCAATGGCAGTAGCCCCCGGGCCTCCCAGACTGGCGCGATCACGCTCCAGTTCAGGCTCACGGTACGGCAGGGGCTTCACACCAAATACCTGAAGCATCTTTTCACCCTGCCCGGCCAGCGCCAGCCAGTACAGACACTCTTTGACCAGCACCGGCGGCGCGGCCTGATCAAGTGCCGCATCGCCATCGCGGACGATATTGCGCAGGCGGCGGTCCAGCATGCTGAAGACCATGACCCGCTGACGGTTAACCAGCATTTCAGTGGCAGCCATGGCGGTGATCGCCCCAGCGGCCACCGTCCACAACTTGCCATTCGGCCGACCGGCGCAGACACTGGCGATACGCTGCAATGCACGGGCCATCATGGTGTAAGCCGGTCCGCGCGGCTTGCCCTTGAGCAATGCCAGCAGGCCGACCTGATACATGTGGCGGAAGCGTCGCACAAAGGTCTTTAAATCTTCCGACATCACCGCGGAAGAGACCGCCCCCGGCACGTTGGCATCCAGGCGGCAGCGCAAAAAATGACTTTCGGGAACCGGCGCCTGGGCGCGGGCCAGGCGCAGGTTATTGATATACGGAACCAGTAATTCCGGGCGCGGTGCGGCCCGGTTCTGGACAAAGTCCAGATAGCGGGTCAGCACATAAAATGCGGTACCAACCCCTTCCAATAATTCGAGGGGGGATTGCTGCCGATCCTGCAGCAGGTCGCCCATCGCCGTGAGCATCTCCTGGGCCAGCAGTTCCGCTGCGGTTAGCTGAACCATCTGCAGAACACCGGTCACTTGCCTCAGGCCCTGAATACATTTCTCAAGAGCCTGTTTATCCGTGTGATCAGATGCGAACTGATCAAGATAGCTAGTCGCTCCCTCGATACTCGTAACCAGCTCGTCTTTTACCAGGCTGACAGAAGTCAGATTGATCTCGCGCAATTCACTCATTGCCTACACCACTGCAATCGTCATTATATTATTCCTGCCCGGGGCCACTACCTTTCCTCCATATAGTGACTTTCCTTCCCTGCCCGCGCTCAGCGCCGGTTAACAATCGGGACAGAAAAGCAATTTATACCAAACCGCACGATAGTCTACCTTTAACCGCCGCATTTCCATCGAACAATCGACAAAACCGGGGCACAGGCCCGACAACCGGTAAAACCAATTGAATTTTTTACGGGAAATGGGTAGGTTTCGGAACGCCTCGTCTTCCCTAGTACGGGGCTCTCGGGGGAAATAAGGAAGTAGTAATAACTATGAACGCGCTCAACGACACAATGCCTAGGGTAGATGGCAGCATCGGCCGAGCATTTACCGAAAACTTTCTCGGTGAAGCACCCGATTGGTACAAACTTACCATTGCCGTATTTTTAATCATCAATCCTATCCTGCTATATGCAACCTCGCCGTTCATTACTGGCTGGGTATTGATTGGCGAATTTATATTTACACTCGCCATGGCACTCAAGTGCTATCCGTTGCAACCTGGTGGCCTGCTCGCGATTGAGGCAGTGTTACTGGGAATGACCAGCAGCGAATCGGTTTTCCGGGAAGTCACCGATAATATTCAGGTAATCCTGCTACTGATGTTTATGGTCGCAGGCATCTACTTCATGAAAAGCCTGCTGCTGTACGTGTTCACCAAGCTGCTGATCTCAGTGCGCTCCAAAACCACCCTGTCTCTGCTGTTTTGTGGAGTATCGGCTGTCCTGTCCGCATTCCTCGACGCACTCACGGTAACTGCGGTGCTGATCAGTGTCGCCGTTGGTTTTTACGCGGTGTACCACAAGGTAGCGTCCAACCGACAGACACATCCCGAACACGATCACTCAAAAGATGATGAAGTAGTCGAATACCACCGCTCCGATCTCGACCAATTTCGGGCATTTCTGCGTAGCCTGATCATGCATGGCGCTGTCGGCACAGCCCTGGGTGGCGTCTGCACCCTGGTGGGCGAACCGCAGAACCTGCTTATCGCAGAAAAAGCCGGCTGGGATTTCGTTCAATTTTTCGTCAATATGGCACCTGTCACCGTGCCTGCATTTGCGGCAGGCCTGATTACCTGCATTCTGCTGGAAAAAACTGGCATTTGCGGTTACGGAGCCAAACTGCCCGACGCAGTGCGCGGCGTGCTCGCTCACTTCGCTAGCGAGCAAGAAGAAAAACGCACCCAGCGCGATGTTGTCGAGCTGTGGGTTCAGGGAATCGTCGCGGTACTGCTGGTACTGTCCCTCGCTTTCCATGTGGCCGAGGTAGGCATTATCGGCCTGATGGTTATTGTTTTACTGACATCCTTTAACGGTGTCATCCAGGAAGCGCGTATTGGCCACGCATTCGAAGAGGCCCTGCCCTTTACCGCACTTCTGGTGGTGTTTTTTGCGATCGTTGCGGTTATTCACGAGCAACACCTGTTCGAGCCGGTCACCCACTTTGTTCTCAGCCTAGAGCCAGAGCAACAGCCGGGCATGCTATTCCTGGCCAACGGCCTCTTGTCGATGATCAGTGACAACGTGTTTGTTGCTACCGTCTACATCAACGAAGTCAAAACCGCGCTTGCGGCTGGCGATATTACCCGCGAGCACTTCGATAAGCTGGCAATCGCCATCAATACCGGCACCAACCTGCCGAGCGTCGCCACACCAAATGGACAGGCCGCATTCCTGTTCCTGCTCACTTCCGCCCTGGCTCCGCTGATCCGCCTGTCCTACGGGAAGATGGTCATCATGGCCCTGCCGTACACCATCGTACTCACCGCCGTCGCGTTGTTCTGTGTGGTTACAGCACTCTGAAGCCACCAAGCACATCTGATTGTTACCATTAAAAAAGGGGCCAGTAGGCCCCTTTTTTAATACACGTTGTAATGCCCAGTGTCATCGAGGGCACTCCGATTTAGTGGATTACCAGAAGTGCTTACCCGCCGCTTTTTCGAGCAACGCCAGAAAATCTCCATGGGCCTGCTCCTCTTCCACACTGGCCCGCACTACAGACAGGGGCGCACGATCCGCACTCAAGCGGCGAATTGTACCCGCTTCCATCTGCTGATTTTCCTCGTCACCGCCCTCTTCCGAGCCACTGCCAGAGCCCGCGAGCATCAGGTCGGTCTGACCGCCGGTCATCAACAGGTAGACGTCGGCAAGGATCTCCGCATCGAGCAGTGCGCCGTGCAGGTCGCGCTGGGAGTTGTCGACAAAATACCGCTTGCACAGGGCATCCAGGTTGTTTTTTTGCCCCGGGTGCTTTTCCCGCGCCAGGGTCAGTGTATCCAATACACCACAATGGGCGGCAACGCTCTGCCAACGCGGGTTGCCGAGACGCCTCAGTTCCGCATCGATAAAGCCAACATCGAAAGGCGCGTTATGGATAACCAGCTCTGCGCCGTCGCAGAACGTCATGAACTCATCGGCGACCTGGGAAAAAATCGGCTTGTCGACGAGAAACTCGTTGGTGATCCCGTGTACTTCAATTGCGCCGTCATCGACTTCGCGTTCAGGATTGATGTACTGATGGTAGTGCTTGCCGGTAAGTTTCCGATTGATGAGCTCGACACAGCCGACCTCAATAATGCGATGCCCTGACTTGGGGTCAAGACCGGTGGTTTCTGTATCGAGTACGATCTGACGCATGGATTTATTCCCCCAGCTCATCAATGCCGCGGTTCGCCAGTGCGTCCGCGCGCTCGTTTCCCGGATTTCCCGCATGCCCCTTCACCCAGTGCCACTGCACTTCGTGATTGGTGATCGCAGCATCCAGGGCCTGCCAGAGATCGGCATTCTTCACCGGTTTCTTATTCGCAGTTTTCCAACCATTGCGCTTCCAGTTGTGAATCCATCCGGTGATTCCCTGCCGCACATATTGTGAATCGGTATGCAGGTCCACATGGCAGCGCTGATTGAGGGCATCCAGGGCCTTGATGGCGGCCATCAACTCCATGCGGTTATTGGTGGTCAGGGATTCGCCTCCACACAGCTCTTTTTCGGCATCGCCACTCATCAGCAATGCTCCCCAACCGCCCGGGCCGGGGTTTCCCCGACAGGCGCCATCGGTGTAAATCGTAACTTGTTTCAAGTCAGGCTCTTGTAATTAGAATCAGGTTCAGTGGCAGCCACGAGAGGCTAATTGGTCAAATCTGGAGCTGGTGACAACCACTAGCGTTTGTGGTGACGCCCTCTGGCAGCAACCCGCGGGCTGCTCGGCACCGCACCGAGCGCAGGCTTTTTTTCGCCGTGCCAATTGAGTTTGATGGCGCGCATCCGGGCCACCTCTTTGCGCGCGACTATGATGTAAAAGCCCCCCAAGGGCAAGTGCCAACGGGTGCCCATCCGCTCCATCCATACAGTTCGCGCCAACAGGTCCGCATGCTGCAACGGCAACCGGAAAAAGCCACGCTCTACCGGGCCAGCCTGCAAATCTAGCAGGTTCATCCAGTCCGCCACACGGGCCGCACGCAACTGGTTCCCCTTCTGGTAAGGAGAGGAGGAACGAAATATTCGGGAAAGCCCCAACAGGGAAAACGGGTTGAAGCCGATCAGAACCATGTGTCCGCCAGGAATCAGCACCCTCGCCGCTTCCCGCAACACCTGGTGGGGCTGCGGGGAAAAATCCAGCATGTGATGCAGAACCGCAACATCGATAGATTCTGACGGCAATGGCAACTGCTCGAACTCTACCAGCGCAGCACCGCCGCGCTCGGCACAGGGGCTCAGCTGGAACCGGTGGTTTATCCGGCTGCACGCCGCAAAGTCCACCTGCCGGGCCACACTAGCCTGCATCAAGTGATAACCAAACAGCCCCTCAACCAACGGCTGAGCGAGAGCCAGCTGCTGGGTCAGAATCTCCTGTCCGAGACTGCTTTCAAACCAGTCACCCAGCTCGGCACAGGTCTGCGCCAGCGGAAGCATCTGCTCCGCCCCGCGATTAAACAGGGGTCTGCGCCCCGGCTCCCTATCCATCTGCAGCTCCTAAGCCTGTCCCCAAATCTCTAAATAGCGCCAGTTCCGGAATCCCGCGCCCCAGGTAAGGATACGCGGTCTGACCTGCCGTGATCAGCGGGTCAACCGACCCAGCGCCCTGTGTTAAGGTTGCCCACATACTGAGTTTGAACACACTAGGTTAGCGGGGAGAACCAATGATCACAATCCGCCCAATACCGGCATTCAATGACAACTATATCTGGCATTTGCAGGCGGGCAACGAACATTGGGTCGTCGATCCGGGCGATGCCGCTCCGGTCAAAAAGGCACTGGAAGGAGCGAAGCTCAGTGGGATACTGCTCACTCACCACCACTTCGACCACACCGGCGGCGTAGCCTCTCTTGTAAAAGAGTTTGACTGCCCGGTCTTTGGCCCTGGGACTATTGACGGTGTAACCCACCCCCTGGCAGACGGAGACCAGTTTACGCTTCTACAGAGAGACTGTGAGGTTTTTGCCGTTCCTGGCCACACCCTGGATCATATCGCCCTGGCGCTTCACGCTTCCGACGGGATCCACCTGTTCTGCGGAGACACCCTGTTTGCCGCAGGCTGTGGCCGACTGTTCGAGGGCACACCGGCGCAAATGCACGAATCGCTGACCAAGCTTGCCTCACTGCCGGAAGACACAAAGGTCTATTGCGCCCACGAGTACACGCTGGCGAACCTGCAGTTTGCCAGTGCCGCCGAGCCAGGCAATGGCGATATTACAGCACGCCTGGAATCGGACCGAGCCACCCGCGACCGCGATCAGCCGACTCTACCGAGCAGTATCGGCCTGGAGCTCGCCACCAACCCATTCCTGCGCACCGGGTCGCCGGAGATTCGCGCCCAGGCCGCGGCGCATGGCACCACCCCCGACGCATCTGCTGTCGAAATATTCGCCACTTTACGCCACTGGAAGGACAATTTTTGAGCAATCTGCATTGACCGGAACCAACCACTCTCTTTAGAATCAGACAATTACAAATCAAAGCTCAAGCGTATTACTAGATAATTGAGGCGTCAGCGCCGACATGCACAGAGCGGACAAATAACAAGAGACTGCGGACACCAGAATGGTTTATAAAAAATTTGCTGTTGCGATACTGGCTGCAGCAGTGGGGGCCTGTGCACAAATTGACTCAGCGCCACAGACCGCGACTGCGGTACAGACGCCCGATACCGATGTCGACGCCACAGAGGCGAACGCCGTCAGTCAGAACATTCTGGCCGTATCTGAGCCCACCCTGCCCCCCAAGGACATCTGGCAGCGGCTGCGCCGAGGATTCACCCTGGACCGGGAACTCGAGCAGCCGAAAGTTAAAGATTACGTCAGCTACTTTTCCTCGAACCAGGGCTACATGTCCCGGGTCACCGAACGCTCCCGTCGCTATATCTTCCACGTAGCGGAGCAGCTGGAGCAGGCCAATGTCCCAATGGAATTCGCCCTGCTACCCATTGTGGAAAGCGCCTACGACCCCTTTGCCTACTCCCATGCCCAGGCTTCTGGCATGTGGCAATTTATCCCCGCTACCGGCCGCTCTTTCGGACTGCACCAGAACTGGTGGTACGACGGTCGTCGCGATGTGGTGGAATCCACCCGCGCAGCGACAGAATATTTCAACTATCTGTCAGCCAAATTTGACGGCGACTGGCTACTGGTGCTCGCCGCTTACAATGCTGGGGAAGGTACCGTGAGACGCGCTATCGAGCGCAACCAACGGGCAGGCAAAGGTACCAGTTTCTGGGACCTCAAGCTGCCCAGAGAGACACGCCGCTACGTACCTCAGCTGCTGGCACTGGCGGAAGTGGTCGCACGCCCGGATCACTATCGTGTGCCCCTGCATGATGTGGGCAATGCGCCCTACTACACCGCAGTGAACGTGGGCAGCCAGATAGACCTCGCTCAGGCTGCAGAGCTCGCCGGAGTGGAGATAGAAGAACTTTACCTACTAAACCCCGGCTACAATCGCTGGGCTACCGACCCCAACGGCAGCCACCGCCTGCTGATCCCCAGCAGCAAAAGCGCGCGCTTTGTCGAGGCGCTGGAAAAACTGCCCGCAGATCAGCGGGTGAGCTGGCAACGCTACAAGGTCGCCAGGGGAGACTCCCTCTCGGTTATCGCCCGCCGCTATGAAACCACAGTGGCAGCTATCCAACAGACCAACAAACTGCGCGGCAGCGGTATTCGCGCCGGTCAGACCCTGTTGATTCCCAGCGCATCGGGCCCCAGCGCTCAGTACGCCTACTCAATTGACCAGCGGGTACAAAAACGCCAGTCATCCGGCAAGGGCAACAAGTCCAATTACACCGTGCGTCCTGGAGACACCCTGTGGGGCATTGCCCGCTCCCTCGATGTGAAGGTGCGCGAGCTGGCAAGCTGGAACAATATGGCACCCGGCGACACCCTGCGCCCCGGGCGTAAACTGGTAGCCTACTCGTCCGCGGGCAACAGCAGCGGCAATCGCACCACGCGCAAAGTTTCCTATCGCGTACGCAGCGGGGATTCCCTGTACCGGATAGCACGCAAATTCCGCATTGATATCGGCGATATCGTGCGCTGGAACAAGATCAGCAAAGGCAGCTACCTGCAGCCGGGCCAGCGACTGACCCTGTTTGTAGACAGTGCCGCAAACGGCTGACCACAAGAAGTCAGAGCGGATCGTTTAGCGGGGCCAAAAAACCCAGGCACAAAAAAACCGGCGCAT
>NZ_LZDE01000295.1 GCF_002009015.1 Microbulbifer mangrovi | reverse complement strand
GCGGCAGCTGCTGTGGCTGCAGCTGAGGCGTTGCCTGTGGCGAACCTTGAGGCGCCTGGGGTGTCGCTGGTTGCCAATTGACCGGGGTGGGAACTGAGTAGGCTTGGATAAGCGGCGTCAAATCCAATTGCACATCGTGAATATCGGGAGTACTGCCCCCCAAATGTGTATTGGTCTGTCCCGGATCAACAGTGGTAGTGGTATCTCCCGGTTTGAGGGAATTGGAAACAGACGTTGTCGCGGTATGGTGCTGACACTGCCAACTTTGCGACTGCTGGCAATTGGCTCCGGCATATCCGCTTAACGGCCCGGCTGCCAACAGAAATGACACAGTGGCGGCTACAATTTTCCTCGTCATAAGCCTCACTCAGAAATACCGCAATATTTCCAACCAGGTGCGATAGTCTTTATTTAGGCCATCGTGGTTGTCGCCGGTGGATTCATCCTCCACGGGGCTCTTCCCCACTTGCACCCCTACCACTCCCCTGATCAACCACTCGTTTCCGTAATTCTGCAGAAACCCAACGCCAACTCCCTGTAGATACTCCTCTTGTTTGAGCTTCAGGTTCCCCCCTTGCCAGCCAATCCATGTCTCCGCATTACGCTTGAACCAGGCAGATTGATATTGCACTTCAAGCCGCATTGCGCCACCCAGAACCGGGCGTGCGATATCCCTGCGCAACTCAATATCAAATATCGCACCGATATCAGCGGAGTCTTCTTCGGAGGGATAGGCAGCAATTGAATTGGGACCGCCAAAATACATCTTGTAGGACGCGTCCAGGTTATCCGGTGTCCACTGCCCGGTTAATTTTCCGTAAACGGACCAGGGGCCATGAAGATGCTGTAAACGCGCCAATTTCAGGTTGATTATGGTAAACCGACTATCGGTCCTCGGGCCCGATTGGTCGTAAGCCAGATACTGCTGATCTCCGTCAATATCCACCTTGCCATTGGTCAGCATCATCTCGTAAAAACTTACACCATTTGCCAACCAATCATGGTCTTCCTCACCGACAAACTCTGCAGAAAACGCGTTGATGGTTCGATCCGCATCCAGCGAGAACTCGTTGCGGTCATCCAGTGATAAATGATTCAAACTGAGTTTCAGTGCAAGGTTACTGTGTCGTGAGCGGATTACCGGGTGCGAAAGGTAAACTGCGAACTCCGCGGCTTCCCCTTCGGCATCCCCCAACGGCGCTATCTGATCGTTGTAATAATCGTAGAGCTCCAGGTTGGCGCCAATACGTGTGCCAGCTGCCAATACAGGTCGCAGATAATCCAAATACAGGTAATTGGAATCTTTGCCAGACGATACCAATCGACCAACCAGCTCATCGCCAACCTGGCTGGGACTGTGCCAGAAAAAAGTCACCCCTGAACGCCAGCGGCCAGCAAGCTGAGACCCGAAGTTATCGATTTCCACATTTCCGCTGAATCGCGGCTCATCGACGATTTCTGTGCGTAGCCTTGCGGTACCCACACCTTCCCCCGGGTATAGCGTTGAACGGGCGTGCACGCCGGGCAAGTCCTCCAGCAGCAGTAATGCGCGCTCGTAATCGTGGCGATTTATGGGCTTGTCGTTAGCGAGCTCATGCTCGAGAAGGGCGAGCGCTTTCTCCGTACATAACAGCTGCCCGTTATTGACGACCTCAATGCCATTCGGCTCGAGAAAACCCTCGTAGACATGCAAGGTTATAAGACCATGGTGAACATGTTGCGGAGGTATAAAGACCTTGGCGGTAAAAAAACCGCTGTCCCGATACAGATACATCAGAGTATCCGCGGCCTCGTGAATCTCTTCGGTATTGAGTGAGCGACCGGTGTAGGGAGACAGCGCTTGTGAAACCTCTTGAATAGAGAATTGGCTGACACCGTAAACAGAAAAGTTCTCGACGTGGATCCGGTGATCCTGGGCAGTTCGCTGGCCGCTAGTGGCGGGATCTTCAGCGAAATCCGGGAGATCTCGGTCTCTCCTGGACTGAAAGCGCTCTAACTGTTGCGCTGTTTCCCGCTGATTCTGTCGCAATCCGGCAGCGCTATCTGCAAACACATCGGGAATATAAAGCAACAGGGAAAACGCTGCGGCCACTATCACGGCAACATGTACACCCCAATCGCCGCCTACCCCTTTCCCATCCATCACATATCCGTTGCCTGACTCTTAGCGCACCTATAGTGATAGCAGCAAATACCTCTACAGCTGGGTCTTCGCGCGCCGATAGTTGGCTTTCCCGCTACCCAGTCTCATTTAGACACCCGCCCGAGAAAAGACCTCACGGGATATAACAGCTGCCCCAGGAAACTGCGCGGCAAACGCACGGTGGTTCCATATTCCGCCGGCCAGTGCTTACCGGGCATATGGTAGGTATTGAAAAGGCGGTCAAACAGCACCGTATGTGCGGAATAGTTGGTATCGATCGCGGGCTTTTCGGAACTGTGGTGCCAGTGATGGAACTGCGGGGTTACCAGCAGGTATTTCAGCGGCCCGAACGGTATTTCCACGTTGCAGTGAATGAGTACAGCCTGCAGTGCTGCGAACGCCACATAGATATCCAATGCGGACTGGTCAGCACCCAGTAAATACAGCGGCACCATAACCATCGCACGCTCTGAAAATACCTGAACAAAATGTCCGCGGGATCCCGCCAGCCAGTCCATCTGCTCAACCGAGTGATGCACCGCATGGATCGGCCAGAGCACACGGACTTCGTGATACAGGCGATGCTCCCAATAGAGCACAAAGTCAGCGCAGATAATAATCAGGCAGACCTGGAGTAATAGCGGCACAGACTGAACCGCCTGTTGCACGCTGTCACTGACTGCCCAGTGGAAATGACTCGCGTGGTAGTTGCCATAAATCAGGATGGCGGAAATCATCAAGTGATTGAAGCAGAAGTAGAAAAGATCCAGCCCCCACTCGTCCCGCAAAATCACCTGGTTGCGGTATTTGGGGAACAGCTTTTCCAGTGTCATAAACACGACAACCGAGCCCAGAAACGCGAGAATCAGCCAATCGATCCCCAGCGACAGGCGCACCGGCTCTACCGGACCTACAGGGATATCATAACCACCGAGCAGAAAACCCACGCAGGTGAGGCCTATGCCGGCCACTCCCAACCGTTTATGCCGGTTAAAGCAAAACGTCAGCAGCCCCAAGAACAGGGAAAAGTACATACCGTATTTGAGAATCAGCTGCAGAGATTCAGCATCGTAGACCTGACGCAGTTCGATGGTTGTCAGATAGGCGGGGTAACGATAGGCGAGTACCGCCAGTAGACTGAGTAAACCCAGTGCGACACTGGCGTAGCCGCTGATTTTTCCTTCGCCAAATCGGAGTTCCCGCTGTCGATCCAACGGTACTCTGCGCTTCTTGTACTGATACGCTGTATCCATGCCCTTCCCTGCCCGAGTAAATCCTTTGTTTCAGCGCGCAATACTACCCATGTTGGCGCTGGATTTTCCAGCGCCATGGTATACGCACACAAAAAAGCCCGCTCAGTTGAGCGGGCTTTTAACGTCGGCGAGTGAGTGCGTTTAATCCACAAACACACGCGCGTTGCGGAACAGACGCATCCAGCCGGAGTCCTCTTCCCAGTCATCCGGGTGCCAGCTGTTGCTGACCGCACGGGCGACGCGCTCCGGGTGCGGCATCATGATGGTCACGCGGCCGTCTTCGGAACACAGCGAGGTAATACCGTTCACCGAACCGTTGGGGTTGGCCGGGTAAGTCTCGGTGATCTGCTGTTTGTTGTTCAGGTAACGCATAGCGATGGTGCCGGACTGTTCGCAGTCTTCCAGCTGCTGCTGGCTCGCAAACTCCACACGCCCTTCACCGTGGGCAACCGCTACCGGCATGTAAGAGCCGGCCATGCCTTTGAACAGAACCGACGGGGAATCTTCCACACCCACCAGCGCGAAGCGCGCTTCGTACTGTTCGGACAGGTTGCGCACAAAGCGCGGCCAGTGGTCGGCACCCGGGATCAATTCCTTGATCACGGAAAACATCTGACAGCCATTGCACACGCCCAGGCCGAAGGTGTCCTTGCGGTTGAAGAAGCCTTCAAACTGATCGCGGGCGCGGTCATTGAACAGGATCGTCTTCGCCCAGCCCTCACCGGCGCCGAGTACGTCACCGTAAGAGAAGCCACCACAGCCCACCAGGCCCTTGAACTGATCCAGCTCAGTGCGACCGGCGAGAATGTCGCTCATGTGCACATCGACGGCATTGAAGCCGGCGCGGTGGAAGGAGTGTGCCATTTCCACCTGACTGTTCACGCCCTGCTCGCGCAGGATGGCGATCTTCGGACGAACACCTTTCTTGATGTAAGGCGCGGCGATGTCTTCGTTGATGTCGTAAGACAGTTTCACCGACAGGCCCGGATCTTCCTTGGCACTCTTGGCGATTGCGTCAAACTCTTGCTTGGCGCAGTCGGCGTTGTCGCGCAGGGACTGAATACGGTAGCTGGTCTCGGACCAGATCTGCTGCAGTTCGGCGCGATCGCGCTTGAAGATTTCCTTGTCTTCACGAGTGATACGCAGCTGCTCTTTTTCGTTTAGCTCACCGATCCTGTGCGCGGGCACGCCCACGGAGGCGAAGCGCATTGCCAGCATATCCGCATCAGCGGCGGGCACTTGCAGCACCGCACCCAGCTCTTCATTGAACAGCGCAGCGATGGCGTCGTCGCCCAGATCATAAATTTCTACGTCGACCCCGACGCGCCCGGCAAAGCTCATTTCTGCCAGAGTGGCGAACAGGCCGCCGTCGGCACGGTCGTGGTAGGCGATGACTTTTTCTTCTTCGAGTAGCTCCTGCATGACTTCGAAGAAGCCTTTGAGGCGCTTGGCATCGTCCAGATCTGCCGGGGTATCGCCGAGCTGGTTGTAGACCTGCGCCAGACAGGAACCGCCGAGACGGTTTTTACCGGCACCCAGGTCGACCAGCAGCAGTTCGCTCTCGCCCTTCTTCATTTTACGCAGTTGCGGGGTAACCACTTTGCGCACGTCGGAGACCGGGCTAAACGCGGAGATCACCAGTGACAGCGGTGCAGTCACAGCCTTGTCGACACCGCCATCGTCCCAGGCGGTACGCATGGACATGGAGTCCTTGCCCACCGGGATGGTGATACCCAGGTCCGGACACAGCTCCATACCCACCGCTTCCACGGTGCGGTAGAGCTTCTCTTCCTCACCCGGGTGGCCAGCGGCACACATCCAGTTGGCGGAGAGCTTGATGTCGGACAGTTTCTTGATCGGTGCCGAGGCGATGTTGGTGATCGCTTCACCCACCGCCAGACGGCCGGAAGCCGGGGCGTCCAGCAGCGCCACCGGGGTGCGCTCGCCCATGGACATGGCTTCGCCCTTGGTGCTGTCGTACGCCACAGTGGTCACGGCACAGTCCGCCACCGGCACCTGCCAGGGGCCGACCATCTGATCGCGGGAAACCTGGCCGGTTACGGTGCGGTCGCCGATGGTGATCAGGAAGCTTTTGCTCGCCACGGTGGGCAGGCGCAGGACGCGCTCTGCGGCCTCGGCAAGGTCGATTTTGCTGGTGTCGAATGCAGAAGTCTTGGCCTGGCGCGTTTCCGCCACCCGGTGCATCTTCGGCGGCTTGCCGAACAGCACGGACATGGGCAGGTCCACCGGCTTGGCGTCGAACTGCTTGTCGTTCAGGGTCAGGTGTTTTTCATTGGTAGCTTCACCCACCACCGCAAACGGCGCGCGCTCGCGCTCGCAGATCTTCTCGAAACGCTCCAGGTCCTCTGGCATCACCGCCAGAACGTAGCGCTCCTGGGATTCGTTACACCAGATTTCCAGCGGGCTCATGCCCGGCTCGTCGGAAGGCACATTGCGCAGCTCGAAGTTGCCGCCGGTGCCGCCGTCTTTGACCAACTCCGGGAAGGCATTGGAGAGGCCGCCGGCGCCCACATCGTGGATAAACGCAATCGGGTTCTTGTCGCCCTGCTGCCAGCACTGGTCGATGACCTCCTGGCAGCGGCGCTCGATTTCCGGGTTCTGGCGCTGTACGGAGGCGAAATCCAGGTCTTCCGAGCTGGAGCCGCTCGCCATACTGGAAGCGGCGCCACCACCGAGGCCGATCAACATCGCCGGACCGCCGAGTACGATCAGCTTGGCGCCCGCCTTAAATTCCGGCTTGTCCACATGCTCTTCACGGATGTTGCCGTAGCCGCCGGCGAGCATGATCGGCTTGTGGTAGCCGCGGCGCTCGCCGTCGAAATCTTCTTCAAAGGTACGGAAGTAGCCGCAGATGTTCGGGCGACCGAATTCGTTATTGAACGCGGCACCACCGATGGGGCCTTCGATCATGATGTCCAGCGCGGTGACGATGCGCTCCGGCTTGCCGTAATTCACTTCCCACGGCTGCAATGCCCCGGGAATCTGCAGGTTGGACACGGTGAAGCCGGTCAGGCCCACCTTGGGCTTGGAGCCACGGCCCACGGCGCCCTCATCGCGGATTTCGCCACCAGCGCCGGTGCCTGCACCGGAGAAAGGTGCGATGGCAGTCGGGTGGTTGTGGGTTTCCACCTTCATTAATAAATGGATGGCTTCGTGGCTGAAACCGTATTCCTTGGTGATCGGATCCGGGTAGAAGCGACCCGCTTCGTGACCCACCACCACCGCGGCGTTGTCCGCGTAGGCAGACAGGACGTCTTCACCGCCCTTCTGGTAGGTGTTCTTGATCATACCGAACAGGGAGTGCGGCATCTCTTCGCCATCAATGGTCCAGCTGGCGTTGAAGATCTTGTGGCGGCAGTGCTCGGAGTTCGCCTGAGCGAACATCATCAGCTCCACATCGGTGGGATTGCGCTCCAGCTCTTCGAAGCTGGTGAGCAGGTAATCGATTTCGTCATCCGCCAGTGCCAGCCCGAGGCTCACATTGGCCGCTTCCAGCGCCCCGCGGCCACCGTCCAGTACGTCTACACGGCCCATCTCGCGAGCTTCTTCCACCACGAACAGTTGTGCGGCCTGCTCCATCTCGGAGTAGACACTCTCAACCATGCGGTCGTGCAGCAGGGCTACCAGATCGCTCCGTTCAGCCTCGGTTAATTTGACTCCGGTAATGTAGTAGGCAACACCCCGCTCCAGGCGGTGCACCTGGGTCAGGCCCGCATTGTGCGCAATATCAGTCGCCTTGGAGGACCAGGGAGAGATAGTGCCGGGGCGCGGAACCACGAGGATAAGCTCGCCTTCCGGCTGGTGCTTCTCTTCGGTGGGGCCGTACTGCAGCAGGCGCTCCAGCAGCGCCTGGTCCTTCTTGCCCAGCTTGTCGCTGTCGGCGAAGTGCACAAACTCGGCGTACACGTCTGCAATCGCGGGCTGCAGGGCGCGGAGTTGGGTAAGGAGTTTTTGATGGCGAAATTTCGACAGTGCGGGAGCACCACGCAGAACTAGCATCGCGGGATTTGGCCTCTTGTCTGGATTTGAGCGCCTGCGGGCGGAAGTATCAGGGTTAAAAGACGCTGCCACACAGGTACACCGGGAATCGGAGCGCGCGCATTGTACCCGATGCTCCGCCGCTCCAACACTGCCGGGAACTATCTTGTGCAGTAAAGATGACGTTAGCCGGGAATGTCGACCTTCCCGGGTTAAATATGCGGCCGAGGGCGCAAAAGGCAATATCGACACCGAACTCAACCCAACCGGGCTTTAGACTGGCGCACAGGCCTCCAGATCAGGCGTGATCTACTACACTTAATGGGTCATAACAAGCCGATCGGTCACAAAGTTTCAGACGACAGTAAAAGACGATTGGTCAGCGCGCAGGGGTTTGGGGTAAAATTGCCGCGCTTTTGACCCAAGCCTGCGCAAATAATAGACAGCAGGCTTTACGCGCGGGTGGCAACGGAGCCGCCGCTCGCAGGAAATGGTGCTCTGAACGGGCAGATGGCCCCGGGTTTACTTGACCCAGAGCACTCAAAATAAAGCAAAGAATGGATTCGAGGGGAAAACCTATGATCATGAAAAGCCGACTGTTGCGATACAGCCGCCGCCTGCTCAAGGGGGCGGCACTGGCCTGTTGTGCTTCTTTATTGGTCGCCAGCAAGGCACCTAGCCTGCTGGAGCAGGTAAAGACTTCCGGCAAACTGGTGGTGCTCTCTCAAAATGGCCCCACCACCTACTACGAAGATGCCAACGGCAACTACACCGGCTTCGAGTACGGCATGCTGCGGGCGTTCGCGCGGGAACTCGGGGTTAAGCTCGAGATCCGGGATGTCCACGACCTGAGCCACCTGTTCAGTGAACTTGAAAACCCGGAATCCGCTGCGCACCTGGCTGCAGCCGGTCTTACTGTCACCCCCGAACGCCGCCAGCAGGTGCGCTTCGCCCCCTCCTATTTCGAAATTCGCCAGCAGGTGATTTACCGCCTGGGCGAATCGCGCCCGCGCAGTGTGGCCGACCTGGCCGGCAAGAACATTGCCGTCATCGCCGGCAGTGCCCACGCCGAACAGCTGCGCAAGCTCTCTCGCCGTTATGAAGACATCTCCTGGGAAGAGATTTCCGATGTCGACGCCATGGAGCTGGTGGAGATGGTCAACGAGGGCAAGTACCACTATGCCATTGTCGACTCCAACGCCTATGCGGTACACCGCGGCCTGTACCCGAACACCCATATCGCGTTCAACCTGACCCAGTTCCAGCCGGTTTCCTGGGCCTTCCCCAAGGGGGATGACGACACCCTGTACCGCGCCGCACGGAACTTCATGCTGCGGGCAAACACCAGCGGTATGGTGGCGGAACTCCGCGAACTGTACTTCGGTCATGTGAGCAAAATGAATTTGGGCGGAGCCCAGACTTTCGCCCAGCTCACACGCGATCGCCTGCCCAAATGGCGCGACGAACTCGAGAAAGCCGCGGACAAATACGAATTGAACTGGGAGCTGCTGGCGGCCCTGAGCTATCAGGAATCCCACTGGAACCCGCGAGCCAAATCCCCCACCGGGGTGCGTGGCCTGATGATGCTGACCCGCGCCACCGCCCGGGAAATGGGCGTCAACCGTCTCGACCCGATCGAGAGTATCGACGGCGGCACCCGCTACTTCCTGCAGGTGCGCGAGAAGATGCCGGAGCGTATCCGCGAGCCAGATCGCACCTGGATGGCGCTGGCAGCCTACAACATCGGCTACGGCCACCTGGAAGATGCCCGCGTCCTAACCCAGAAACTGGGCGGTAACCCGGACCGCTGGCAGGACGTGCGCGATCATTTGCCACTGCTGGCCAAGCGACAGTATTACAAGCACCTGAAACACGGCTATGCACGTGGCTGGGAGCCGGTCACCTATGTGCAGAATATCCGCCACTACCAGGCGCTGCTGACCTGGACCAGCAGAATCGAAGAACAGCGCCTGGCTGCAGCCGCCGCCAACGACGATGGCGAAGCGCTCGCAGACGCACCGGTTGCCGAGAGCGGGTCTGTCCCGGCACTGTAACTTCCCCTTTCCCCAAAAAAACAGGCGGCCGAGGCCGCCTGTTTTCGTTTATCTGAACACGCTCAGATCAATTGGATTTGATGCCCCACACCGCAGTGCCGTCATCGGACAACGCAGTGAAAGTCACTTCATAACGGCTGCGCACCTGATTCCACTGTTTGGAAACCACACCCTGATAACTGGTGCCGCTCAATGTCACGGTCATTGCACGGGTGACTTCGTTATATACCCAGGTACCTGATTGGGCACCACTGATGCTTCCGCCGGCATTCAACTGGATATTGCTTGATCCCTTGATACTGGCCGTGATGTCCTTGCCATGATTGACTAGCTGATAAGTGCCGGGAATCTCACTGGCATAAACCGCCTCCAGTTGCTCGCGAGTACGGCCCGAATTGCTGCTATCCACCTTCTGTGCGTAGCGCAACGGTGAAACCACTGGCCAGCCAGCCTGGTTGATAAAGAACTCGTGTACACGCACCTCATGCTCCTCACCGCGGTTGGGGAAGCGGGTGTGGAAGAACACGAAGTACTGGCCGGTATCGTCCTTGCGGTAGGCAGAGTTGTGGCCGGGAGATACATAGCCCAACTGATTGTTGCTGTTGGCAAACAGGTAATTGCCCATTAGCTTGACGCCGTGCGGTGCAATGCTCGCATCGTCAAAGATGGTACCCGGCGCGCCTTTGACGTCGGCCATATTGGTGCCATTGGCATCGTAATAGGGGCCGTCCGGGCTGGTCGCACGAGAAACGCGGATATTGTAACCACCGTCAGAAGCCAGGCCGCCGTAACTGACAAACATGTAGTAGTAGCCGGTTTCCGGCGCGTAGATGGTATAAGCCGCCTCGATCCGTGAGTGGTTGCCGCCCAACAGGTGTTTGCCGTAGCCCTGCCCCGGGTACGGGAATCCGGTGTTGGGGTCCAGCTCCATAATGAAAATACCGCCGGAATAGGAGCCGTAGGTCATCCACAGACGGTTGTCGGCACCGCGGAACACCACCGGATCAACTACATTCGGATGTACGGTCGCATCGTAAATGGCACCGTCCTCACTGGGCTCGCCCCACATACCGGACTTCAGGAAAATCCCCTGATCACTATAGGGCCCCTCGATATTCGAGGAGGTCGCGATCCCCATGGCGGAACGCGGAGAATCACCGCGGCAGGCGTTGTAGAACATCAGGTACTGCCCATTCAACTGGATCACATCCGGCGCCCACAATGTACTGGTTTGGGCCCAGCTCAGGGCCTCAGATAGTTCACTGGTCACATCGTTGAACAGCGGGTTACTCGGGTATACCCCGTCGGCCACGCGTTCCCAACTGGTAAGGTAGCCGGAGCGCGCCGCGCTCAGGTGTGAACCGAATACGTAGTACTGGTTATCGGCGCGGATCACCGAGGGGTCATGTACCGCGATATTGTCAAAGCGCGGACTGGAGTAGCTGATGGATTCCGGCGCGCTACGCGCGAGCTGATTCAGCGACCACAACTGGGCATCACCACCCCACCAGGACCACTGGCCAATATTAGCGCCATCACTGGTGTCCCAGCCGAGTAGATCCAGCGCCTTGCCGGAATGTTTGTTGATGAATGAATAGTAACCACTGCCCTGATCGGTAATGGTCCAGATCTGGCTGGCACCCCCCCAGTAGGTCCACTGGGCAATATTGGCGCCGTCCGCGGTATCAAACCCGTACACTTCCATGGCCCGACCGCTGTGGGCGTTGATTACGGAATAGTCGTTACCGCTGATATGGGTGATGACCCAGTGCTGGGTTGGGTGACCGTTACCCGGCCACTGATTGATGTTGGCACCATCACTGGTATCGCCGTTGCCGACTTCAACCAGCTTGCCGCTGTACTTGGAAACAATGGTATAGGTGCCGTTTTCGATGGCCGCGCTGGCCGCGGTACTCAGGCAAAAGACGGCCACGAGCGAGCACGCTCGCCAGAGGGTTCTAATTGACATAACTGCCTCATCATCTGTTTTTATTATTCAGGCCAGACAGCTTGCCGCGCGAACGACACTTGACCACTTGGATGCCAGGTGGGTACTGCGAAGAAATTCATCCCAGGGATGGCGCTTTTATTGTTTTAGTCGCCGCACACGCCGGTCTCTCAGGCCGGGGCCAATGCGGACGCGCACTTTTATAATACAATAGTAATTAAAGCGCAAACGTCCCCAGCATACCCGCTCACAAGTGCGACTCATCGCACAGATCACCCCACCGCCAGAGACACTGCCACAGGGTTCTGATATCACGTTCTCCTCCACTTACCGTGCAAGTCGCGAAATCCGCCCTATGCTTATTCCCAGTGGCCGATCAATTCCGCGCCACCAGAAGAACTTCAAGAGGAGCATTTATGTTTCGTCCTTTTCTGATCGCAGCTCTACTGACGTCTTTTACCATCGCCGGCTGTAGCCGCCAGTCCGACACCAATGACCCGGACAAGGCACCAGAAACCGAAACCGAGGTGATGGAAGAAATCACTGTGGATGAGCCCGCAGATGACAGCACCTCGACCCCAGATAGCGACAGCACCGGTAACACTTCAACGGACAGCACCAGCGACTCTGGCACCGGAGAAAGTAGCTCCGGGGAGAGCCCCAACAGTGAGGGTCAGCTGATCTGTAATGCCGAGTGGTTCGAGTGGGTGAACGGGCAACTGGTGGAGAAGTACGGAGAAGCCATCGCCGAACAATATCCGGAAGGCTTGCCCTCCGTAGGCAGCCAGGAATGGTTTATGGCCGCGGATAAACTTACCGGTGGCGACGGCGCCCACGGTCCGGACGGTGGCAGCGATGAGTGGTGCTTTATGATGCAACAGCGCCTGGGTACCGGCGACTGATCCGCTGCGCATTACGGAGTAAACCTTGAATGAAACACATCAAAAATTCACTCCTCGCCGTAACCCTCGGCAGTATTGCCGCGGTCGCCGCAACCCAGGCCAGTGAGGGCGATGAAATGCCGCCGCCTGGCGCCATGGCTCTCTCCGCTATCGTTACCAAGCTGGAGCAACAGGGCTATGTGCCAGTAGTGGACGTATCCCTGGATAACGGGCGCTGGGAAGTAGAAGCGTACAAAGAAGGCAAGAAGTGGGATCTGGAGGTGGATCCCAATAGCGGCGAGATCCTTGAGGTTAAACAGGACGAGCGCTGATCTCCAATCGCGGCTACTGAAAGGTCTGCAACCGCTGTTGGGCTCTGGCCTGTTCGTCAGCCACCCGGAGCGCAACCAACACTACCGCAGAGGTGTCCGCTCCGGTGAGGGGCAGGCCCTTGCGGTGGTGCGTCCAAAAAACCGTTGCGGTTAAAGACGGATTTCCACCGCACTGGCACCCGGCTTCAACGTGAAGCTCTCGGTCTTGCCATCGCGGGTAAGATTCAGGGTATTTACCTGATCGCCCTCGATCTCCATCAACATGGATTGACGCACGACAAACGCCTTACCCTGCACCGCTTCAAGCGGAACTTCCTGGTAAACCCAGACATCGTGCACATCGGACTCCATCCCCACCCAACTGGGCTTCACCAGCTGCCCCGACTCAGACTTCAGCTGAAAATGCTGATTCACATAAGCCTCCATCTGCTTCTGCGCATCCTTCATTTCCTTGCCTGCACTCAGCGATAGCGCGCGCTCCACATCCGCCACAAAAAAGCGGTGGGAGATTTCCAGGGATTGGGTGCGCTCGTTGACGGACAGCTCGGTAATACCGAAATGGTAGCGGTGCGCGTGGGCCTGTGAGGCCAACGTCATAACCAGAACCATAAAACAATATACGAAAGACTTAGGCATCATGAATCGCATGGGGAATCCAGTGTGAAGATTTAAAAGAAGTGTAAGAAAACTTGGCAGGCAACCCTAGAAACCCGGTAGCGCTACCGCCACCGAAATAAATCGAATGGCGATGCGCTAAAAGGGCTATCAGTCTTCTTTGAGCTCCTCGTCCCAATCCTTCATCAGGTTGCGGGACTTCTCATCCTTGAACAGCTCCAGACGCGACTTGATGATACGACGCGGGTAGTAGTTGTTCTCTACATCGGTATCCGCTGTCTCCCAGTGCGGATCCAGAGTGACAGACTTCAGGATCTTGTCCTTGCCACGCACCAGCATCTTGGAAGTTTTCTGCGCATTCCGCGTCCAGATTTCCGCCGGAATACGCAGCTCCTCACTGGAACCGTCCTCGTAATCCAGCTGCAGGAACAGCGGCATCACCAGACCACCGATATTGCTGAAATTGAGCACGTATACATTGCTCTCCACCTTCAGCAAATTCTTCTCCCAGTCCTCAAGACCTTCAAGCATGCCCTGGTAGCTGTTGCGATCCGCATTGGATACATCGAACTCATCATGCTCGTTGTAGAAGTCGGACAACTCCGGCTTGCCATCCACAATTCGGGTCATACGCTGTGTGCGGTTTTTCTGTACGGTTACCGTCTCCGGCTCCTGCTCAAACTGCTCGCGCTTCCACGGGCCTTCGATATCCGGATTCTTGGTACCCACGGTGTAGTGCTTCACCGCATCCAGGCTGATATCCACATGGTCGGTGGTGTAGAACCAACCGCGCCAGAACCAGTCCAGATCCATACCGGAAGCATCTTCCATGGTGCGGAAGAAATCTGCCGGCATCGGGCGCTTGAACTTCCAGCGCTGGGCGTACTCGCGGAATGCAAAGTCAAACAACTCGCGGCCCATAACGGATTCACGCAGGATATTCAGCGCCGTGGCCGGCTTGCCATAGGCGTTGTTGCCGAACTGCAGAATGGATTCCGAGTTGGTCATGATCGGAACCTGGTTCTCGCTCTTCATGTACTCGACAATCTTGCGCGCATCGCCGCGACGGGACGGGTACTTCTCTTCCCACTCCTGTTCCGCCAGGAACTGCACGTAAGTGTTCAGGCCTTCGTCCATCCAGGTCCACTGACGCTCGTCGGAATTGATGATCATCGGGTAATAGTTGTGGCCGACCTCGTGGATGATCACCGAGATCAGACCGTACTTGGTGCGGCGGGAATAGGTGCGCTTGCTGCGATCCTCTTCATCAATTTCCGGACGCGGACCATTGAAGGTGATCATCGGGTATTCCATACCACCCACCGGTCCATTCACGGAAATGGAAGTGGGGTACGGGTAATCAAAGCTGTAGCGGTTGTAGACATCCATGGTGTGGATGATCGCCTCGGTCGAGTACTTGTCCCACAGCGGGGTGCCCTCTTCCGGATAGAAAGACATAGCCAGGGTATCGGTGCCGCCTTTCTTGTAGCCCTGCGCATCCCACAGGAACTTGCGCGACGAAGCCCAGGCGAAGTCACGCACATTTTCCGCTTTAAACACCCAGGTCTTGCGGCCGCGCGCGCGGTCCTTCTCGTTTTCCAGCGCCTCTTCCTTGGTCACGATCATCACCGGCTTCTTCGCGGTGCGCGCTTTGTCCAGACGCTTGCGCTGCTCGCGGGTGAGTACGTCGGCAGGATTCTGCAGCACACCGGTGGAAGCCACGATATGATCCGCCGGCACTTCAATGGCCACACGGTAATCGCCAAATTCGAGTGCGAACTCACCGCGACCGAGGAACTGCTTGTTCTGCCAGCCACTCACGTCGTTATAGGCCGCCATACGCGGGAACCACTGGGCGATCTCGTACAGGTAGTTGCCATCGCGCTCGAAGAACTCGTAACCGGAACGGCCACCCAGCGCCTTCTGCTCGATGATGTTGTACTCCCAGTCCACGCGGAAGCTCACGCTCTCACCGGACTTCAGCGGCTGCGGCAGGTCGATGCGCATGCCGGTATCCACAATGGTGTGGCGCAGGTCGCGGCCCCGGGCATCGGCAACCTTGGTGATCTGGTAGCCACCGTCGAATTCCGCGGAAACCACTTCGCGGCGGAAGCTGCCGAATGGAATCGTGTCAGGAGCGATGGATTCAACATCTACCGGCGCCGCCAGGTTGCCCGAGGAGTTGGGTTTGAAGCGGTTCTGGTCCAGCTGCAGCCACAGGTAGCGCAGGGTATCCGGCGAGTTGTTCTTGTAGGTGATGGTTTCAGACGCAGTGATGCGCTGCTTGTCATCATCCAGGGAGACCTTGATGTCGTAATCCGCCTGCTGCTGCCAGTAGGCATGACCCGGCGCACCGGAGGCAGCGCGGTAGGTATTCGGGGTGGGCAGGAGCTCTTCCAGCTGGCGGAACTTGTCGCCGGTAACATTGAGCGGGTCAGCGGCGAGGACTGCAGTGCTGCCGGCGAAACCGAACAGAACTACGCCGACGCGACGAAAAAGGGAATGCAGAGTCATGATTGGCGCCATTTCTCACTTATAATGATAAATAGCGCGCCATTCTAGCAGTTCACGGGTGACCGGCGATTCCGTGGCGCCGGGGCCACCGCAGCCATGACTCCATTCACCGCATCTCCCTTTATTCCCATCGCAAGCGCTCCGACAGGACCAGAAATCCCTTGGAGATGGCAACCCCCCACCGTATCAATCCTCTGATAAAGGCAATTTGGGGAAAGCCATGCAGTTTGCCGCATCCGCACACCGTGTAAAACTGACCGCAGCAGCAACATTGTTCCTGCTAGTGGCAGCGGGCGCGCACGCCCAGCAGCCGGGGCCGTTCAGTGCCAACGATTTCCAATTCTCGGGACCATCGTCCGGTCAGATCCCGCCCCATCTTTACGGTCCGGACCTGGATGGCGGCACCCCGTCGGAAATCGCTCTCAGCGCCGGCGCGGTTAGGCTGCGCCTGCAGCGACTGGGGTTCCACTCCTTTTCCAATATGTATTTCCGCAATGGCTACTGGAATGTGGTCGCATACCACGGGCAGAAGAAACGCCAGCTCACCGTCCACCCGGAGTCTGGCAAATTGCGCTCGGACCGCCCCTACTGCAACAACCGCTGTAATCGCTATCAGGTCTCCGACGAGTTCTGAGACACAACTCAACTCTCGCTGGCGAGGGCAACCAGCAGCTCACTGAACGCACTGTTCGCAGCCAGCGAGGCGGATTCTTCCATGGTGTGGTAACCCGTCGTGGGAATCTGCAGCGTGGTGCCCTGCACAAAGCCCGAAGATGCGGCGACAATCCGCCCCAGCTCGGTACTGCCGAGGGACTGGGGCTCCTGGCCTTCCGCTTGCGCCTGCTGGTTCTGCGCCGCGATATATGCGTCCTTGTAGCCGTAGGAAATCCCCTTCGAATCACACAATGCCGCGAGACGCTCGGTAGTACCCCGGTGGAATTCCGCGTTGGCATCCCGACGTCGCAACACCACCTGCTGGGCGTCGGCACTGGTGCGGTCGGGATAAGGGCTGGTATCCACCACAATCAACCGTTCGGTGCCGCCATTGAAGCGGCGGAACCATTCCAGCAGATAGCGCCAGCTACTGCCGGACTCTTCTTGCGCAGTGAAAAACGCGGTGCCCTGAAATCCAAGGCTGTACAGGTGCACCAGGTGTGCCGCGGTCAGCACATTGTCCAGCTGCGCGCTCAGGATACCTCCGCTGAGCTTCAGCCGATCGGTGAACGCGACCGGGGTGCCGGCAACGACGTGCTCCAGACCGGCCACCTCAAAAATCAGGTTATTGCGGTAACTGCACACATAGGCCCGCCGGATTTCACCGGAACCAAAATAGGAACCCGACCAGGGCTCATAGGCAGTGACGGGGACCCCCTGAAACCGATCGACAATTTTCGTCATCAGCTTTTCCGATACGGAGTTACCCAGCAGGTCCGAGCGGCGACCGGAAACAAAGGCAGCGTACTGGAACTCGTTGGGCCCCGTGCAAATCAGACCATGCCGATCAATGTGTGCAGAGAACTTGGCACTGTGGGGACGCTGCCCCTGGGCAACCAGCAACCCTTCATACCAGGTAACCTGTGCCCCACGCTCCTCCAGCTCCCGTTGCAGCACCCGGAAAAACGAGTGCTCGGCACCCACCACACTGGGGCTGCGAACGAGTAATTTGAGAAGATCGATAAACTGTTCGGACTGTTGCATTGGCCACGGACTCCACGCGATCACGAGAGAGAAGATTCACGCACTGGCCCCGTGAGACCAGCAGCGATTCGCGCGAGTATATCCAGCAAAATCGACCGGTTGCGACAGTTATTTGCGGCTATTTCAGGGTCCGCTGCAAGAAAGCCGCCACCTTTTCCGCGGAGGGGGTGAACCAGGGTTCAAACAGCCAGTATGGATGCGGAGAATCGTCGTGGGTCATCACCTCGGTGGGGATGCCGGCGGAGGAAAGTTTTTCTATATAGGCATCGCGTCCGGCATGGAAACGCGGCCGGCTGCTGTTAATAAATAGCGTGGGGGGCGAACCCGCACCGGCATATTCCAGTGGCGAGGCCTGTCGCCACAACGCAGGCACGTCTTGGTAGCGCCCGCCAAACCAGGCGCCCGCCGCGGAGGGGTTTTTGTGTGGCGCATTTTCATGTTTCAGCGCCATTGGCGTAGTGAAGCTCACGATACCATCCAGGTTGACGATCGCCTGGATCCCGTCCTGGCCGCGAGACCCGACAGTTTCAAATGCAGCCAACCCCGGGGTCACCCCCACCAGAGTCGCCATCTGGGCGCCGGAGGAGGCTCCTAAAATAGCAATGCGCTGCGGGTCTATGCTGTATTCGTCGGCATGGTTGCGCAGCCACCCCAGCGCGGCTTTGACATCCCGTACTCCCGCCGGGTAATGGGCCTCCAGAGAAAGCCTGTACTCCACCGTGGCCGTCACGAAACCGCGGTTCGCGAGATAGATCGCCATGGGTTCCTGTAACGTTCGATTGCCCGAGCGCCAGCCACCGCCGTGCACCAGTAAAACCGCCGGACGCCGCTCGCCCGCCCCGGCAGACTCGGAACGGAAAATATCCAGACGCAGGGCGCGTTCGCCCAGCTGACGATAGACCAGATCCCTCTGTACCACCGTGGACGCATTGGGTGCCACGCTGGCAATACTGATCTGGGGATAGTCCTTACGGGCCTTTTCAAACGCGGCGTGAACATTGAATGAATCATCCACCGGGAAACTGGCGGACGAGCGTGCGGAAGATGGCACCAGCAGCAAAATCAGTGTCAGCGTAACGACCGGCAGCGCAAACCAGCAAAATGCCTTTTTCCAGTGCAGGGGATTACCAGCGCGATGGTGATGAATCGGTTGCATCATATTCACTCCTACCCGCGTCCTTCTCTTTATTGCTTTTGAAATAGGATGCCTGCCCCGGCAGCGATCAGCCGGTACACCAACTCGAAAAACTCGACCGGTTTGGACTTACCAGTTTCCCGAAGAAACTGATACTAACACAGCGACAGTGAACTACTACGGGGTTTTCAACCGCCATAATTGGTAATACCATAGCCGGCAAGACCTTTATTTCGACCTGCCAATAATCAACAAAAATCAAGAAATACAGAGGCACCCATGGAGTACCGTCCCCAGAATCTCGCACTGATCCTGCTCAGCAACTTCGGCTTGCTACTGCTCGTATGCAGCCTACTACCCGCGTAAATACGGACCAAACGTCTATCGCTATAGCCGGCATCCCGCGGACCTAAGCACCGCGTCACACAGCCATTCAAGGTCAGGCGCGCCAGTTCCCGGCTTTCTGCGCCAAAAAGCCATCCTCACCCGCCACTTTCGGGTACCGCTGCTAATATTGAGCCGCGCGGCGCCTTATTTGTGGCAAACCAGACGGGAACACCATGACGCTTTCCGACCGTCGCCTGTTGATCGAACTCGGCGCGGTTCTGGTCATCAAGCTAATTCTGATCACCCTGATCAAAATCTATTTTTTCTCTCCGTCCCCGGAGCATACAGTGCCCGATCCGGCTCGCTTTTTCCCTGAAGCCAGGGCCGACATTGAACCCGACGATAAAAAATCTGTGCCAGTCTCGCACTCCGCCGAATCAGGTCACCAGGACAAGGAGCGTTAAGTGATCGATGAAACCGTAGTGGACCTGTCCCGCTTGCAGTTCGCACTGACAGCCCTGTACCACTTTCTGTTCGTGCCGCTAACGCTTGGCCTGTCGTTTATTCTCGCGATTATGGAGTCCTGCTATGTTCTGACGGGCAAGGCCATTTACAAGGATATGACCAAGTTCTGGGGCAAACTGTTCGGGATCAACTTCGCCCTGGGAGTCACCACCGGCCTGACAATGGAGTTCCAGTTCGGAACCAACTGGAGCTACTACTCCCACTACGTGGGTGATATTTTTGGCGTGCCCCTGGCCATCGAAGGTTTGATGGCGTTTTTTCTAGAGTCGACGTTTATCGGCCTGTTCTTTTTTGGCTGGGACAGGCTGACCAAGGTGCAACACCTGACCTGCACCTGGCTGGTGGCCATCGGCTCCAACTTGTCGGCGTTGTGGATCCTGATTGCCAATGGCTGGATGCAGTATCCGATCGGCGCGGAATTCAATTTCGAAACCATGCGCATGGAACTCGCCAGCTTCAGCGATGTGCTGTTCAACCCGGTGGCACAGGTCAAGTTCGTGCACACGGTGGCCGCAGGTTACGTCACCGGTGCCATGTTTGTGCTCAGTGTGTCGTCCTACTACTTGTTACGGAAAAGGGATATTCCCTTCGCGCGGCGCTCTTTCGCCATCGCGTCCAGCTTTGGCCTGGCCTCGATTCTCTCAGTGATCGTGCTCGGGGATGAAAGCGGCTATACCGTCGGCGACATACAGAAGGTCAAGCTGGCAGCTATCGAGGCCGAGTGGGAAACCCAGGAGCCACCGGCCTCTTTTACCCTGATTGCATTCCCGAATCAGGAGGAAAAGAAAAACGATTTCCAGATCCAGATCCCCTGGGCGCTAGGACTGATTGCCACCCGCTCCCTAGACGAAAAAGTGACGGGCTTTGACCAAATCATCCCGGAGAATGAACAGCGCATCCGCCGGGGTATCCAGGCCTACGAATTGCTACAAAAGCTGCGCTCCGGGGACACCAGCCAGGAAACTCGCAATGCCTTTGCCGACCTGCAATACGACCTCGGCTATGGCCTGTTGCTGAAGCGCTATACAGAAAACATCACCGACGCGACCGAAGAACAGATCAAACAGGCGGCAGAACACTCCATTCCCCGCGTAGCCCCCCTGTTCTGGACTTTCCGGGTGATGGTTGGGGCCGGGTTTATCATGCTGTTCGTGTTTATCGCGGCGTTTATCCAGTCCGCCCGCCATCGCAGCGCCGGTAACCGCGCCGTGCTCTATGCCTGCCTGTGGTCCCTGCCGTTGCCGTGGATAGCCGCCGAGTGTGGCTGGATTGTTGCCGAATACGGCCGCCAGCCCTGGTCCATCGCCGAAGTACTTCCCACCTATATGTCCGCCTCCTCCATTACCCGCGGCGAAGTGCTCGGCAGCCTGACCGCCATCATCGCCTTCTACACCGCGCTGGCCGTGGCCGAGGTATACCTGATGCTGCGCTTTACCCGCCTCGGCCCCTCCAGCCTGGGGACCGGCAAATACCACTTTGAGCTGCCGGCAAACAAGCCGCAGGCCCAGGCCTGAACCGGAAAGGAGACGCGCTATGGATTACGAAACGCTGAAACTGATCTGGTGGGCACTGATCGGTGTGCTTCTGATTGGCTTTGCGCTCACCGACGGTTTCGATATGGGTGTGGGGATGCTGCTGCGGGTGATCGGGAAAACCGATATGGATCGGCGCATCATGATCAATACCGTGGGCCCCCACTGGGAGGGCAACCAGGTATGGTTCGTTACCGCAGGCGGCGCCATCTTTGCCGCCTGGCCCATGGTCTATGCCGCCGCTTTTTCCGGACTCTACGCCGCACTGATGATCACCCTGTGCGCCCTGTTCTTCCGGCCCGTAGGGTTTGATTACCGCTCCAAAATCGACGACCCGCGCTGGCGCAACCTGTGGGACTGGGGACTGACTATTGGCGGTGTCGTACCACCACTGATCTTCGGCGTGGCCTTCGGCAATCTGATGCTGGGGCTGCCGTTTGAACTGGACGACCTGCTGCGCCCCAGCTATCACGGGTCGTTCTGGATGCTGCTGCACCCCTTCGCCCTGATCTGCGGGCTGCTTTCCGTTGCCATGCTCGCTATGCATGGCGGCGCCTGGCTGCAATTGAAAACCCGCGGCCTGCTGCACGCGCGCGCGCAGCAGGCCACCCAGCTCTCTGCCCTCGCCGTCATCGGATTGTTTGTGCTGGCGGGGATCTGGTTACTGGTGGGAATCGATGGCATGCACATCGTGGACATCAAGCCCCTCGGGGACAAACTCAATCCGCTGGCGAAAACCGTGGCATACGGCAACGACGGCTGGCAGGCGAACTACAGCGCGCACCCACTACTGTGGGTGATTCCGCTGCTGGGAATATTGATGGCCGCCGCCACCTGGCTATTCGCACGTGCGGAAAGTGCGCTCGTGTTCCTGACAAGCTCCCTGACGGTAACCAGCGTGATTCTCACCGCAGGCATCGCCCTGTTTCCGTTCGTGATGCCCTCGTCCCGAGATCCAAATATGAGCCTCACGCTCTGGGACGCGACCTCCAGCGAGTTGACCCTCGGGCTAATGTTTGCTGCCGCAGTCATTTTCGTGCCGATCATTCTGCTCTACACCCTGTGGTGCTACCGCAAAATGTACGGCCGGGTGACCAGGGAATATATCGAAGAAAACTCCCACAGTAGCTACTGACTCAGGAGATACAGGTATGTGGTACTTCACATGGATTCTCGGCGTGCTGCTGGCCTGCCTGTTTGGCGTGGTCAATGCGCTGTGGCTGGAAGTCACCGAGAACATGGACAGAAACGAGACCGAATTTGAAGAGTAACCCCCGCGAGCCGCTGCCGACCGTTACATCAAACGGGACTGCGTTGCAGGCAACTCTATGAAAGCGCTCAGAATCACCACCTTCGTCACCTCGCTGCTGACCAGCCTGCTGCTCACATTCTGGCCGGTTTTGCTGTACAAAAATGGCCAGGCGCCGAGTACCGGGCAGACCAGCCTGATATTGGTGGGATTGTGTATGGGTGTGGTGTTCGGTTCGGGCATACTGAAAAATACCCCGCGCAGCTGGCAGCTGGCTTGCGCGGTGGTTGCATGGGCATCCCTGCTAACGATTGCCTGGCTCGCCCTGCCGGCCTGATCAGCGCAGTATTCAGGCCGGCGTTTTCACAGGAACTCAGGGCAACTTGCGCTGCTCCCCCTCATCCTTGTCTTTTGTCTCGCTGTGACCCGGCCTGATATCGGTTGTGGGGGAATCCAGGTGCCCTGCCTCGTCGCTCTGGGTCGACTCCTCGATCGGCGCCCTCCGCAGAATCAGGAACCCTGCCACTCCCGCGATCACCGAAGCCAACAGCACACCCGCCTTCGCCTGGATCAACATCTCGTTTTCCCCGGCAAATGCCAGCTCGGCAATAAAGATCGACATGGTGAAGCCGATCCCCCCCAGCAACGCCACGCCCACAATGTGGTGGAAAGTTGCCGATTTGGGCAGCTCACCCAATCCGAGCTTCCAGCCGATCCAGGTCGCGCCGGCAATCCCGATCAGCTTGCCGAATACGAGGCCACAGATGACACCCAGTGTCAGCGGATTCAGCACCGCAGACGCACTGGTGAAGCTATCGATCGGGATCCCCGCATTGGCGAGGGCAAAAATGGGCACCACGATAAATGCCACAGGGGTGTGCAAACGTGTCTCCATACGCTGCAGCGGCGATTGCACCAGATGGATACCGTTATCCAGTGCCGTCACCCGCGCACGCAAGGCGTCGTTGGCAATAATCTTGTCGCCAGGACGGAAACAGCGGTCAAAGCTGCGGATGATGTCTTTCACAAAGGTACTGAACGCCACCGGGTCATACTTGGGCCGCGCGGGAATGGCCATTGCGGTGATCACCCCGGCCAGGGTCGCGTGTACCCCGGTCACATAGAGCGCATACCACAGCAGTATCCCGACGAAGATATACCCGGCCGAACGACGTACACCGGCGAACTTCAGCAGCCACATCACAGCGACCAGCGCACAGGCCGCCATCAGCGCTGTGGTGTTCACGCTCTCCGTATACCAGACGGCGATCACCAGGATCGCGCCCAGGTCGTCCACAATGGCCAGAGCCACCAGGAATGTCACCACCGCGCGCGGTACTCGATTGCCGAGGATGGCGATACAGCCCACCGCAAACGCAATATCCGTGGCCATCGGAATACCCCAGCCACGCTCTGACGGTGTACCGCCATTCATCAGGTAAAAAATAAGCGCCGGCACGACCATACCACCGATAGCGGCCATGACCGGCAATACCGCGTGTTTCAATTCCGAGAGCTCGCCGACGAGGAACTCCCGCTTCAATTCCAGCCCCACCAACAGGAAGAAGATGGCCATCAGGCCGTCGTTGATCCAGTGATGGAAGCTCATCGACAGGGACCACTCACCGAAGTTGTAACTGACCGGCAGGTGGAGGATATGCTTGTACCATTCTTGCCACGGAGAGTTCGCGATCACCAGCGCAATGACCGCACACGCCATCAACAGCAGGCCACTGCTGCTCTGGCGATGGATAAACTCTTCAAATGGCGTGACGAGACGGCCGAATGCGTTCTCCAACGGGGCCTCAAAGACCTTGCCCTTGCGCACCCTGAATTTACTCAGCACATTTTTTGCCATCTAACGCCAACTCCTGTTATTCGGTTCCGGAATGATTGTGGATTCTATCTGAGACTTTTCCGTTTGAGGGGCAGAGGTTAGCATGGCAGCCGAATCTTCCTCCAATCCCGGTGCTCCCCATAATATAGTGAGTGCAGCGCATGATCCGTCTCGACCTCCTTCTCGTTCAGCAACAGCTTGCCAGTTCCAGAACCCACGCCCGCAAACTGATTGATGCCGGTCGAGTACTCCTGTCAGACGGACACAGCTGGCGCCCGGCCACCAAGGCCAGCCAGACGCTGAGTGAGGACACCCAAATCCAGGTCGAACCGCTGCCCGAGGACCAGTACGTGTCCCGTGCCGGCCTCAAGCTGGCGGGTATTCTCGACCATACCGGCCTCAACCCGGCCGGATGGCATGCACTGGACGTCGGCTGCTCCACCGGTGGCTTCAGCGACTGCCTGCTACAGCGAGGGGCCGAACTTGTGGTCGGCGTGGATGTGGGACACGACCAGCTGGCAGAATCCCTGCGTGAAAATCCCCGTATGTATTTGTTTGAGGGCCTCAACGCACGCCACCTCACCGCCGAGCAGATTGCCCCCTATGCAGATCACGGCTTCGATGCGGTGGTAATGGATGTCTCGTTTATTTCCCAGACACTGATACTGCCGCAGCTGCCAGCACTGATGAAAGCCGGCGGCCACCTGCTGAGCCTGGTCAAACCCCAGTTTGAAGTTGGCCCCGAGGGCCTGGGTAAAGGCGGGCTGGTACGTGACCCGGCCCTTTACCAGGGGGTCCAGGAAAAGATTTACGCGCTGTGCGAGGAACTGGATCTCGAAGTGCGTAGCTATATGGAAAGCCCCATCACCGGCGGCGACGGCAACAGGGAGTTTTTGCTGTGGGCACAGAAGGCGGCCTGATGCCTGCTGCTGGCAAATGCCACATACGTCGCACCAGTGGGGGAAGATCGGGCAGGAAAGAGGCTATGGAAGAATCGTTTCCAGCTTGGCCTTGAAACCGCCCTTGGCGACTTCTGTCGGAGAAGTGCGACGAACCGGGCGCAGAACCAGGCTCCCCTGGCAGTTGGGACACTCGTGCTTCAACTCTTCCGTACATTCGGGACAGAAAGTGCACTCATAGGAACAGATAAAGGCCTGGGCAGAAAGGCCGAGCTTTGCACTGCAGCGTTCGCAGGTGGCTTTCATCTTCAGCATTGTGATCCTTCTTAACTTACTCTTTGTACATCTTACGGATCTGGCGGCGTGTTCGGCCCACAGCAGCGAATGCCGCCGGGGCCAGACAAACTGCGAAGCAATGTTGAGCGAAGATGGCCCTAACTGCTTCGACGCTTACTCCGCGTCGAGCTGCTTGTCAGTACGCGCAGCCATAATGAAATCATTCTTGTGCAGGCCACCGGCCTCATGGCTCCACCAGGTCACGGTTACCTTGCCCCACTCGGTCAGCAGCGCGGGGTGATGACCCACTTCCTCGGCAATTTCGCCGACACGGTTGGTAAACGCCAGCGCCTGCTTGAAGTTGCGGAACTTGAACACTCGTTCAAGCTGCATCACGCCATCCCGGGCCAGCGGGGTCCAATCGGGGATCTCCCGCATCAGCTCGGCCAGTTCCTCATCTGAAACCAATGGCGCATCCGCCCTGCAGGCCTCACATGCCTGTGCTGCGAGTTCTGTCATACCAGACTCCTAAGACAAAAATACAAAATTGTTAGAATCGATTCGCGGCACTCGGCCACAAATTCGTGTTTTGCCACTTTAGCCGTCGCCTCAATGTGAAACAAGGCGACCTACATCACACAAAATAAATGTCGCATCAACGGATAACTATAAGTTGACTGTGCTAGTTTTTGAGCAGATTCCGTGAAAAATTCGAGACTGCTTATGAAACGCCTGATGACAGCCATACTTGTGACCGCCGCCCTGGCCGGATGTGGGGACAAAAGCGCACAACCTGCGCCCCCGGCCACCGACGACGGCAACGCCAACGGGCGATCCACAGGCGACGTGACTGCCAGCAGTAACCAGATCCAAAGCAAGTCCGGGAACAGGGATCAGCATAAACTCTCGACTGACGAACTGGAGTTCCAGCACCTGAGCAATCAGATGATCGAGCGTATGTGGCACCTGTTCCCCTCCTGGGCCATCAACAATGGTTACTACAAGGTAGCCGAGCGACTGGAGGCCCCGGATAAAAACTATCGCCAGAAAGTACTTAGCTTCGCGCGTAACTACCGCAACCAGTTCTCCCGATTTAAAGACAAGAACTTGAGCGAAAATGCGCGTACTGACCTGGCGCTGATCAACAACTTTCTCGACAAAACGATATGGGATCTGACGGTATTCAAGTCTCACGAATGGAATCCCGCCAACTATAACGTTTCTCACGGATTCGCCCTGATACTCAACACAGACTACGCCCCCCTGGATGACCGCCTGCGGGCCTTCAGTAATCGAATGCAGTTGGTGCCGGCATACTATGCCGCAGCGGAAAAGTCACTGCATAATCCGGCGTCGCCGCAACTGATACTGGGCATTCAGCAAAACGAAGGCGCACTGTCTGTATTCGGTGAAGACCTTGAGAAAAAAGTGGCAGAAAGCGGACTTTCCGAACAGGAAAAGGAAATGTTCCAGACTCGCCTCAGCGCTACGCGTACAGCGATTAAAGAGTATGTGACCCAGCTGCAGACCCTCCACGCCACGATGGAAAAGGTCGACAGCTTCCATGACTTCCGAATTGGCGAAAAGCTGTACGAAGAAAAATTTCGCTATGACATCCAGATAAGCATGACCGGGGCGGAACTCTACCAACTTGCGCTGCGGGAAAAAGACCGCTTGCACCTAAAAATGGATGATCTCGCTGACGAACTGTGGCCGAAATACTTTGCCGGTGAAAAACGCCCCGACGACATCCTGGAAAAAATTGCCAAGGTACTGGAAAAGCTCTCGCAACACCACGCCACCAAGGAAAACTTTAAAGCCGCGGTAGAGGAGCAAATCCCCGAGCTCGTCGCATTTGTCAATGAAAAAGACCTGCTGACACTGGACCCGGAAAAGCCGCTCGTGGTCCGCACCACCCCTCCCTATATGCGCGGCTTCGCGGTCGCCTCGATCAATGCACCAGGTCCCTACGATAAGGATGCGAATACATACTACAACGTAATGCCAGTAAACGAGCTACCGGACGACCGTGCAGAGAGCTTCCTGCGCGAATACAACACCTACCTGATGCAGATACTGAATATCCACGAGGCAATACCGGGACACTACACTCAGCTTATTTACGCCAACCAGTCCCCCAGTTTGATCAAGAATATCCTCGGCAATGGCGCCATGATCGAAGGGTGGGCGGTATACACCGAACGTATGATGCTGGAGGCGGGCTACGGTGATTTCTCACCAGAGTTGTGGATGATGTACTACAAGTGGAATCTGCGAACCGTGGTAAACACCCTCCTCGACTATTCGATTCAGGTCAAAGGCATCACCGAACAGCAGGCCATGGACCTGATGATGAAGCAGGCCTTCCAGCAGAAAACCGAAGCAATGGGAAAATGGCGTCGAGCAACACTGAGTCAGGTTCAGCTTACCAGCTACTTTGCAGGCTACATGGATATTATGGCACTAAGGGATGAGATAAAGGAGAAGCTCGGGGATCAATTTGATCTCAAACAGTTTCACGAAAAATTTCTGAGTTACGGTAATGCACCCGTTCCCGTCATCCGAGAACTGATGCTGGCTGAAATGAGGGAATCATAGATCCCCAGTGAAAAGCGGAAGTATTAAAACTCTATAGGGAAGACCGGTGCACCCTTCACAACCACTCAGGTAAGCTCGGCTTCCGCTTTATTTTCAAGCAGGAAACCAGACCCTATCATAGTGCCGGCAATTACCTGTAGTGGCACTGACACGACAAAAGCAACTTTAAACCAAGTTGGTAAACTGGCCAGCGGCGCCAAAGCGGCAAAAATATCAATACCCATACCAAACACACAAATTGCGCAGATAATTCCCCATGGAATTTTGCGGCAAATAGCGATTGCAACAATCGGGGCGAGCAGGCCTGCGAGGAAGGTTGTACTTAACATTGCAATTTTCTGAGCTGGTGTAACCGGGAGGTTACCTGGACCCCAGCTAACTCCTGCAAAGCCCCACAGCTTCGTGATTAAAAATTGAACCACGAAAACCGAGACCACAGCCGCGATGAAAACCAAGAAAAGAGAAACTGTTTTTTTCATGTGCTCTCCAATAGGCCTCTAGCAACAGGCGCCCTACTTTTTCGATATGGGGAAATTGGTATTAGACACCTCGCCTGATTGCCTTGGGTATCTGCTATCTTGTCAGCTTCTATTATTTGGCACATATATCGACCCATTTCTTGCGTAGTACGCAATTGCACCAGAATATACATCCATTAATATATGAGCAATAATCGCAATCAATATACTCTCAAAGTATAAATATACACCACATAAAATAGCGCCCATAACGGAAGTTTTAACAACATACCCCCAACCAAGGTATAGATGCCACAGTCCAAAAAGCAGACTACTCATAAAAACGGCAATCAACCAATGCACTTGCCCCTCAAGAAAGCTGTACAAATACCAACGGAAGATTAGCTCTTCGCATATACCCGCCGTAACAGAAAGAAGCAAAGTAAACAGCAAAAATTCTTTTCGTGTTTCTGGCAATAAGCCCAGCACGGAATCGCCAGCACTCTGAAACTGTCCCATCACCTGTTGTCGAACTTTCTCGCTGTTATAAATAGTCGCGACTACATATATCAGATACAAAATAAGGGTAGTGAATAGCAACAGCGAAGCGTAGATTTTCCAGATTGATTTAGGGAGAAAATTCGGATTATTAACGCTCAACGCCCCTTCATAGAATGAATATATTAAGAAAATAGTGATAGACCAGAGAACAACGGAAATCTTTATGTATTCGACACTCTTGCTCTTAGATTTAAATCTTTCCAGCAACACATCAACTACTGGCAGTAGTAACAATACAAATAACAAGGCCAGCTCTAATGATTCCATGCGAATTACTCTATTTTAAAGCTAACACCGTGACAGGGACGACCAATACTATGCACGTTTTG
>NZ_LZDE01000294.1 GCF_002009015.1 Microbulbifer mangrovi | reverse complement strand
AAATCATCACGCCAGTTGTAGGCGAGACGAGCTTGGAAGGCATCTTTCTCATAGAAGCCAATCAGGTTCGCAGAGTCACTCATACCCGTCAGCGCAAAGACATTGTCACTGCTGTAGACATCGTATTCTACGTCGCCATCTACCAGGGTCGCATTGAAGATCGCACCGAATCCGCTATCGCCAAACATATGCTGCACGGCAAATTCCCAACCGTAGACTTCCGCATTCTCCTGGTTACCGGGAGTACCGACATTCCAGGTTATAACCGGGTCATTGGCGGTACCGAAACACGCCGGGTTACTGCCGGTAGAATCCGGGCATCCCGGGCGCGGATTGATACTCGGGTCGGTGATCGGGTTGCCATTTACGTCGTAGATTACACGCTCTTCGGTGGTCGCACCGATGAAGTTCTCAACGTATTTCTTAAAGTAACCTACAGATGCGTAGCTACCCTCTGCGTAGTAGTACTCCACGGACAAGTCGAAATTGTCAGAAGTAATCGGCAACAAACCCGGATTACCCTGGGAGGCATTGAACGGACCACCCGGACGTGACACATCCAGAGAGGTAGACGGGAACATCGCAGAGATATCGGCGCGACTCAAGGTACGACTGAAAGATGCACGCGCCACCAGTTCTTCGGTCAGACTGATGCTCGCATCCAGGTTCGGCAGGAAGCGCGTGTAATCCCCGTCAAGAGTATCGGCACTGGGCGTATCGTCATTGATTTCACGCAGCTCCTCGTCGTGCCAAAAGCTCAATCCAAGGATACCGTTCTGAATGGAGGTGCCGGTTACTTCAGTATCTTCAAATCGCACACCCGCGTTCAGCCGTACAGGATAGCCATTGAACTCCGTTTCGAAGTCCGCGGTAACGAAAGCTGCAAGTGTTTCTTCCGTCACCTTGTCAAAGGTCGGAGTGGCCTGGAAGTATTGACCACTGGCCTTTACTGCATCGATAAAGTCAGAAGCCTCATAATCCGCCAGTAGTGGGAACAAACCGCTGTTGCTACCGATTTGATCCCCGAAATCACCCCGCTGCTCAAAGTCGATTCCCAGGGATGCCAGGTCACCCAGGTCTACGAATGCGAAAGACTGGCTGTCATAGGCATCCACTTGATAGTCGGTACTGGCAATACCAAATTTGACGGTTTTAAGCGCGCCACCATCCAGGTTTTCCCAGGTTCCATCAAGCTGAATTTGCTGAATGCTGTTCTCGATTTCGAGACCACGCTCCTGGAACAGATCGGAAACAATATTTTCCGGAGCAAAAGCACCACCTGCGAGTGCGGAATCGTCAAAGCTGATTCCAGGCAGGCCACTGCCACTGGAGAAGTCCGCTTCAACATTCACCAGTTTGCCCGGGTTCTTGGTATTGGCAATGGTTTCTGCGGGAGTACCACCCGGCTGAGAATGGGAGGTAGAGTCGTGTACGTCCAGGCCAAAGCTCAGTGAGTCGGTTGCGGCCCACTCCACATTCAGACCTACGGAATCGTTTTCAGTAACAAACTGGTAGTTCCACGCCCAGAAATTCAGCTCATCATTTTGTACGCTCGGATTGATGACAGTGCCGTTGCTGTCAGTAACGCCAGCAGAGGTATCAAACCACACGCTGGTGCGGTTCATGGAGACCTGCTCATCATAGCGGGAAGCGGTATAGTCCAGCGTTGCAGTCACGTTATCCACAGGCGCGAATTGCAATACCAGCTGTCCGTTCTGGCGCTCGCGCTGATGGTCAGAAGCGTCCACGTCAAAAGTCCACGGCGCCCAGTAGGTACCGTCCGGGTTTTTCGAGCGGTCGATGGCTGAGGTATCCGCTACACCGTAGTTGGGAACCCAGGCTTGGGTATTCACTGACTCGCTGCGGCTGTCACGCTCTGCGTGAGACACCGCGACCAGTACACCGAATTTCCCATCGAAGAAAGTGCTGCTCACCATACTGGCGATTTCTGGGGTTACGGTATCGCCCTTCTCAACGCTGGTATCCATCACGCCCTTCACACTCGCGCTGGCAATAAAGCCGTCGTGATCGAATGGACGTGCAGTCTTGATGTTGATGGTGGAACCAATACCACCAGAATACACATCGGCTTTACCGGTTTTGTACACCTCAACACCGCTTACACTTTCCGCGGAAATTTCAGCGAACTTGAAGCTACGGGTAATACCCTCGGACTGCAGCGCGGAGGAGTTTGGCATCTGGCGACCATTCAAGGTCACCAGGTTAAAGTTGGGGCCAAAGCCGCGCACGGTAACCTTATTACCTTCGTTATTGCTGCGGTCAATGGATACACCGGTAATGCGCTGCAGGGATTCCGCCAAATTGGTATCGGGAAACTTGCCGATATCTTCGGCAGAAATCGCGTCCACAACACCGGCGGAATCGCGCTTGATGTCCATTGCATTTGTCAGCGACTGGCGAATGCCCGTCACCGTGATTTCTTCCAGCGTGCTGCTACCTGCTTCCTGGGCATAAGCGCCAACAGAAGCCGCGGAAATCACAGCGGCGGACAAGGCGCTCAGGGTAAAGCGCTTGCTATTAATAGGCATGGATGCTCTCTCTCCATCTGGAGGCTCGACGCTCGAACCACACGCCTACCCATCGATGACAGGCGACCGAGTCCCGAGCCTTTATTCGTTATTGACTTGAACCGTCCACGCAGTCATGTAAATGCTATAGGCACAGTCACATGGCTACTGGAGCCATCCTGCAACTCCGCGCCCCCAGTGTCAACTGTAAATTGTTAACAATAACTCCAATCAACTACAACTAGTGGACGCACCAGGCACATTTATCAGTACAGGCTTTATGTGTTGGCATGGTCTGCGAACGCCGATTCACAGGCGGGTGTTTTTTATACAAAACGTACCCGGAGAATCTGCGCCCGAGAACAAGTGCTTGGCAGAGGATATGAGGGAGATCTTTCTGTAGAGGGGGGGACGTTAAGCCTCACCACCGGCAGCGTGAGCCGATGCCCAGGCCCACTGAAAGTTGAAGCCGCCGAGCCAGCCGGTTACATCCAGTACTTCACCGATAAAGTACAGTCCCGGCTGCTTCTGGCTCTCCATGGTGCGGGAAGAAACCTCGTTGGTATCTACTCCACCCAAGGTCACTTCTGCTGTCCGGTAACCCTCGGTTCCCTCCGGAACCAGACGCCATGTCTGCAGCTTTTCGCCAAGCGCGCTGATTTCACTCTCGCTGTACTGCTTGAATGGCTTGCTCGGGATATCGTTCTGCTGCAGGAAAAACTGCACCAGTTTTTTACTCCAGAGTTCCGCCAGTACCGTGTGCAGATAGCTTTCCGGTTTTTTACTGCGCTGCTCTCTCAGCCACTGGGATAGATCCAGTCCCGGTGCCAGGTCGAACTCCACCGCTTTCCCCTCGCGCCAGTGACTGGAAATCTGCAGTACCGCAGGGCCGGATAATCCCTTGTGGGTAAACAGCATCTGCTCGTGGAAATACCCCTGGTCACAACTGGCATTGACTGCCAGAGAGGTCCCCGGCAATTCCTGTTGCCGTGCCAGTGCGCGCTTGTTCAGGGTAAGGGGCACCAGTGCTGCGCGGGTGGGAATAATGCTGTGGCCGAACTGGCGGGCAATTTCATAGCCAAACCCGGTCGCCCCCATGGTGGGAATCGACAGGCCTCCGGTCGCGATTACCAGGGATTCACACATCACTTTTCCAAGCGAGGTATGTACCTCAAAGCCTTTGGGCTCGAGCGGTTCGATACGCTGGATTTCACAGCGGGTACGGATCTGTGCCCTGGCTTCGCGACACTCTGCCAGCAGCAGGTCGACAATGTCGCGGGACTTGTTATCGCAGAACAGCTGACCGAGGGTTTTCTCGTGATAGGGAATTCCGTGCTTTTCCACCAACGCAATGAAGTCCCACTGGGTATAGCGGGCCAGGGCGGATTTACAGAAGTGCGGGTTTTCGCTGTAGAAGTTGTCCGGCGCCGTGTACAGATTGGTGAAATTGCAGCGGCCGCCGCCGGACATGAGGATTTTCTTGCCGACCTTATTGGCGTGGTCCAGCACCAGTACGCTGCGGCCACGCTTGCCCGCTACCGCGGCACACATCAGGCCGGCAGCGCCGGCGCCGATGACAAGCACATCCGCCTGGGCGGGAAAGTCGGTCATAGGAAACTGTCAGTAGGTTATCAGGTCTTCGGCAGAGTCACGCCGCGCTGGCCCTGGTATTTGCCACCGCGATCCTTGTAGGACACGTCGCAGATCTCGTCGGACTCGAAGAACAGCATCTGCGCCACGCCTTCGTTAGCGTAGATCTTCGCCGGCAGGTTGGTGGTATTGGAAAATTCCAGGGTCACGTGACCTTCCCACTCCGGCTCCAGCGGGGTCACGTTCACGATGATGCCACAGCGGGCATAGGTGGACTTGCCAAGGCATATGGTCAGTACCGAGCGCGGAATGCGGAAGTACTCCACGGTGCGCGCCAGGGCGAAGGAGTTCGGGGGAATGACGCAGTAATCACCCTGTACGTCCACAAAGCTGTCTTCATCGAAAGCCTTGGGGTCTACGGTGGCGGAATGCACATTGGTGAAGATCTTGAACTCATTGGCACAGCGCACATCGTAGCCGTAGCTGGAGGTGCCGTAGGAAATCAGGCGGTCACCCGATAAACCGTGACGAACCTGACCCGGCTCGAAGGGCTCGATCATGCCCTCACTCTCTGCCATACGGCGGATCCACTTATCGGATTTGATACTCACCCTGCCCCCTCGTGTGCTCAATTTTGGCGGTCATTTAAAGAGGCCGAATCATAGCCGGTTTGCCCTGTGCAAAAAAGTGCCAACCGAGTTGGTACGGGCTTGCCGCCACTGGATGACTACTGTATAAATTGCCAGTAGATACTGTATAGATAACCAGTCAAGCACTGCCAGACAGCCCAAGCGGAGCAAGCCAATCGTGAACAGCGCCGAAAACTTCATGCAAAACAAGCAGTTAAGTGACCAGGCCGACAAGCAGCCCCTGCAGCAGCTGCTGACGCGTCCGGATATATGGCAACTGGCCAACCGGCAGCGACAGCCCCGTACAGGGATTGGCAGTGGTTATCGCGGCCTGGATGCACTGCTCGCAAATCATGGCTGGCCCCGTGCCGCCACCAGCGAGCTGCTTGTGGATAAAGCCGGCATCGGTGAAATGTCGCTGATACTGCCGACACTCGCGCAGCTGACCCGACAGGGGCGCATGGTGATATTGATCAACCCGCCGCATATCCCCTACGCACCGGCACTGGTACAGGCGGGTATCCAACTGGAGAAACTGCTCATTCTCCACCCCAGGGGACAGCGGGACCAATTGTGGGCGGCGGAACAGTCGCTGCAGTCCGGCGCCTGTGGTGCCCTGGTCAACTGGCAGGGCAAGGAATCTCCCGCAGACAAGGACCTGCGTCGACTGCAGGTGGCCGCCCGCGACGGCGATTGCCTGCACTTCCATTTCCGCCCCGGCTCCAGTGCCGACACCCCTTCACCCGCCACCCTCAGGCTGAAACTACAGAGTGACGGGGAGCAACTGGCGGTTCATCTGCTCAAGCAGCTCAACGGTAAATCCGGCCAGCGCCTGCACCTGGCCCGCAGCCCGGATCTGGTCCGCCGCGACCAGCCGTTACACTGATCCCCGCAGGAACTCACCATGCTCTGGCTCTGTATCCAGTTCCCACAGCTCCCCCTGGAAGCGCTGACCCGCGCGCACCGGGCCGGAGACCAGACTCCGGTTGCCGTTTCCCAGGGCAACCTGATCCAGGCCGCCAATGGCGCCGCCCGCGCCCACAATGTCTGCGCGGGCCTCACCATTCCCACCGCCTGTGCCTACTGCCCAGCTCTGGAGTTACTGGAGCGGGATCGGGAACGGGAATCCCAGCTGCTGCAGCAGTTAGCCCAGTGGGGTTACAGCTTTACCCCGGTGGTCTCTCCCCGCGGCGGCGCGACGGACAAAAGCAGCCATACACAGCCGGCGCCGGGGGACGATACCGCCTGCCTGTTTCTGGAGCTGAGCGGCAGCCTCAGGGCCAGCGGTGGCCTGGCGCCCCTGTTACAGCAGCTGCGCAAGGAGCTGCACAAGATGCGTATCCAGCATGTGATGGGGTTGGGCCACAGCCCCAGTGCCGCGCACCTGCTCAGCCAACTGCCGGAACACCGTCAGTGGCTGGCAGAGACCAGAGCCCCGGCCACGCCACAACAGTGGCGTCAGTGGATAAGTTTCGCTCCCAGCAAATTGCTCGACTGCAGCCACACGGCCATCGCCAAGCTTTATGCGAGTGGTATCAAGCGGGTCAGTCAGCTGCTCGCCATCCCGCTGTCGGAGGTGGGCAACCGCTTCGGCCGCGGCTTTATCGATTACCTCGCGCGGCTCAACGGCACCCGTCCGGACCCGGTTCCCAGCTACCAGCCACCACCGGAGTTTCACAGCGAGCTCTTTTTTTCCAGCCCGCTGGATAACAGTGAGCAACTACTGTTTCCCGCCGGTCGCCTGGTGCGGGAACTCTGCCGGCAACTCCAGCGCCGCCAGCTTTACAGCCAGCAACTGCGCTGGATCCTCGATTACGGCAGCCGGGGCAGCCAGGAGATCAATGTGGAAATCTCACGCCCGCAGCTCGATCCACAGCGGCTGATCGCCCTCACCAAGCTGCAACTGGAGCGCGTAGAGCTGCGCGAGCCGGTTCAGGCCTTGGCACTCAAATGCCAGCAGCTGCGCGCACTGGAAACCCAGGGCCTGCGTGAAGACTTTTTTGACGAAGGCAGTAATACACACGACAGCTACCAGCTGATCGACAAGCTCAAGGCCCGGCTCGGGCACCAGGCGCTGTCCGGGGTCACTTTGCAGGAGAGCTATCTGCCGGAACAGGCCTGGAGCAGCGCCGACAGTCTCAGTCTGCAGAGCAGGCCCCGCGGCCATCAGCTGAATCCGATCAATGCGCCCCGCCCCAGCTGGCTGCTTCCCCGACCAGACCGGGTACAGCAACGCAATCACAAACTGTTTTACGACGGAGAACTGCAATTACTGCAGGGCCCGGAGCGCATCGACGGCTACTGGTGGCAACACCACCGCCACGCCCGCGATTACTACATCGCCCGCAGCGAACAGGGCAGCCTGTACTGGGTCTATCAGGACCTGACTTCAGAGGACTGGTTTCTGCACGGCGTGTATTCCTGATCGCCCCTTGTAAATACCTGACACATACCCCACAGCCACAACACTTTGCATGCAGTACGCAGAACTTTTCTGCCAGAGTAATTTCTCGTTTCTCCAGGGCGCTTCCCATCCACAGGAACTGGTCAGCACCGCCGATCAACTCGGCTATAGCGCCATCGCCATCACCGATGAATGCTCCATGGCCGGCGTGGTGCGCGCCTACTCGGAACTGGAAAAGCTCAGGGCCAGGGGCAGCCGCCTGCAGCTGATCTGTGGCAGTTTGTTCCGCCTGCCGCAAGATCGACAGGAGCTGGTTTTGCTCGCTCCCGATAAAACGGCCTACAGCGAAATCTGCCAGCTGATTTCCACCTCCCGACTGCGCGCAGAAAAAGGGCAGTACCAGACTTATCTCCAAGATATTGTCAGCCTCTGCAGGCACGCGCTCTGCCTGTGGCTTCCAGGAGACGCCACGCTGGAAATACCCGCCGTGCTGAAACAGCATTTCGGCAAGCGCCTGTACATCGCCCTCAACCACCAGCTGTTACCCGGGGAAAACCCGCAACTTCAGCGATTGCTCGCATTTGCCAAGTCCCAGCAATTACCCATCGTGGGCACCAATGCGGTGCTGATGCACAACCGCAGTCGCAAACCGCTCCAGGATGTACTCAATGCGAATTTCCACAACTGCACGCTGGAACAGCTCGGCTATCGCCTGCAACAGAATGCGGAACGCTACCTGCGCACGCTGCCGGAGATTGCCGCGCTCTATCCCCGGGAGGCCATACAAAACACGCTGAAGATCAGCCGTGCATGCACTTTCAGTCTCAAGGAACTGCAATACCAGTACCCCTCTGAAGTCCTCGCCGCGGGCAAGGGCGCCAGTGAATATTTACGCGAGCTGGTGGAAACAGGCAGTGCAAAACGCTGGCCCCAAGGACCACAGGCGCATATCCGCCGGCAGATCGAAACCGAACTGGCGTTGATTGCCGAACTCAAATACGAGCACTATTTCCTCACGATTTACGATATCGTCCAGCACGCTCGCGACCGACATATCCTCTATCAAGGACGGGGCTCGGCGGCCAACTCCGTGGTGTGTTATTGCCTGTTTATTACCGAGATCGACCCGCACAAAATCGGCCTGCTGTTCGAGCGGTTTATCTCCCGCGAACGCAACGAGCCGCCGGATATCGACGTCGACTTTGAACACGAGCGGCGCGAAGAAATCATTCAATACATTTATCGGAAGTACGGTCGGGAGCGGGCCGGGCTCGCGGCGACAAAAATCACCTACCGGTTCAAAAGTGCCCTGCGGGACATCGGCAAGGCGCTGGGCCTAGGGGCGGCAACCATCGAGCGCCTCCAGGCCGGGCGCGCCTGGTGGGATACCCTGGAAGACTTTCCGCAGCAGATGCAGAAGGCCGGTATTCCTGCGAATGGCACCGCTGGCAGAATGCTGCCCACCCTGCTGGAGCAGATCTACGGCTTCCCACGGCACCTGTCACAGCATGTGGGCGGCTTCGTGATTACTGAACAGCCCCTGAGCCAACTGGTGCCGATCGAGAATGCGGCGATGGATGAGCGCACCATCGTGCAGTGGGACAAGGAAGATATTGAAGACCTGAAACTGATGAAGGTCGACATTCTCGCCCTGGGCATGCTAACCGCGCTGCGTAAATCCCTGACCTACATGGCCCTGTACGGACAGCGGATGCAATTGCGCGATATCCCCACGGAGGACCCCCGCGTCTATGGAATGATGTGCAAGGCTGACACCGTCGGCGTCTTCCAGATCGAGTCGCGTGCGCAGATGAGTATGCTGCCGCGACTGCAGCCGAGTACCTTTTACGAACTGGTGATCGAAATCGCCATCGTCCGCCCCGGTCCGATCCAGGGTGGCATGGTGCATCCCTACCTGCGCAGAAAGCAGAAGCAGGAACCGGTGAGCTATCCCCATGAAAACCTGCGTCCGGTACTGGAGCGGACATTGGGAGTTCCCATATTCCAGGAACAGGTGATCAAGCTGTCCATGGTGGCGGCAGGGTTCAGCGGCGGCCAGGCCGACGCCCTGCGCCGCGCCATGGCCAGCTGGGGAAAAAATGGCAACCTGCTGCAGTTTAAGGAAAAACTGGTAAACGGCATGTTGAAAAACGGTTACCAGCGCAATCTGGCAGAGCAGCTGTTCGAACAGATGAAGGGATTTGGCTCCTACGGCTTTCCGGAGTCCCACTCTGCCAGCTTTGCCCTGCTCGCGTATTTTTCTGCCTGGATCAAGTACCACCACCCGGCCGCTTTTTACTGCGGCCTGCTGAACAGCCAGCCCATGGGGTTTTATGCACCGGCACAACTGGTGTACGACGCCCAGCGCCACAACGTGAAAATATTGCCGCTGGATGTGAACCACAGCGGCTGGCACCACAGCCTGGTTATATCGGAGAAAAACAACGGTAACGGACAATCCAACCCTTCAGCTAGCCCCGCCATCCGCCTGGGAATGCGCCTGATAAAAGGACTCGCTGAGGAATCCGTGGACGCGATAGAAGCAGCAAGGGTACATGGCAACTTTCAATCTCTGGAGGCGTTCGCCCGGCGGGTCGATATTCCCTCCCAGCAAAGTGCCATCCTGGCCCACGCCAATTGTTTTTACAGCATTGCGGAGAACCGCTTCCACAGTACCTGGCAGGCGTTGAACAGTCAGCTGGAACACGCCGCACCCGCACAACATCAGCCAGAGACCAGCCAGGAAGACAATATCTACAGCGATTATCAAAGCACCGGCCTGACCCTGCGGGAGCACCCGATCATCCTGCTGCGCAAGCAGCGACGCTTTACCAACCTCACCCGCGCCTGCGACCTTGAAGGGCTGAGAGATGGCGACCGGATCAAGGTGCTCGGCCTGGTTACCTGCCGCCAGCGTCCGGGCAGCGCCGCCGGCGTGTTGTTTTTGACACTGGAGGATGAAACCGGAGTGATCAACGTGGTGCTGTGGAAACAGGTACAGGAGCGCTATCGCGCAGAAATTCTGCGCGGGAAAATTCTATTGATCGAGGGCAATCTGCAAATCAGTCGGGATGCGCGGCAACAGCAATATGCGGTCATCCACCTGATCGGCAAGAAACTCGACAGCCTCACCAACAAGGAAACTCAACATGTGCGGAGTTTCCACTGAGGAAAGCGGGAATAAAAAAGGCCCCAGCGAAGGGGCCTTTTTTCACGTAGCGCAAATTAGAATTCAGCGCTGGCTCTCAGGTACCAGAAGCCACCATTGAAACCAAACGGCGAAGTCAGTGACTGGCGCACACCGAGGAACTGCAGCGTCGGGTCAGCTTCGTCATCCGGGCGAACATCGAAAATATTCTCACCACCGAGGGAAAGCTTGTAGTTCTCCTTGAGGGTGATCGTGGTTTCGATATCAACCAGAATTTCACCGCCATAAGACGACGCATCGGAAGCATCACCCGGGCCAAACAGGCCGAAGGTGCTTTCCCAGCCGCTGTAGCGGTTGAACCGCAGGTAACCGTTGAACAGGTCACCGGAGTCGTAGTCGAACGTCAGGGTGGTGCGATCGCTGGGCACCTGGTTTTCCAGATCGAACACACGCGAAGCATTGATGGTATTGGGCGCAACTTTGGTCACGTCCTGCTTGTTGTGATTGTGGCGCAGGTCAACCACCAGCAAGCCACCGGCGAGGTCGAAGTCACTGGTCACTGCCAAGTCGATGCCCGACACATCGGAATCAAACGCGTTGACGAAATAGTTGGCGTTGCTGCCCTCCAACAATGCGGCATTGGCCACACCCGCATTTTCCAGCAACGTCACTTGCGCAGCACCAATCGTGTTGTTGCGCAGCGCCAGGCGGTCCTCGATTTCGATATTGTAGTAATCGATGGTCACGCTGGTGTTATCCAGCGGGCTCCATACCGCACCCAGGGTGAAGCTGGTGGACTCTTCCGGAGTCAACTCTTTGGCGCCCAGTGCCATGGCGACCGGGTGATTTACCGGATAAGTCCCATTGGGAATCAGGTTGCCATCGGAGTCGGAAGTGGTGGTTACGTTGAGAGTATTCACCTGCCCCGGGGTCGGTGCGCGGAAGCCGGTATTGGCGGTACCGCGCAGGGCAAAGTTTTCGGTAAAGTCGTAGCGCGCAGAAAGCTTCCAGTCGAAAGTGGAACCAAACTCTTCAAAGTTTTCAAAGCGCAATGCCGCACCCAGCAACAGCTTGTCGGTAACGTCTGCTTCCAGATCCACATAGGCCGCCGTGCTTACACTACTGTACTCACCGGCCGCCTCCGTCGGGAAGCCCTGGAAGCCATCGGAGCCGACACCGAATACCGCAGCGGTTGGTCCCACAGCGATAGAAGCCTCATCACCGGCACCAATTTTGTAGGTCTCGTCCCGCCATTCCATACCGAACGCCAGGTTCAGCGGCGTAGCGAAAGCTGCAACGTCGATTGGTTTAACAAAATCCGCATTGACGCTGGTTTCGGACTGGGTGAGCGTGCCTGGATTGAACGTCAGCGGAGAATTGATCCCCAGGCTCGGGTTGATGGAATTTTGCAGTACGTAGGAAACTTCATTCTCGGCACTGCGCGCACGCAGATCCCAGCTGATGCCATTGGACCACTCACCGCGGGCACCGACCACCGCCGAGAAATCGGTGATATCCGCACCAAACGCCGGGTTGTAGCCGCCCGGGAACTTGGTGTAGATGGGGTTGCGCAGTACAAAGCCGCTGTCGCTGCCGCTATCTGCAACCAGGTAATCGGCGGGGTTCAGACCTTGGGCGATAATATCGTCCACCAGCGACTGGGGCGCGTCGTCCGGAATAAAGTCTCCGTTCGCATCCTTCTGCAGGGTTTCACGGGCAGTGAACATCTCAGAGGGATCCAGTACCGGACCGCGATAGAAGAAGTCGGAAATGGTTTCGTTCTTGGAATAGCCCAGGTTGCCGTACAGCTCGGTGGTGTCGTTCAGTTCATAACCGGTGTTCACGAATAGCTTGAGTGCCTCCACTTCCGGGTCGCCCCAGCGCTGCCCAAGACCATCCAGCGGCACCTTGTCTGCACCTACCACGTCTCCGACCGCCAACGCATCCGGACGCGCACCACCGCGCCAGGTTTTGTCCGCGGTGGAATGTTCGATAGTGGCATTCAGGAAGCCCTGTTCACCCAGTGCAAAACCGCCGTTGGCAGCCAGGGTAGTGCGGGCGCCGTCGCCATCGAAGTACTCGCCGGTCTGCGCAGACAGAGCGAAGCCTTCAGCATCGTCTTTCAGGATCACGTTCACCACACCGGCAATGGCGTCGGAACCGTACTGGGCCGAGGCGCCATCGCGCAGCACCTCAACCCGCTCGATCGCCATGGATGGCAGCGCGGCAAAATCCACTGCCTGGGCGCCCTGGTTGGTGGTACCCAGCGGCGCCAGCTGCAGGTTTACCAGCGCAGAGCGATGGCGACGGGTACCGTTGACCAGTACCAGGGTCTGGTCCGGTGACAGGTTACGCAGGGTTACGGGACGGATAAACGCGGTGCCGTCGGCGATGGGGAAACGTTGGGTATTGAACGAGGGCGCCACCTTGGCCAGAGACTCGGTGAGATCAAAACTGCCCTGATCGGAAAACTTGTCGCCACCGAGTACGTCCACCGGTGACAGGGTCTCGGTAGGCGCTACCCCCTCTTTGCGGGTACCGGTGGTGATGACCTCTTCCATCACACCGTGATTTGTCGCAGGCGCTGGATCGGCTTCCTGTTGGGAAAACGCCAATGACGCCGGCAATGCGGTTGCCGCCGCAACCGCCAGGGTCAATGCCTTGATTCTGAATTCTCGCATAGTTATCCGTCCTATTATTTTTCTGAAATCGGGACCGATAGATCGCTTTTAGTCGTGTCACGAAAACTAACGTGACCCAATTTTCATTATTGTTTTCATATTCGAAGCCGCACCAGAGTAGGGCAAATTTTGAGATGCATCAATAAATGGTGCACAGAATGAATTAGACGCCAAAAAATAACAAAACCCCTGTAATCAATCTTGATCCAGGGGGATAGGCATATTGAGAAATATAAAAAGAAGAGACTTTTATCCGCAAAACAGGGGACTGTCAGCCAAAGTCCTGTTTTGCCATCCAGGGAATGATGCGTTCAAAGGCGCGCTCGATATTTTCGATGGAAGTGGCATAACTGAAGCGCAAGGCATTGCGGCTACTTTCACCGAAGGTATCCCCGGCGATGGTACAGACACCCGTTTCGCGCAAAAGGCGCAGGGCCACATTGTTGCCATTTACCCCTTCGGGAAGGGAGGGGAACATATAGAAAGCGCCTTCCGGCACATAGCCTTCCAGGAAAGGGGTCTCATCTACCAGCTCCACCAGGCGGTTGCGACGCTTTTTGTAGGTATTCACCACGTCGGTCACGAAACTGCGATCTCCCTTGAGCGCGGCCACGCCGCCCCACTGGCAGGGTGTATTGGCCACCGTGGTGGTGAACATGTGGTAACGGCGCAGTTTGCGGATAGCACCCTGGCTGGCAATGAGCCAGCCGACCCGCATGCCCGCCATACTGAACGTCTTGGAAAAGCTACTCATGACCATCACATGGTCCAGGTCCGAGCAGCACGACAGCACACTGGCGTAATCCCGGTCATCGTAGATCAGGTGGTCATACACCTCATCGCTAATCACGTAAATTCCGCGATATGCCGCTTCCTGCACGATGGTTTCCACCGTCTCCCGCGGATAAACCGTGCCCGTGGGATTACTGGGGGAATTGAGGATAATCGCGTGGGTATTGGTATCGATCGCATCGATCACTTCCTGCGGATCCAGCTGGTGATTGTTTTCCGCCCGGGTCGGAATATGTTTCACCTCGCCCCCGTTCATACGAATCAGCGGTGCATACAGCATGAACGAGGGATCGGGCACGATAAATTCACGGCCCGGTGCAGATACCGCGGTGAGCGCCAGATAAATGGCCTCGGTAGCACCGGTGGTGATCAGGATATTTTCAGGACTGATCGCACGCCCGGAGCGCTCTCCGTAATATTCCGCCAGTGCCTCCAGTAATTCCGGCAATCCCGCATCCATGGTGTACCCGGTCTGTCCCGCATTCAGCGCATCTACCGTGGCCTGTACCACATGGGGAGGGGTTGGCGCATCGGGCTGGCCAATAGACAGATGGATCACGTCGTCCATGGACGCGGCCATATTCACCATTTTGCGAATACCCGGCACGGGAATGGTAAGCAGCGCCGGGTTCCAGACCGGATCTTCCGATTCGTAAAAATCAAAATCCAGCCGGCTCATATACCCACTCCTGCGGTGGCAGTTTGTTCCGAACTCTCAAAAAAAAGTCCCGGCCGCTTGTCGGTAAGCGGCGCCGCCAGCTGATAAGCCTGGGCCGCGCGTAACACCGCCCGATCATCGAAGCGCGCACCGACAAGCTGCAGCCCAATGGGTAGCCCGGCACCGTCGAAACCACAGGGTACGGAAATGGCCGGTTGCCCGGTCATATTGAAAGGATAGGTAAATGGCGTCCACGACGGCCAGCGCGTGCTGGGCCAATCTTCCGGAACTTCGCGACCCGCGGTAAACGCCGTGATCGGCAGTGTCGGGGTCAACAGTAAATCGTATTTTTGATGGAAAGCCGCCATACGCTCGCACAGCGCCGCGCGCTCGTTGACCGCCTCCAGATAATCCAGCATGGAAAGCTGCGCGGCCTTCTCGGAAACCGCCACCAGCTGCGGATCCATCACCATACGTTGCTTCTTGCCGATATCGCGTAATGCATTGGCCGCACCGCCGTAAAACAGGTGGCCAAATGCCGCCAGCGGGTCGTCAAATCCCGGAGCAACCTCCGTAATCTCAGCACCGAGAGACTGCATCAGTTGTGCCGCCTTGCGCACGGTTTCTTCAACTTCGCGATCCACCTGCACATAGCCCAGGGTCGCACTGAAGGCAATCTTTACCCCCTTGAGCAACTGCTCTGGCTCTCCCTGGATTTCTGCGAGGTAGTCGATATTGCGCCGGGGAATGGCATTGGTATCGCGGTAGTCCGCTTCGCTGAGGACATTCATCAGCAATGCGCAGTCGGCCACGGTCCAGGTCATGGGACCGGCGTGGGCCAGGGTACCGAATGGACTCGCGGGCCAGTGCGGCACTTCGCCAAAACTGGGTTTGAGCCCCACAAGGCCACTAAACCCAGCGGGAATACGGATTGAGCCGCCGGCATCAGTACCGAGCGCGAGCGGCCCCATCCCGAGAGGCACGGCGGCAGCGCTGCCACCACTGGAACCGCCGGCGGTCTTGGAGGGATCCCAGGGATTGCAGGTAACACCATCGACAGGGTTGTCGGTAACCCCCTTCCAGCCAAACTCCGGGGTAGTGGTCTTGCCCAGGGGCACAGCGCCGTTTCGATTGAGTGCGGCAACACTCGGCGCTTCCTTGCCGAGCGTGGATTTTGGATCGATGGTTTTGGAGCCCTTGATGGTGGGCCACTGGGGAGTGAGGAATACATCCTTGATGGCAACGGGAACTCCGTCCAGCGCCCCGCGGATTTCTCCAGACTGGTAACGTTGCTCGGATTCCCGCGCATATGCGAGCGTGGTTTCTTCGTCGACCAGGTTATACGCATTGACAACCGGGTTACAGCGTTGAATCTGCTCCAGCATACTTTGCGTCGCTTCGACGGGAGAAAACTCCTTGTCCCGATAACCTTGTAAAAGCTCTAGCGCAGTCATACGAACGAAGTCATTCACGATCGCTTTTCTCCCTATTTTTTTAGATAGCTGTGCTTTCCCCCTATCCTAGACCTATTTCGCGCCTTATCGCGCTTTTCCCATAAAATACGGGTTGAACAGTACGCCCCGATTATCAAGACATCAGACAATCGGCTCTGGCATGGCGATACCGGTCTCATCGGCAAGCTTGTGCAGGTCCTCTACAATGGATGGGTACAGCTGTACGCCCTCCGCCAGTTGTGACTGCCGCAATCCCCAAGCGCGCTTGCCAGGAACACGCACCGGCTCATCGCCGTCGCTTTCGCAGGACTCCCACAACTGCAGTAACGCTGCTGTCTGCCTTAAAAATGCATTTTCCGCGCCAAATGCTCTCGGATCGATAATCTGCAGAAAAACCGAGTTGGCTTCATCGTCCTCGTCAACTTCATCTGCGCGACCGTATCCAGACAGTCCCATAGATAGAATTTCAAACATTGCCGACAATGCTGCGCCCTTGTAGCCATGATCAGCACCACCCACCGGCAGAATACTGCCACACTGTGCAAATGCCGCAGGATCATCGGATAAGTGTCCATCGGAGTCTTTCAAATACGGTTGCGAAAGTTTTTTTCCTTCACGCGCCGCGCGCGCTACGTAGCCACCGGCGGTAACCGACATACTGATATCAAACAGCAGCGGATAGTCCGTCGCCGGAGCGCAGAACGCTATGGGATTGGCGGAGAATAGCGGCGTCTTACTACCCTGCGGCGACACAGTGTGTTCCGCAGGTGTGGAACAGGTAAGGATTGCCACACAATTTTTTTCGATAATTTTTGGCAGATAGGCTGCAAGACAGGCGATGTGCTGGCTTCGCCTGACGGTTGCGGTAACCACGCCGTGTTCTTCAACACGTGACAGCGCCTCGTCGATTGCTCTGCTAATCACCCAGGGACCGGGAAGAAATTCTGCATCCCAATTAAAAATGTTTCCGCGATCTGCAAGTACGTGCGGCTCTCCACATATTCTGGAGGCGCCATTTCGTAACCAGCTGAGATTGCTGGCTACACGGTTGAGGCCATGGGTGGTAAATCCCATCAGATCGGCTTGCAAAAAGGTGTCCGCCATCACGTCCGCACGTTCGCGGGCAATGCCGGTGGAGACGAAGAGGTCACTGGCAAACTGTTTCAGCGCTTGTGCCTGGTATCGGGTGGACATGGAAATTCCTCTATCTTGACTTTCGGTTCTCGGGCTCAGTGGTCGGAAACCTTGCCCCGCATAGATTTGATCTGTCCGCGGCGGGTCTTATGCTTTAGTCGGCGCTCTTTGGAGCCGCGAGTTGGTTTTGTCGGCACGCGCTTTTTAGGGGTTTTAAGCACACTGGCGATCAGCGCCTGTAGCCGCGCCAGCGCATCTTCCCGGTTTTTTTCCTGGGTGCGAAAGCGCTGGGCCTTGATCACTACAACACCGTCGGCAGTGATACGCTGGTCTCGCAAAGCTAGCACACGCTGCTTTATTTCCTGCGGCAGAGTGGAAGCCGCAATATCAAAACGCAGGTGGATCGCGCTGGATACTTTATTGACGTTCTGGCCACCGGCACCCTGCGCACGCACAGCACTGAATTCAATCTCAGACTCAGGCAGCTGGATCTGGTTAGAAATAATCAACATGAAAAGTTCTCTGGATATTCGTACAAAGCCTAACCCGATCCATCGGCTATGCTCAAATTGTGCGGCGTGAATTTCGCCCAGATACAGCTTACCTGCACACTGTGTAAACAGACTGAACAATCAGCAACTCCGGGAAACTCTGCGGATGGAACAACCCAAGCATTCAGACCAGGCCCACTTCAATCCACCGGTTTTTTACGCCGCGACCGCAGCCCTTCTACTGATGGTCGCCTACGCGGTGCTGGCACCGGACCACGCAACCAGTACCTTCAAGGCGTTGCAATCCTGGGTTGTCGTGCACATGAGCTGGTATTACGTCTTGGTAGTGGCGATCATCCTGATCGGTACAATCATGATTGCCTTTTCGAAGTTTGGGGAAATCAAAATGGGCCCGGAGCATGCGGAGCCCGATTACGATTACCTTTCCTGGTTCGCAATGCTGTTTTCCGCGGGTATGGGTATCGGTTTGCTGTTTTTCGGTGTCGCCGAACCGGTCATGCATTATCTGCAACCACCGGTGGGGGAAACCGGTACCGTCGAGGCTGCACGGGAAGCCATGGTACTCACTTTTTTCCACTGGGGTTTCCACGCCTGGGCGATCTACGCCATTGTGGCCCTGATCCTTGCCTATTTCAGCTATCGTCACAAACTGCCGTTGACCCTGCGCTCGGCACTCTACCCGATGATAGGAGAGCGTATCTACGGGCCCATCGGACACGCCGTCGATGTGTTCGCGATTGTCGGTACCGTCTGCGGTGTCGCAACCACTCTGGGCTACGGTGTACTGCAGATCAACTCCGGTCTGAATCACCTGTTCGGCCTACCCGTAGGACCGGGTGTCCAGGTCGTACTGATTATTGTCACCACCATTCTGGCAACCATCTCGGTGGTACTCGGCCTGGATGCGGGCATCAAACGCCTTTCACAGATCAACATGACACTCGCTGGGATCCTGCTGGTCATGGTGCTGCTGCTCGGCAGTACCGTCTACCTGTTGCAAGCGTTTGTACAGAATTTTGGCAGTTACATGTCCGAAATCGTAAGCAAAACCTTCAACCTGTTTGCCTACAAGCCCACGGACTGGCTGGGTGGCTGGACCATCCTGTACTGGGGTTGGTGGATGTCATGGTCGCCATTTGTAGGGTTGTTTATCGCGCGTATTTCACGCGGGCGTACCATTCGGGAATTCGTGGTCGGCGCTATGATGGTGCCGGCACTGGTCACCATGCTGTGGATGACCTTCTTCGGCAATTCAGCCATCCATATGATTCTGGACGAGGGCCTCACACAACTGGGAGAGATCGTTGCCAAGGATCAGTCGGTTGCCCTGTTCCAGTTCCTCGAACAGTTTCCGTTTTCCTCGGTATTCTCGTTTGTCGCGGTGATCATGGTGGTGGTGTTCTTTGTCACCTCTGCAGACTCCGGCGCACTGGTGGTCAATATGCTGTCTTCCCACGGGCGCGATGACACGCCCCTGTGGCAGAGAATCTTCTGGTGTTTCCTGATCGGCGTGGTTGCCATTGCCCTGCTGCTGGCCGGTGGCCTGGGCTCCCTGCAAACTGCAGTCATCACCAGTGCGCTGCCATTTTCCGCCATTCTGCTTGTTGCCATGTACGGGCTAATCGCGGCATTGCGCACGGAAACGGTCAAGCGGATTACCCAGTCGGCCATCGTTGCGCCTATCAGTGCGCGCAACCCGGTAGTGTGGCAGCGACGCCTGAAAAATGCCCTGCAACTGCCCTCACTTGAGGAGGTGCGCGAGTACATCAGCAATACCGGCAAACCCGCTCTGGAAGAGTTTGCCGAGGAAATGCGCAAGAACGGTTACGAGGCCACGGTAACGGAGCGGGAAAACAAGTTCGTGCAAATTGAAGTATTCCAGGGAGAGGAGGTCAGTTTTGTCTACGGCCTCCACCCGAAGGCCACTATCAAGCCCGATGCCAGTAATCCGGAACAGGAGCTGGACGATAACTTCGATGATGGCTCACCCGATAAGTACTTCCGCGCCGATGTGCATCTCTTCGAAGGTGGCCAGGATTATGATGTCATGGGCTGGACTTCGGAACAGTTGCTGACGGACATGGTGTCGCAATACGAGCGACACCTGCAGTTCCTGCATACGCTGCGGTAGGGTCGATCCACTTATACCGTGTTAGCGTGCTGTGGGGCACTGCCACTCAGTGGGAATACCCGCCAAATCGCCAATGCCAACCATCCCACGGTTGGCATTTTCGCGTTACCTGTTTCAGAAATACCCGCACAAAACTTTGTGACCAGCCGGGCACAATTAGTTTCGACTTTCCGTTCACTCTCCAATTTTCGTCGGTTAATATCGGACGGATCCCGGTTATTCCGGGACTTTTAGCGACATAACAATAACGACGCGCGCACCAGGCAAACATCAATAACAGGCGGCCCCACGGCCACCAACAATCCAGTGCGCAGCGATGAAAGGAGAAACACATGCCCAACGCCAAGCGCAGCCTGGCGGCAGCCATTGCCCTCGCCTCTCTGACATGCGGTCTGAACAGCACCGCTTACGCGGAAGACTCCCCCTTTTCACAGGTGATCGCCTTCGGCGACAGCCTCACCGACGTGGGCAATGCCGGCGTTTTCACCAGTGGTGAAGACAAGCAGGCAGCCATCAGCCTGATGTCACAGAACCTCGGCCTCGGCCCGGTTACCCCCTCCTGCGCCGGTATGTACCTGTGTCTGCCGGATGTCGATCCCTCACTACCGGAAGACCAGATGCTCGCCTCGGCACAGGCGCAGGTGCGCGCGTCGCTTCCCAACGTGGGCGGCGGCTGGGCCGTGGGTGGTCACCGCGCGGCAGACGTGTTACTGAATATTCTCGGCACCCGCGGGTATATGAATTACCTGGCAGAACAGGGGCTCACCCTCGACACCAACGCGCACAACTTTGCCAGCGCCCTGTTGCCGGACCCCACCCGCACCACCAGCACCGGGCTTTACGCCGACCTGAACCTGCTAGGCCTGTTACTGCAGGGGCCCGCCGCGGTGGCCGAGCTCCGTGCCGCCGCCGAGCAGGCGGAAGCTGCCGGTGATTCCACCACTGCAGCACAGCTCACCGCACAGGCCGATGGTCTGCAGGCACAGATTGATGCCGCACCCGCAATGATCGTTGCCGACTCTGGTATTACCGGCAATCCCCATCCCCTGGGGCTCGGCTACCTGGAAGCCAGCAGCGGCCGCGCGGACGGCAAGGCGCTCTACTGGGTAAATGGCGGCGGCAATGACCTGCTCGCCGGGTTTACCGCAACCCTGAGCGGCAGTATCACCGCGCAACAGTTCGCCACGCAGACGGGGCTCGCCGCGAACATGCTCGCCGACGGCGCACAGGCCCTGTCCGATGCCGGGGCCAATTACATACTGGTCGCCAACGTGCCGGATATCAGCCAAACCCCGGGTATGTACGCCGCGGTCAGCCGGGCCGTTGCTGCGAGTCCGGAAGCCGCACAGCTTGCCGACGCCGTGGCCGCAGGCCTCATCACGCAGGACGAGGCCAACGCCCAGCTGGCAGCAGCAATCGACAGCACCCTCGCCCAGGCCAGCGGGGCGGTAACCCTGTTCAACAACACGCTGCTCTCCGATGCCGGAAACATCGATGGCGTGCTGATGGTGGATATGCAGGGCATCCTCAAGGTCTCCCTCGACAATGCCGCGGCACTGGGCTTTTCCAGCGAGTTTGACCAGAGCACCCTGTGTTACGAAGGCGGCAGCTGTATCGAACACCCAGTATATGGCAAAAATGGTAGTGCGCCCGATGCCGACCAGTTGATTTTCAATGATGCGGTACATCCCACCCAGGCCGCACAGCGGTTGCTGGGGGATTACTACACGGCGGTGGTCAATGCCGCGCAGATTGCCGGCCAGCTCCCCGACATGGGCGTGCAGGCATCCCGCAGCCATGTAACCGCACTGGAAGAAGGATTTGTCGGCACGCGCTACCGCACTGCAGAAACCGGCGTATTTGTCAGCGGTGTTTTCGGCAATAGCGATTACGACAACAGCTTTGCCCTGGCAGCGAGCGGCGATGCCAGCGGCAGCCTGATCGGTGCCGGCTATGCACTGCGCGACAACTGGCAACTGGGTTTTGCGGTGAGTCGTTCCGATCTGTCCCTCGACAATAGCCAGAGCAATGTGGACTCCACTTCCACCAACTACAGCCTCTACACCCGCTTCCACTACAACGAGTTCTTTGTCGACGCCAGCGCGACGGTGACCGATGTGGATTACGATCGTATCGGCCGTCAATTACAGCTGGGTGACCAGTTCCGCGATACTCTGGAAGGCCAGACCAGTGGCGAAAACACCACACTGGACCTGACCGGCGGTATCAATATCTCCGGTGGCGAATCCCGCTACGGGCCCTTCGCCGGCGTGACCAGGGTAACTGCGGACGTGGATGGCTACAGTGAGGATGCACTGGACGGGTTTACCTATACCGGTGCCGATGGCAGCCAGCTGGATCCGTTCGGAATGAACTTTGGCAGCCAGGAACGACGCTACACCACCATGCGCATCGGCGCTTTTGCCGACAAAACCTGGGGTAATGTGAACGCCTACGCACAGCTGTGGTATGAAGACACCACCGGAACCGAAAACGATTCCCTGGAAGTGGGCGTCAAATCCATGACCGGCAACATGAACGCCATGCCGAGCTACGCCAGTAAGGACATGGGCCTGTTCGAAGACGGTGCCGGCGCACTGGTAGGCCTGCGCTGGCAGGCGGCAGATGCCATTGCAGTAAGCGCCAACCTCACCTCGCGACCGAGCTCTGAACACGGTTCGCTCAACGTGACCTATCGCTTCTGATTGTCACGGTAATCAGCTAGCGGCTATGTCCACTTCACGCCCACTTCGGTGGGCGTTTTTATTTCCAGCCACTATTTTTTCCAACCGCTATAGCGCACCTAACGGTGTACACTCCGTCTTTCCGTTTCAACCAGTACACCATTCATGTACCTGATCCATACACCGCGCCTGAGACTGCGCGAACTGAACGATAGTGACGCTGATGCGCAGTTTACCCTGGCACTGGTAAACGACCCGAGCTTTCACCGGTTTATCGGCGACCGCGGCGTGCGCACTGTGGAAGATGCCCGCAGCTATATCGAGCGAGGGCCCAGAGCCATGTACCGCACCCAGGGTTTCGGTATGTACCGGGTAGAACTGGAGGATGGGACGCCGGTAGGCCAGTGCGGATTGATCCGGCGCGATGGGCTGGACGATGTGGATATCGGTTTCGCTTTTCTGCCCGCCTATCGCGGCTGCGGCTACGCGTTCGAAGCGGCTTCTGCAGTCATGCAATGGGGAAAGCATACGCTCGGTCTGGAACGTATCGTCGCCATCGTATCCCCGGAAAACCAGGACTCTATTCGCCTGCTGGAAAAACTCGGCCTGCGCTACGAGAGAGACGTCACCCTACCCGGCGATAACAACGCCATTTTACTGATGGGCTGGCAAGCGCGGGAGGATTGACCTCGTCCGTAACGCCTGAGATTTACGTGAAGCTTAAAGACGCGGTGCTGTGAAAAAATTGCTGCGCACAAAAAAAGCCGCAACCGGTCACCCGGCTGCGGCTTTTAAATTTACACAGAATCCGTCAGTGTGCGCTGGCCTGGCCGGCACCCTGCGGGAAGCGGATGCTCTCCACCATCTCCTGCACGTCACTGGGGGCCTCGCGGGTGAATTTAGCCACTGCGATAGCTACCGCGAAGTTGATGATCATACCCAGGGTACCAATGCCTTCCGGTGAAATACCGAACCACCAGTTATCCGCGGTGTTAGCCGCCGGGTTAATGAATTTGAAGTACACGATATAGGCCGCGGTAAACAGGATACCGGACAGCATCCCCGCAATCGCCCCTTCCTTGTTCATGCGCTTGGAGAAGATCCCCATGATGATCGCCGGGAAGAACGACGATGCCGCGAGCCCGAAGGCAAAGGCGACCACCTGCGCCACAAAGCCCGGTGGATTGACCCCGAGATAACCGGCAATACAGATCGCCACTGCCGCCGCAGACCGCGCATACAACAGCTCCTGCTTCTCGGTAATGCGAGGCATCAGGTTACGCTTCAGCAGATCGTGGGATACCGAGGTGGAAATCACCAGCAACAAGCCCGCCGAAGTGGACAGCGCCGCCGCCACACCACCGGCAGCCACCAGAGCGATCACCCACGCGGGAAGATCCGCGATTTCCGGGTTGGCCAGCACCATGATGTCGCGGTCCACGGACATTTCATTGCGCTCGTCACCGGAGTAGAACATCTTGCCGTCGGCATTCTTGTCTTCCCAGGAAATCAGGCCAGTCTCTTCCCAGTTGCTGATCCAGCTGGGTGCTTCCGCATGGGCGGTACCCTGGCCTTCCGGACCGTTGATGGTGTCGATCATGTTCACCCGCGCAAAGGTGGCAATAGCCGGCGCGGTGGTGTACAGCAGCGCAATAAACAGCAGCGCCCAGCCCGCAGATTTTCGCGCGTCGCGCACCTTCGGTACGGTGAAGAAGCGCACGATCACATGCGGCAGACCAGCGGTACCCACCATCAGTGCAGCGGTAATAAAGAACACATCGATGGTACTTTTTGTGCCCGAGGTATATTCCGCAAACCCGAGCTCAGTTGAAAGTCCATCGAGTTTATCCAGCAGATAGGTACCGTCAGACAGCATGCCACCAAAGCCGGTTTGCGGCAGCACGTGACCGGTCATCATGATGGAGATAAAAATCGCCGGTACCATGTAGGCAAAAATCAGCACGCAGTACTGGGCGACCTGGGTATAGGTGATGCCTTTCATGCCACCGAGCACCGCGTAGAAAAATACCACGCCCATGCCGATGACCACGCCGGTGACAATATCCACCTCCAGGAAACGGGAGAACACCACACCGACGCCGCGCATCTGCCCTGCCACATAGGTAAAGCACACGAAGATCGCACAGATCACCGCAACAGTACGCGCCGCCTGGGAGTAGTAACGGTCACCGATAAAGTCCGGCACAGTGAACTTGCCAAATTTGCGCAGGTACGGCGCGAGACACAGGGCCAGCAGCACGTAACCGCCAGTCCAGCCCAGCAGATACACGGTACCGTCGTATCCCATAAAGGAAATCAGGCCGGCCATGGAAATAAACGAGGCTGCGGACATCCAGTCCGCCGCCGTGGCCATGCCATTGGCCACGGGGTGCACACCGCCACCGGCCACGTAGAAGTCGTTGGTGGAGCCGGCGCGTGCCCAGATGGCAATGCCGATATACAGCAGGAAAGTCGCTCCGACGATCAGGAAAGTAAGAGTTTGTACATCCATGGTCAGTGACCTCCCTGCAGCTGCTGCGCTTCGCCGGCAACGTCGGATTTACCCGCAGTCTCGGCCACATCATCGTCTTCGTACACGTCGTACTTGTGGTCCAGCTGATTCATCTTGTAGACGTAGACAAAAATCAGGGCCAGAAACACGTAGATGGCGCCCTGCTGGGCAAACCAGAAGCCGAGCTTGAAACCACCCATGCGAATCTGGTTCAACTCATCGACAAACAAGATCCCGCAGCCAAAGGACACCACAAACCAGATCACCAGCAGGGTGAACATCAACTTCAGGTTTTCTCGCCAGTAATCACTGGCGAGCTGTTTATTTTTGAAACTCATCGTTTTCTCTCCTCAATTATTCTGGAATTATCGGATTGACGTTGAATCTGTGGTGCACCACTGGAGTACATCCCAGTTCAGAATACATATTTCACGGACAGTTGCATGCGCTGCATGTCCCCCTCGTCATCAACCAGCAGGCCGCTGGCATTCTCAACCTCCTTTTTGGCAAAGATGTACTCGCCCCCCAGGGTCATCTTGGGTACCGGTGAATACATCAAATTCAGTTGCAAGCTCTGATAAGAAGACGGCGTAGTGTCGACAACCAGCCCCGGGTTATCCGCCTCCGTGGCGGAGAGCACCAGGTTGCTGCGCCACTGCTCGCTCCAGAAATGGCGCAGGGCCACAAAGCCACCGTGCTGATCAATTAGCTCTATATCTCCATCGACAGGGTCGATAATGCCGGCGCGATAACTGTTCAGGCCCAGATAGCGGCCGAGCGCATTACCATAGCTGTACATAAAGCGCAGGTCGTCGCGCCCCAGCTGCCATTTGCCGGAGAGACTGATGGCGTACCCCTGCTCTGATTCAGAGATATCCGCACCCTCGTAGGCCAGTTCCCGGCTCATGGAGGCAACGGAGTAACTGAGATCTCCAATGCTGTTGTTGTAGCGCAGGATCAGGTCCGGACGGCTGTTGTCGTCGTAGGGGTTTTCGGCCCCGTTGTAGAGGGTAGTCGCCGGGTTTTCTGCGGCGAATTGCAGGCTTCCGCTGCCGATGCCCTGGGTATAGCGAACCTGCGGCTGGCGTTCAAAAATGGTCCCTACCGGGCCGACAAAGTCCAATCCCTCAGGCAGTGCGCCCACATTGAAAAATGTCGACCAGGACTGTCCTGCAAGTAGTGAGCGGTCGCCATCGATTTTCCAGTCTACATAGGCGTGGCGCAGCCGCTGGGCGTAGGAGTTACTGATACGCTCATCGCCCTGGGCACCGGCCATCGCATCGATCTCGATATGGGTATTCACGCTGCCCGCGCCCATTTCGGTGGACGACTTGAAAAACAGCCGGGTAGATTTTGCATGGGCGTTGTAGTGCACATCACCACTCTCGCCCCTTTCCAAACCACCAACAGGGATGGTGGACGGCACCAGGAAGTCTTCGCCAATGGCTGCAGTAGCGCCACTGCCATCGGAATAGTCACTGAAGATACTGTCCAGTTTGACGTAGCCGCCTATCTGGATATTCGTGTTGCCGAATGTGGGGGACTTGGCCGGTTCCGGGTTTTCAATTTCAACCGGGCGCGCGGCGAGCGCGTCCACCTGTGCCTGTAACTCGGCGATCCGCTGCTGCAATTGCGCTGCAGTCACCTCCTCCGTTTCCGCTGCCAGGGTGGGTAGCGTATTCACCATCGCTGCCAATGCCGCAGCACCGGCCAGTTTGCGGTTTTTTATTATTTTCACCGTCATCACTATTGTCCTTGCCGTTGTTTGCCATTTGGGGATAACACAGGTCCTAGCAAACAACGTCATGGAAAATCGGGGTATTAACCATTGGTCTAAATCGGGGGTCCAATTAGACCAATGTCTATGCCTGAGAATACTACCCGGCGCGCGCTACCACTGCCTTTCGACTTTTGTCTAATACGTGCTGTTGTGGGCGTGGTGACAAAATACCCTCAACAATCGAAACACCAATAAATACAGCATCGATGAGAGGGCCGGTCCGTGACCAGTACAAGTGAAACCTACCCCGTACCCAATGCCTACGCCGCCAACACCCTGTTGGACGAAGCGCGCTATTTCGAGCTTTACAACCGCTCCATTGAAGACAACGACGGCTTCTGGCGCGAGCAGGCACAGCGCATCGACTGGATTGAGCCTTTCAGTCAGGTAAAAGATGTATCTTTCGCCAAAGACGACCTGCACATCCGCTGGTTTGCCGATGGCAAGCTGAACGTGGCCGCCAACTGTCTCGACCGCCACCTGGCGGAACACGGCGACACGACTGCCATCCTGTGGGTGGGCGATGAACCGGGCACTTCCCGTGAGATCAGTTACCGCGAGCTGCACCGGGACGTATGCCGTTTTGCCAACGGCCTGAAAAGTCTCGGGGTCCAGAAAGGCGATGTGGTGACCATATACATGCCGATGATCCCCGAGGCCGCTGTGGCCATGCTCGCTTGCGCGCGCATCGGCGCCGTGCACTCGGTGGTATTTGCCGGCTTTTCGCCGGAGGCCCTTGCCGGGCGTATGGATGACGGCAAATCCCGCACCCTGATTACCGCCAATGCCGGCCGTCGCGGCGGCCGCTCGGTACCACTGAAGCAGAATGTGGACCGGGCAGTAGCCCTGTGTGAAGAAACCACCGTAGAAAATGTGGTGGTCGTCAATTACACCGACGATGCGTCAGACTGGAACCCGGCGGTAGATCGCGATTACGCGGAACTGGTGGCGGCCCAGAGTGACGACTGCCCTGCAGAAGTGCTGGATGCGGAAGATCCGCTGTTTATCCTCTATACCTCCGGCTCTACCGGTAAGCCCAAGGGCGTGCTGCACACCAACGGCGGCTATATTACCTACGCTTCCATCACCCATGAGTACGTATTCGATTACCGCCGCGGCGAACGTTACTGGTGTGCGGCGGATATCGGCTGGATCACCGGCCACAGCTATATCGTTTACGGCCCGCTGGCCAACGGCGCCACCACCGTGATGTACGAGGGCGTACCCCACTACCCGGATGTCACCCGGGTGGCGCAGATCATCGACGATCACCAGATCAATATTCTTTACATCGCGCCCACTGCCATCCGCGCCCTGATGGCCGAGGGCAACAAACCGGTGGCCGGCGCCAGCTTGCAGAGCCTGCGCCTGCTCGGCACCGTAGGCGAACCGATCAACCCCGAAGCGTGGAAGTGGTACCACCGCACCTTCGGACGCGGCCAGTGTCCGATTGTGGATACCTGGTGGCA
>NZ_LZDE01000293.1 GCF_002009015.1 Microbulbifer mangrovi | reverse complement strand
GTATTCACAGGGGGGCGCCTAGCCCGGTCCTGAAAAGCCGCACCCTGTGCTCTGCCGCCACAGAGGTCCAATAAAACAACTCCACGGAAAGTCAGTCGGACCACCAAACCCGCTTCAATTCCACTGCGCGCTCGTGGCACTTCCCCAATACCTGCTTTTTCTCAGTGTTAGACATCCGCCCCCACTGACTGATCTCAGTCCCGGAACGAAAACATCCCTCACAGATATCGTCGCGATTCAGTGCGCAAACGGAAACGCAGGGCGACTTCACCGGAAACTCAAATTCAGCTTCAGGGTCTTTGTCTTTCACCCGGCTCCAATCGCTCTCAGCCATCAACTTCACCGTCTCTGATCAACCGTCAACGGGCACCAGCTCTTCCGCAAACCGCTTGCCATTGGCCACATAAATTTCACTGCTCGCCTTCAGCAACTCAAACGTCGACTCATCCAGCGACTTCACCACCTTACCCGGGCTGCCCAGCACCAGCGAGTAATCCGGAATGTCCGCATTCTCCGTCACCAGCGTATTCGCCCCGATAATGCAGCACTTGCCGATTTTGGCCCCGTTCAGCACCACCGCATTCATACCCACCAGGGAGTAGTCTCCAATCTGGCAACCGTGCAACGTCACCTTGTGGCCCACCGTCACCCCGGTACCCACAACCAGCGGCACGCCCGGATCCGTATGCAATACCGAGCCATCCTGGATATTCGCCCGCTCACCGATGGTGATCAGGTCATTGTCACCGCGAATTACCGCGTTAAACCACACCGAACTGTGAGGCTTCATCAGCACATTGCCAATCACCCGGGCGCCGGGAGCTATATATTGCCCCTCGCCATCCAGCTGCGGCTGTTTATCGCCCAATCTGTACAGCATCTGGCCTCCCCTGCAGAATCGTGCTCGCGGAATCGGTTGGTAGAAATCAGCCGGCCATTATCCAACCCAAAGGACGGGAATACCACCCCGCAAAGCCGTGACCACCCGGGCAGTTTCAGCCGATCAGTACTCCTTCCAGCGCCAGCAAGCGCGCCTTCATCTCCAGCCCGCCGGCGTAGCCGGTGAGGGTGCCGTCTGCCCCGATTACCCGGTGACAGGGCACAACGATTGACAGTGGATTGGCGCCATTGGCTCGCGCCACCGCGCGCACCGCCTTCGGGTTCCCTATCGCTTCCGCCAGCTCCCGGTAGCTGCGGGTCTCGCCGAACGGGATAGCACACAACGCCCTCCATACAGACTGCTGGAACGGGGTTCCGGAGGCGTCCAGCGGTAAGTCGAAAGCCTGCCGCTCGCCGGCGAAATAGGCCAGCAGCTGCTCCGCAGCCGCATCCGTCCACCGGTTGGCTCCTCGCTGCCAGCCCTCTTTAACCGGTAGCGGCCGCTTGCCGCCCTGCAGGTCAATACCCACCAGCCCCGCCTCGCTCGCAGCGATACCAATTTCGCCAAATACACTCGGGTAAATTTCGTAACGGGTCATGTTGCCCCCCAACTTATGAATTCAGTTTCAGCGACTGCCACAGCAACAGCGCCCCGTAGGCCCGCCAAGGCCGCCAGGCCTCTGCGCGGGCCAGGGCCTGCTTAGGCGTCGCCTTTCTCTCACCATCGCCGAGCGCTATCAGGATCCCGAGATCCGAGGCCGGAAAGGCATCGGGCATGGAGAGGCCGCGCATGGCGCTGTAGTGGGCGGTCCAATCGCCTATCCCCGGCAGCGCGGTCATCTGGGCACAGAAGGATTCGAGATCCGGCTCGTCGAAATCAATCTCGCCATTCAGCGTGGCCGCGACAAAGGTCCGCAGTGTCTGCGCACGTGTCCGGGTAACCCCGATATCGGAAAAGTCCGCATTGCGGAGCTGTTCTGCCGTGGGGAACAGCAGCAGCTCCCCTTCCGGTCCGGCAAACGTCTCGCCGTAGCGGCTCGCCACACGCCCGGCTATGGTGGTGGCGGCAGCGACCGAGATCTGCTGACCGAGAATGGCGCGCAGCGTGTATTCGAACGGATCCCAGGCACCCGGCAGGCGCACACCGGGGCTTACTTTGAGCACTGCGCTCAGTAGTGGGTCCGTCTGCAGGTGTCCGCGGATTTCATCGCTATCGGCATCCAGGTCAAACAGTCGCCGCAGCTTTTCCCGCAGCGGATACAGTATTGCGCCACAGCCTTCGCCGAAAACCCTTACTCGCAGGCGTCCCTTCTCCGGCTCATGAGCCACCCGCAACACGCCACGCTGGCCGAGCAGCTGGAAACTGCGCAGGTACTCCCCCCGCTCCGGACCTCCCCCGGCAATTACCTGCTCAACCCCCGGCAAGGTACGCGCGGCAAAAAATGCCAGCAACACGGGCCAGTCGAATGGCGGGCGGTAGCTGAGGTAAATCTGGATCGGTTTAGCACCCCCTGCTTCGGGCTTGATTTTGGCAGACTCCCGCCGCCCCTCTGGTTCACGGCGCGTCTTTGATTCACGGCGCACCGCTGTCGGTGTGCGCTGGTAGATCTCTTTGAACACCGCATTGAAACGCCGCAGGCTGCTGAATCCCGCAGCAAATGCAATGTCCCCCACAGGCAAGAGGGTATCCCGCAACAGGCTGAACGCAAACAACGCACGCTCCGTCTGCCAGACCTGCAACGGGCTCAGGCCAATATGTTCAGCAAACAGTTTGCGCAGGTAGCGACTGGTAATACCGAGACGCTCCGCCAGCTGCTCGATCGATTGCGCCTCGCGCTCCGCCCGCATCAGGTTAAGCGCACGTTGCACCGTGGTGGAAACCAGTCCCCATGCTGCACTTCCGGGCGCAGCATCCGGGCGACAGCGCAGGCACGGGCGATACCCCGCGACTGCGGCTTCCGCTGCAGTCGCAAAATACTCAACGTTCTTCTCCAGTGGCGGGCGCGCCGGGCAGATGGGCCGACAGAAGATACCCGTGGTTTTCACTGCGGTATAAAAACGGCCGTCGAACCGCTTATCGCGGGCAAGCCTGGCACTGTGACAGGTTTCGGGATCAGGGCGCACGTTAAGGTCACTGGTTGTTGCTGTGAGAACCAGTGTATGGCTGGCGGAGGATCAGGGCTAGTCAGATTCGGAACTGACAGATTGGACCGTTCCACCCACAGCATGGAACGGAGGAAAGTCCGCTCAGAGGGTTATTCAGCGGTTTCAGCTGGCGGCAAATTTTACTTCTGCTACGGCCACGCCCAATCGCGATTGTTGACAGCCCATACAAACTAGCGCAACCTGAGCCTACCTTTCGGTAGGTAGACAACATGGCCAGCACAACAACCAGCAAAATTGACACCCGGGAACAGCTGCTCGATACGGCGCAATCCCTAATCCAGCAGGCGTCGTACGACGGCTTCAGCTTTCGCGACCTTGCGGAACAGGTCGGCATTCGCAAGGCGAGCATCTACCACCACTTTCCTTCCAAGGAAGCACTGGCAGTGGCGATGCTCGAGCGCGCCCGGGAGGGAATCGTACGGTGGACAAGTTCCAAGGCGGGGCTGGCACCCACCAAGCAGTTGGAAGCCTATTGTTTCGACCTCTATCTCAAATGGCTGGGTGCGGGCACCAGGCTTTGCCCAGCCGGTGCCTTCTCCTCCGGCTGGAGCACTCTGCCGGCGGATCTGCAGCATGCCGTGAAGGCCGTTTTTCGCGAGCAGCGCACATTTCTTGAGACCGCACTTGCTGCCGGTATTGCGGATGGCAGTATCGATGAGACTCACGGATCGGCGTCAGATCTGGCCGAGTGGTTGATGGCCGCCGTGCAGGGCGCCCTGGTCACCGCCCGCATCAATTTCGATACGAGATCCGCCAGCAAGAAATCGAGCGAGGCCACGTTTACCCGACTCTGTAAGCAGACGCTGAATTATATCTGCCACAAACAGGCCTAACGGCGAGCAGCTGAAGCGCAGTTTTACCTGCGCTTTTTATTAACCCCAAAAACTAACGATCGGTAGGTAGGGAATGAATACTACAGAGCACACGGAAACAGACACCACCGCAATCCATTTTTTCCACAGGCTACTCCGCTGGCGATGGCTGGTAATCATCGGCTGTTTTTTGGCAATCGGCCTTGTCGGGCGGTATTTGCCGACGATGACCAAAGACACAACACCAGAGGCCTTCGTCCCCAAAGGAAGCCCCGCTCTGGCCTTTCGCGATCATGTGGAAAGCGTATTCGGCCTCAAGGATCCCATGGTGATTGCCATCACTTCCGATGGCGAACGCGGAATTTACACACCGGGCGCCCTGCAGCTTGTGCACCGCCTCACGCAAGAACTCGCCACCGTTGAGGGTGTGGATCCCGACGCGATTACCAGCCTTGCCACAGAAAAGGATATTCGCGGCACCAGCGACGGCATGCTGGTGGAACCCTTCTGGGAATCCCCGCCGCAATCCACTGCCGAGACGCAGGCGATCAGGAATCGGGTCGAACAGTTTCCGCTGATGCTCGGCACGCTGGTCTCGCGCGACGGCAGCGCAACACTGCTTATCGCTGAGACACTCCCGGATGCGGACGATGAACAGGTCTATCACGCATTACTCGCGTTAACCGAGCAGGTAAAAACTCAAGGTCTGCGGGAGGGATGGCTGGCAGAGGATATCGGGCTCTATGTGGCCGGACAGGGCGCGGTTTCCGGCTATCTCTCTGCGTATATTGCCGCAGACGCCAGCCGCCTGAACCCCATCGCCGCGCTGATTATCACGATCGTATTGTTACTAGCCTTTCGCACACTTGCCGGGACGCTGCTCCCCAATCTAATCGTGCTGGGTACCGTTGCTGTCGGGCTCGGCAGTATGGCCGCAGCGGGAATCCCAATGTATGTCATCACCAATTCCCTGCCGGTGATTCTTATCGGTATTGCCGTTTGCGATTCCATCCATATTTTCACCCAGTACTACGAGGAACTTGCGAACAACCCGGGACTTTCCGGGCGTGAAGCGGTAGCGCGGGCAATGAGCGCCATGTGGCGGCCCGTGACCCTGACGACCCTCACCACGGTAGCCGGTTTTATTGGATTGTCCCTCGCGGCCTCGTTACCGCCCATGCAGTCCTACGGAATTTTCGCTGCGATCGGGATTCTTGCGGCATGGGCCTGGACCCTGCTGTTGTTACCGGCACTGCTGTCGCTGTTTAGACCCCGTGTAAAACCGGTACCTGAAACACAAAAAGCAAAGCATGGAATTGCCACAACAATCATGACGGCATCCGGTGGTATTGTCGCGCGCTACCCATCACAGATCTTGATGGCCACCGCATTACTGCTGGTAATCGCGGTGGGCGGTGCAACCCGGATTGAATTCAACGATCAGCGTATCCACAGTTTTCAGGAACAGGAACCCCTGCGTGTTGCCGATGGGATAATCAACCAGCGATTCGATGGCACTTACTACCTCGATGTCGCGATCGAAACTCCACAGCCGGAAGACCTGTTTCTGCCAGAAAACCTGCGCAAGATCGAAGCGCTGCAAAACTGGATGGAACAACGCGAGGGCATTTACAACACCACCTCGATCGTGGATTACATCAAACAAATGCACCAGGCATTGCACGAAGGTGACCCGGCCTACTATGCAATACCTGATGATCCGGCACTGATCGCCCAGTACTTCCTCCTGTACAGCGCATCCGGCGATCCCGATGATTTCGAAGAGGAAATTGATTACGACTACCGGCAGGCGCACGTGCGCGGCCAGCTCAGGGAGGACAACTTCCAGAACGTAGAGCCCATCGTATTGAGCCTCAAGCAATACCTTGACGAAGAGTTCAACTCCCCCGCCATTCGCGGCGACAGCACCGGCGCCATTGATCTCAGCTACTCGTGGCTGAAGCCCCTTGCCGGCAACACGGCGGCGGGTATGGCGCTGGCGCTGATGCTGGTCCTGGTGTCCTCCACCCTCTTTTTCCGCTCCCTGGTATTGGGGCTGATTGCCACACTGCCCGTCGCCTTCTCGGTACTGATGGTGTTTGCGATCATGGGCTATACCGGTATCTGGATCGGCATCGGTACATCGATGTTTGCGGCCATTGCGATCGGCCTGGGGGTCGACTTTGCGATTCATACCATCGACCGGCTGCGCACGTTGATCCGCGATCAGCACCTCGAATACGGGGAGGCTGTCGGCATCCTGTTTCCGAGTACGGGCCGTGCGCTGTTGTTCAACCTGTTGGCTTTGGCACTGGGGTTCGGGGTACTGATGACTTCCAAAGTGCCACCACTGCAAGACTTCGGACTGCTCGTCGCCATCGCCGTGCTGACCAGTTTTGTGATCAGCATGACCAGTATGACGGCACTGATTGGTGTACTGCGGCCCCGTGCACTTTTTGCAAAGCGAGAAAAATCTACCACCAAGCTTTCAACACCGCTGGCCCAGCAGGGATTTGCACGCATCGGATTGCTGAAGCTGCTGGCCACGCTCTCTCTGTTAGCCTTTGCGATTCCGAGCGTGGCGGACGACAGCAATGCGGGCCTGCAGATCATGCAAGCAGTGTATGAACGGCCGGAAGGCATTACCCAGCGAGCCAACCTCACCCTGGAACTTACCGATCGCCGCGGCAGAAAGCGCGTTCAGCAGACTATCGTTCTGCGCAAATATTTCGGTAAAGACAAGCGGCAAGTGCTGTATTACCTGGAACCAACCAATGTGCGCGACACTGCGTTTCTTACCTACGATTACGCCGACCCCGCTACCGAAGACGAGCAGTGGCTGTACTTGCCCGCACTGCGCAAAACGCGGCGTATCTCTGCGTCAGACCGCGGTGACTACTTTCTCGGAACCGACCTGACTTACGAAGAGATGAAACGTCAGAACAAGATTTCCCTGGAAGACTGGCGCTTCACGCACGTCGGTGAATCCGAAGTCGACGGTATCAAAACCGTCACCGTCGAGGGAACCCCCATCACAAAACAGGTCGCCGACGAGCTCGGATACGGGCGCGCCAGGTGGTATATCGATCCGGCCACAAACACCATCCGCCGCGCCGAGAACTTCGACATCCAGGGCAACACATTAAAAACAGCGTTATTCAACAATATTCGCGAAATCGACGGCATATGGACGGTGCACGAAATCACCGTCGACAACCACAAAACCGGCCATCAGACCCATTTGCAGATTACGGATGTGGCCTACGAAATACCTCTGGACGACGACAGCTTTGACGAGCGCACACTCCGTCGGGGAGTGCGCCAGTGAGGGGCGTAACCAGGAAAATTACTGCGGGCTGCATCTTCGCTTTGATGAGTCCGATTAGCGAAGCATCGGTGCGAGTCGGTGGCATCGTGAGTGCAACCCACGCGGTACAGACCACCGATGCGGATGCCCAGAAAAGCGAAGTCATCATCCTGCCCCAGCTGGAATGGCGCAGCCCTTTCGGGATAGACCTTACCGCCATCGCTCGTATTCGGGCCGACGGCCAGAACCGGCTGGAACCGGGCGAGCCGGACCAGGCAGCAATATCCTCCTGGTCACGCCGAGCATTTTTAGGCCCGCATGTGGAAGCAGAATTGCGTGAGTTTTACATTGAGGCATACCCCTTCGGCACTTATCTCAAGCTGGGCAAGCAACAGATTGTGTGGGGGCAGACCGATGGCCTGAAGGTACTCGACCGCGTCAATCCCCAGCGCTATCGCGAGTTTATTCTGGAAGAATTTGAAAGCTCCCGCATCCCGCTATGGGCGGCCAAGTGGGAATTTTCAATGAATAAAGACTGGAACGGGCAGCTGATCCTGCTACCCGACCAAACCTATCACGAAGTGCCAGCTGCGGGCGCGGCCTATGCCCCCACGTCTCCGGAACTTGCAGTAACACGGTCGGATCGACCTGTCACTGGCTACACCCTGGAGAAGCCAGATCGCGTATTGGCGGATGCCGACTGGGGATTACAACTCTCTAGCCGCGTGCGCGGCTGGGATCTCACCCTGAACTACCTCTACCACTATGCCGATACGCCGGTAATTCGACGGTTCGAGCAGGAGAGCGGTGTGCATGTCCACGGGTCCTACGAGCGCACCCACACCTTTGGCGGCTCCGCTTCCAATGCCTTTGGTGATTTCACCTTGCGAGCGGAAATGGGGTACACCACGAATCGCTACATTCAGGCGCCGGCGGCAGTGGAGAAAGACGGTGTAATCCGCGGAGGCGAATTAACCTACGCCGCTGGAGTGGACTGGATGGGACTCAGTGACACCCTGGTATCGGTGCAGCTGATTCAGAGCTGGTTTGATCGGGACGGTATGCCAGCCGCTCGCAACACCATGGAAACCGACGCAACGCTATTGGTGGAACGCACTTTCCTCAACGAGGTGCTGACCTTCCGCAATCAGTTGATCCAGGACATCGACACCGGGGATGGCCTGCTCTCCGTGGAACTCGCCTACGACTACCTCGCAAATTTCGAACTGCGTATCGAAGCCAACCTGTTTTACGGCAGCCAGTACGGACGTTTCGGCCAGTTTGATGCCCGCGACCATTTACTTGTCGGCTTCGGCTACGGCTTTTAAGGACTCACCGTATGCTAAACAGACTTGTGCCCGCGCTGATTGGCGTTGCCAGCCATATCGCTCCACGCACCATCGGCAACTGGGCCGCAACTCAGGTACAGGTACCTCGCCGTACCCGCAAGGGCCGCGCGATGCTGGCCGAACCAGATAGTCTCTGGCATCAGCAACAGGGCTGCTTTCGCCGCTGGGGCTCCAGCACGCAACCCGTGGCCTTATTGATCCACGGCTGGGAAGGTCACCACAGCCAGTTACATATCATTGGCAGCGCACTGCGGAAGAAAGGATTTGCCGTGGTTACGGTGGACCCTCCGGCCCACGGGGACGCAGACGGAGATAAAGCATCGCCGCAACACTTTGCCGACGCCCTGAAGGCCGCAGCGGCTATTGTGGGGCCAATAAAGCTCTTGATCGGTCACTCCATGGGAGGCCTGGCGGCAACGCTGGCCGTACGTCAGGGACTGGATACCTCGCACCTGGTAACCATCTCCGCCCCTGCGGATGTGGCTTCGACCATCACGGGCATAGCGGACTGGCTGCGCCTGTCGCCGGCGGCACGGCGATATATGCGGGATAACATTGAAAGGTTTGCGGGCGTGGCGATCACCCAGGTAGATGTGGAGAACACGCTTTCTAACTTCAGCGGCCAACTACTGGTTACACACGACCGCAAGGATCGCAAAATCTCCGTCGAACACGCGGAGCGAATCAGGAACAACCGGCCAAACGCACAGTTGTTCCTGACCTCAGGACTGGGACACACACGTTTACTCGAAGATAACGCGCTGTGTGAAAAAATCCTGAATTTCGCGGATAGCGCGGTGGCCTACTGAATACCCAGCACTTCCTTACCCTGGATAAAGGTCACATCCACCGGGATGCTGGCGTCTTTCAGACGGTCCAGGTCTGCCTGCAACTCGGTGCCGACCACGCCCATATTGTCGAGCAGATCTTTGGACTTTTTGTAGTCGCCATCTCCCTGGATGGTCAGGATCAGGTTTGACAGTTTGGTCATGGCCGCCTGCATTTTTTCGAAATCGACACTGTACTGTCCGGTTTCCTCATCGCGGGCAAAGGCGCCTTCCTGTTTGAAGAAGTTAAAACGCATCATGTTCGCCTTGCCGTGGGCACTGGCCGCACCAAAGCGCACGCTGCGGAAAATACCGGCGAGGAAGGTGACGTAGTTGTCCATCAGCTCGCCTTCTTCCAGCTCACCTTTCTCATGCAGCTTGGTGATCATGTACAGGCCGAGGATATCCGCCTTGCCCTCTTCCAGTGCAGACGAAGTCTCCTTCAGCGCCTGACGCACATTGCTGCCATCGGTGACGGTTTTCTTGATACCCAAGCCATGTGCGACTTCGTGGAACATGGTGTTGGCGAAGAAGGCATCGAAAGTGATGTGCTTGCGCTGATCTTCCGCGATCAGTACACCGCTGATTGGCACCAGGATCTGGTCGAACTTCGCACGCATGGCGTTTTTCAGCTGCAGGCGACGGGTGCCTTTCTTCAGCTGTACCTCTTCGTCGTTCGGCAGGTTGATAGCAATGGTCTTGGAGCCGGCGTTGCTGTGACCCGCGTAATACAGCACATCGTAGGCGTTGAGGTCGGAATCGGTTCCCGGGGTTTCCGCCTTGTACTTGTCATCCACCGGCAGGCCGCGCTGCAACTCCGGCAGGAAGGCGGCGAATTTGGACAGCTTCTCACTCCACGCCATGTCCTTCAGCAGAACATAGGATTCATAGGCAGTACGGTAGGCAAACAGCTGGTCTTCGTAGTTCTCGATCGGGCCGATCACCACATCGATGCGGTTGTCCTTCATATCCATCCACGCCATGTCACTGTCGCGGAACTGGTCGCTCAGCAGCGCGTCGGCGCGCAGCTTGAGATAACCGGCAAACGCCGGATCTTCGGCAAGCCCGGAAGCCTCACGCAACAGGGCGGCGGCTTTTTCCAGCTCGGATTTATACGCTTCGTGGTACGGCACCAGCTTCAGCTTGCCTTCACCATCGCGACGCACCAGCGAATAGAGTCCATCCTTGCCGGGCTGCTGCCAGGACTCAAACTCACTCTTGGTCATGTCTTCGGGGTAGAACTCCGCACCCAGCGGTTTGTCATCGTAACCCTCGATAAACGGCTTGTTGTCATTCAGGCGATCCCAGGGACCATAATTGATATCCGCAAAGGTGCGCGCTGCACTATCGTCGATACCGCTCAACAGCTCCTGCGCTGGGCCGTAGGATTGCAACCAGAACAGCTGATCCATGATCTGGCTGGCTTCGATCAGCAGACCAATCATTTTACGCTGGTTGTCGGACAGTGCGGACAGATCCGCGTTCAACTCCACTGGTGCATAAATATCGAAACGCGCGGGGTCCACCCCCTTGGCGACACCGCCAGCCTGCGGGCCAGTAGCGGGCTGGACTGGCTTCTGGGATGGTTCGGCGACCTGCTGTGCGGCGCTTTCACCCGCGGCGGAAGTATCCGCTGCAGTTTTAGATTTTTCGTCAGAAGAGCAGCCGGCAATGACGGCGAGCGCCAGCGCAGACGCGGCGAAGAGTGCAGCTTTCATTCAGATTCCTGCCTGTTGAAAAATTGATCTGTTGTTATTCAAAGACGGCCAAAGCCTTGCAGGCCACATTAAATGTGGCCTCTGGCGTTGTCCAGCAATGGGATGCTGACTACAGAGTGCCAGATATTCGACTGCAAGTATGGGCAACCGGAGGAATTTACGTGGCGCGAATGAGAGAAGAACAAACAATTCACGCCAACTACCAGAGAAAATGTCTACTCAGGGCGATAACGGCTCCGCATCCAGTGCCTTTTCGCGCTGCTGCATCCGCCACAGGCCAGCGTAGTGTCCCTGCGCGGCGATCAAGGCTGTGTGATCGCCCTGCTCCACCACCTGTCCCTGATCCATCACCAGAATATTGTCCGCATCTACGATGGTGGACAGCCGGTGGGCAATCACCAGCGTGGTCTGCTCGCGGGAGATTTCCTGTAGTGCGCGCAGGATGCCCTGCTCAGAGTGGCTGTCGAGACTCGAAGTCGCCTCATCGAACACCATGATCGGCGGGTGCTTGAGCAGCGCCCGGGCAATCGCCACACGCTGCTTCTCGCCACCGGACAGCTTTAGCCCGCGCTCACCCACGGTGGTATTAACCCCTTCCGGCAGCTGGGCAATAAAGCTGTCCAGCTGGGCGTGGCGAATGGCCTCCAGCACTTCCTCGTCAGAGGCATCCACACGGCCGTAGCGCACGTTTTCCAGGATCGACTGGTTGAACAACACCGTGTCCTGGGGCACCACGCCGATGGCGCGACGCAGGGAATCCTGGCTGACCTCGCGAATATCCTGGCCATCAACCAGCACACTGCCGCTATCCACATCGTAGAAACGGAACAACAGCTTGAACAACGTGGACTTGCCGGCGCCACTGGCCCCGACAATGGCCACTTTCTGCCGGGGCAATACGCTAAAGCTCACCCCCTTGAGAATTTCGCGGTCGGGGCTGTAACCGAAATGCACATCGCGGAACTCGATAGCGCCCTGCTCAATGGCGAGCTGCCCGGCCTGCCGCTGGTCTTCGATCGCCGGCTTGACGTCGAGGATAGAAAACATTTTTTCGATATTGGCCAGCGCGCCCTTCATTTCCCGGTAGACAAAGCCCAGAAAATTCAAAGGAATAAAGATCTGCATCATCACCGCATTGATCAGAACAAAGTCACCGATGGTCATGCTGCCCCGGGTCACATTCACCGCGGCCATCACCATGGCACCGCACATGGCAGCAGCGATAATCAGCGCCTGCCCGGCATTCAGGCCGAATAGCGACAGGCGGTTTTTACGGCGCGCGCGCTCCCACTCCGCCAGCTCCCGGTCGTAATGATCCGCCTCGTGCTTTTCGTTGCCGAAATACTTAACGGTTTCGTAGTTCAGCAGGCTGTCCACTGCGCGGCTGCTGCTCTGGGACTCGGCCTGGTTCAGGGCGCGGACAAAGTGGGTGCGCCACTCCGTAGCGACGACGGAAAAGCCGATATACACAACCACCGCCCCCATCACCAGCAGTGCAAAGCTGATGCTGTAGTTCCACCACAGCAGGCCTACCACCATCAGGATTTCCACCAGGGTCGGCACAATATTGAACACCATAAAGCGCATCAGAAACCCGATGCCCGAATTGCCGCGCTCGATATCCCGGGAGAGTCCGCCGGTGCGACGATTGAGGTGATAGTCCAGGTCGAGCCGGTGCAGGTGACGAAACACTTCCAGCCCCACACGACGCTGGGCGCGCTCTGTCACACGACCAAATATCGTATCCCGCAGCTCGCCAAACAGTACCGATGCAAAACGCACGAAGCCGTAGGCCAACAGCAGCCCGAGCGGCAGTGCGATAGCCGCTGCCGCGCCACCGGCGCTATCCAGATCATCGACAATATGCTTGAGAATAAATGGCAGGCCCACGCTGGCAGCCTTTGCGCCAACCAGGCACGAGAGTGCCAGCAGCACCGGACGCTTGAATTCCAGCAGGTAGGGAAACAGGGTTTTGAGGGCGCTCCAGTGGACATCTTCCAGAGCAACGGCGGACTTCGGTCTCGGCATGGTCAATCTCGCTAATACAGGTGCGCAGTATACCTGACCGGTAACAGACCCTCGTTCGGGTTAGTTGCACACCCGACTTCAGCTCAACGCCCTGACCGGGACGTCATCACGTCGCCCAATCGGCGCATCCAGCACCCGCACCAGAAATTCGGTCAGCACGCCGGCGGTAAACCCCCAGATCTCGTAACCCTCGTATTCGTACGCGGGCAGGTAGATCCGGCGCTGGTCGATGGTGATACGGTCGGTGCGGACACGCGGATCATCGAAAAAGTACGCCAACGGTACCCGGAAGATGGCATCCAGCTCCCCGGGATTGGGCGTCAGCTCTGCGTCTGCCGGCACCACCCCCAACCATGGGGTCACCTGCACCTGCCAGCGTGTCGACCTGGTCCACAGCGGCCCGAGAACGCGCACCTCTGAGGCAGGCAGGCCGATTTCTTCGTGGGTTTCCCGCAGGGCGGTAAATTGCAGGGAGGGATCGGTTTCATCCCAGCGGCCGCCGGGAAGCGAGACTTCCCCGGAATGGCTGGATAGCTGCTGGGAGCGCAAGGTAAGAATGACCTGAGGGTCGGGCTCATCGGTCAGCGCCAGCAACACCGCCGCGTGGCCGTGCAGATCCGGGCCCCGGGGCACTCGCGCCTGCAGGTCGTCTTTCACTGCAGCAAATTTCTGTTCAATGATATTCAGCATTATCGATCTACTCTGTCGCCACTCCGACACCCGTGAAAGGCCATCCGGCGATAAAACTACTATACGCTCTTCGGCGGCAAATGGCCCATAGGCCATGTCGCAAAATCAAGTGGCGGGCAAACAGGCTGAGGCAGAAAACTGCTCAAGTTGGCTTGTTAGTGACCGCCGCCGTGTTGTCACCATTCCCTTTATCCATCGGCTTGTATCCGCCCCTGACCTTTTCGCGAAAGGACTGAATCAACGCGAAATAAATGGGAACCAGGAAAGTCGAGAGAACACTTGCAGCAAGCATGCCACCGAAGACCGCAAGCCCCAGGGATACACGACTGGCCGCGCCTGCGCCCGTCGCAATCACCAGTGGAAAAATCCCCAGCACAAAAGCCAGCGACGTCATCAATACCGCGCGGAAACGCAGGCGAGTCGCCTGCAATGCAGACTCTTCTACAGAGAGGCCGCTATCCCGCTGCAGCATGGCGAATTCCACCATCAGAATCGCCGTTTTCGCCGCCATCGCAATCAGCAACACCAGCCCGATCTGGGTATACAAATTACTGTCATGCCCCATGACGAAACTGGCGAACAGGCCACCAAAGATGGCGACGGGGATCGCCAGCAGAACGGCAATGGGAATGCTCCAGCTTTCGTACTGCGCCACCAGAAACAGGTAGGCAAACAGAATCGCCAGACTGAACAGGATCGGAGCGAGGTTTCCCGCGCTGATCTCTTCCAGACTCGCACCCGTCCACTCAAAGCCGTATCCCTCGGGTAACTGGGCACCCAGCTCTTCCATGGCGTTCATGGCTTCGCCACTGGAATGCCCCGGCGCCGCGGCACCGTTGATGGTGATACTGTTGTACAGGTTGTAGCGCTGTACCGTTTGCGGGGCGACGATGGGCTCCACCTCCGCAACCGAGCTCACCGGCACCAGGCCACCACTGTTGGCGCGCACAAAAAAGCCCGCCAGATCCTCCTCGCTATCCCGGTACTGCGCGTCGGCCTGGGCCATCACCTTGAACACTTTGCCAAAGCGGTTGAAGTCGTTGATGTAATAGCTGCCCAAGTAGGTCTGCAGCGTCAGGTATACCTCGGATAACGGCAATCCCAGGATATGCGCCTTGTCCTTGTCCACCTTCAGCGCCAGCTGCGGTGACGCCGCCTGATAGGTAGTGAACGCCTGCGCAATCTCCGTTCGCTGATTGGCTTCGCCCAGCAGCGCGTACAGCACTCCTGCCAGCTCCTGAATATCCCGTCCCTGCAGATCTTCCAGCACATATTCAAAACCGCCAATGGTCCCCAATCCGGGCAGTGCCGGAACGGGGAAGGCCTGTACCTGGGCTTCCGGCACCATTGCGCCCAGCTTCTGAACCTTCTGTAGAATCGCAAACTGATTCAGCTCCGGTGTTTTGCGCTCATCCCAGGGGTGCAGTATCACGATCATGAAGGCGGTATTGGAAGCCAGGCTGTTGGAGAGCAGACTGAATCCAGGCACCGATGTGACATGCGCAACCCCGTCCATTTTGCGGATTTCTTCACTCAATTTGTTTACGACGGGAGACGTGCGCTTTAGTGAGGCGCCATCCGGCAATTGCACATTCATCATGAAATATCCCTGGTCTTCATTCGGGATAAATCCTGACGGCACCACCGCAAACAGCCAGAAGCACAGAGCGCCGGCGCCCACGATCGAGGCCAGCCCGAGCAGCGGGCGACGCACGCAGAATCGAACGATCGTGGTGTACAGATTGGTAGCCCGGTGCAGAAAGCGATTGAAAAAGCCGAAAATACCGCGGTGCTTTTCCCCGTCGCCCCCCTCGGGTGCGCGCAACAGGATGGCGCTCAACGCAGGGCTCAGGGTCAATGCATTGACGCTGGAGATAAAAACCGAGATGGCAATGGTCATTGCGAACTGCTGGTACATCTTGCCGGTGAGGCCCGGCATCAGCATCACCGGCACAAACACCGAAAACAGCACGGCAGTTGTGGCAATCACGGGGCCCGTCACTTCACGCATGGATTCCATCGCCGCCTCCTTCGGAGGCAATCCATCTCCCAGCAACCGCTGGGTGTTCTCCACCACTATGATGGCGTCATCCACAACGATGCCAATGGCGAGAATCAACGCGAACAGGGTAACCGTGTTGATCGTCATACCGAGGGCATACATCACGGCAAATGTTCCCACCAGCGAGACGGGTATCGCGACGGAGGGAATCAATGTTGCACGCCAGTCCTGCAGAAAAACAAATACCACCAGAATCACGAGCAGCAACGCGATGACCAGTGTTTCCACCACTTCCGCAATCGATGCCCGCACGAACAAGGTGGTGTCGTATGTGATCTCCGATTCCAGGCCCTCGGGAAAGCGCTTGGAAAGTTCCTCGACCCGCGCACGGATTTGATCCGCAACATCCAGCGCATTGGCATCCGGTAGCTGGTACACCGCAATAACCGCCGACGGCTTTCCATCCAGCTCACCGTAGGCACTGTAACTGGCGCTTCCGAGTTCTATCCGGGCCACATCCCGCATGCGCACGATGCCGCCATCCGGCCGCGAGCGGATACTGATATTTTCAAATTCCTCGACGCTCTCCAATCGCCCCTTGGCAATCACGGTGTACTGGAACTGTTGATCTTTCTTGATCGGCGGCGCGCCGATTTTGCCCGCGGCCACCTGCAGGTTCTGTTGCCGGACCACGGAGATCACGTCATTGGCAGTAACGTCCAGCGCAGCCATTTTGTCCGGGTTCAGCCACAGGCGCATGGCATATTGCTGTGCCCCCAGAATTTCAACATTACTGACGCCGTCCACCCTGGCCAGCTCGTCCTTGACAAAAATATCGCCGTAGTTCGCCAGAAACAGCGTATCGAACTTGTCTTCTTTGGAGATCAGGTTGATCACCATCAAGATGGTGTTCGATTGCTTCTGTACGGTCACGCCGCTGCGCGTGACCTCATCCGGCAGGCTCGGAGTCGCCTGCTGCACACGATTCTGCACGTTGACCTGGGCGATATCGCCGTCGTATCCGCTATCGAACGTCACCGTCAGGCTATAGGTGCCGTCGTTACTGCTGGTGGAGGACATATACTGCATCCCCTCCACGCCGTTCACCTGCGCCTCGATGGGCTCGGCGACACTGTCCCGCATGACCTCCGCACTCGCCCCCGGATAGCTGGCAGACACCACCACCGTCGGCGGCGCGATATCCGGGTACTGGGCAACAGGAAGCAGCGGCAGGCAAAGCACCCCCGCCAGCGAGATCAGGATGGAGATCACCAGCGCAAAGCGCGGGCGACGGATGAAGGTCGCACTGATCACCGGAGCCCCCCTCTGCGAAGGACGTCCTGCGCTCTACTTCCCATCGTAATAGGCATCCGGAACCCGCTCTCCATCGGTCGACTCTGACGAATCACGGTCGCGCCCGCCGCGGACTTCAGACTCATACCGCTCCATTTCCGAGCGCCCATCGGCACCGGCTGCACCGGACTCGCGGCGCTCTTCTGGGGACACATCGCCTTCCCGGAACTGGGGGACGGGGCTGGTCTGCTGAGGCGCAGACTGCTTTTTCACACCTTTGTAGGGATCGAGGGCTGCATTCTGCGGGGTGACGGGATTGTTGTCTGACACCCGCTGCAGGCCATTCACCACAATTCTCTCACCGGCTTTCAACCCGTCTGTTACCGCCCACAGTGCATTCTCGCGCTGGCCCAGTTCCAGGTACCGCTTGTGAGCGATGTTCTTGTCATCGATCACATAGACAAACCGTCCCTGCATGTCTTCGAGGACTGCGGATTGTGGAACCAGCGGCTTTATGGAATCGGCACCGGAAAAAACACTGATGGCCACCCGCGCAAACTGTCCCTGCACTAGCAGTCGCTCCGGGTTGGGGAAACGCGCCCTGACCAGCGCCGAACCCGTCGCCTGATCAATCTGGTTATTCACGAATACGATGATGCCGGGATAAGGATAGAAATTGCCGTCCGGCTGCTTGATCCTGACCTCACGTTTTACCGCCGCCCGGCCCTGCTGGCGCCGAAGTGCAGCCTCCTCCTGCACCGCAAACAAGCGGTTTTCCGGCACTTGGAAAGTGACGTAGATGGGGTCCATGCGCACGATAGAAGTGAGCGGGTCGGTACTGGGCCCCACGAGGGAACCCTCGGTATATTGCGAGCGGCCGATCAAGCCGGTAAGGGGCGCACGAATTTCCGTATAGGAGAGGTTGAGCTGGGCAGATTCCAGGTCCGCCTGCATGGCCGCCACCTTGGACTCGGCCTCTTCAAAATTACCGGTTAGTTCATCCATCTGAACTTTGCTGATGGCGCCGGTCTTCACCAGCTCGCGGCCGCGGTAATAATTGCGCTGTGCCACCTGCAGGGCGGAACGCGCCTGCGCCAGGTTTGCCCGCTGGTTATCCAGCGCGGCGATATACGGCCTGGGGTCAATCTGGTAAAGCAGCTCCCCCTTTTGCACCAGCTGGCCTTCAACAAAATTGCGGGTTTCGATATAGCCTTCCACCCGCGGACGCACCATATACTCATCGGTGGCCTCTACCCGTCCTACATACTCGTAGCGGGGCACCACTTGGTGCTCTCGCACTGCAAGCACCTCAACCGGAGGCGCTTTGGCGGCTGGCGGCTCTTCTTTTTTGGAGCAGCCTGCAATCGCGCACAACAACAGGATAGATACAAGAAAACGCGCCATGGAAAACCAACCATCGCCTACTGCAAAAAATTTCTAACTAACATTATAGAAGGCAGACTGGCGCCCGCTCCCTACGCGGGTATACTTGCGCCATGAAATTTTGCAGCCACTGCGGCCACACGGTCGTATTTGAGATCCCGGCGGGCGACGACCGTCCCCGCCACCTGTGTCACGACTGTGGCGCCATCCATTACGTCAACCCGCGAGTGATCGTTGGCGTGTTGCCCTATCTGGGCAAGCAGGTTCTCCTGTGCAAACGCGCCATCGAACCGCGCTACGGTCTGTGGACCCTACCCGCCGGCTTTATGGAAAACGGCGAGACCAGTGAGCAGGGTGCGCTGCGGGAGTCCTGGGAGGAAGCGCGGGCGAATATCCGCGTCGATGAGCTTTTCTCGGTATACGACATTCCCCACATCAATCAGGTTTACCTGATCTACCGCGGTGAACTGAAAGACAACGATTTCGGCCCGGGGCCGGAGTCACTGGAAGTGGAGCTGTTTGACGAAAAGGACATCCCCTGGGAAGAGATGGCCTTTCCTGTGATGACACAGACACTGAACCATTATTTCAGTGACCGCGAGAAGGGAAGTTACGGTTTACACCGCGGGGTAATCGAGCGAAAGCTCTGATCTACCGTTTAGCAGGGCTTGGCCATAGCCACTAGCCGCAGCGTTCGTCCAGTTTCCACAGGTCGAACGCTGGCTCCTCGTACGGATGCGCTTCGCGCATCGCCGCAAGCACATTGTCCACAAGCGCATCCGCGCAGACGGTCTCCACGCGGTATTCCGCCACTTGCTCTACCTCACCCTGCTGGCCAATAAACGGCCGGCTGCCGTCCAGCGGCCGGAACTGGCCACTGCCCAGCACCTGCCAGCAGCAGCTATCGTAATCCCCGATACGCCCGGCGCCCGCGGCGAACAGCGCCTGCTTCACCGGCTCCAGATGTGACTCGGGGATATAAACGCAGAGTTTGAACATGGCAATCGTTCGGCTCGCCTACTTAGAACAACCGATTAGAACAACAGGGTCATCAACTTGCGCTGGTAAGCAGTCGCTACCGGATCCCCTGCGCCGAGCGCCTTGACGATATCCAGGTAGGCTTGCTTGGCCGCGCCATCGGCAAACCCGATATCTTTGCGCAACAGGCCGAGCAGGATTTCGAGCGCTTCTTCGTGGCGGTCCGCCTGGCTGAGCTGTACCGCCAGTTTGTATGCCGCTTCCTGGTCGTCCGGGTTTTCCGCCAACGCCTGCTGCAGCGCCTTGATCTCGGGCGAGTCGGCCGCCTGCTGCTTGAGTTCCAGCTGTGCCATCAGTTGCTGGTAATCCGCGTCCTGATCCGCCAGGAGAATCTTGCCCAGAACCTGTTCGGCGTCTTTCACCCGGTTTTTTTCCAGTAAAATTGCCGCGTACTGCTTGGCGATATCAGCACGCTCGCCAGAGTCCGTATAGGCCGGGCGCAACAGTGTCAGCGCTTCGTCCAGCTTGTCCTCACCCACCAGCTTCTGCGCCTGCTGCAATTGCACGTCCCAGGATTTGGGCAGGTACTTGTCCAGCATCTCACGGATTTCTTTCTCGGGCTGGGCACCGGCAAAGCCATCCACCGGTTGTCCTTCTTTCAACACCATCACGGTCGGCAGGCTGCGCACACCCAGCTGCCCCGCCAGGGCCTGCTCGGTATCCGCGTTGAGCTTGGCAAGCAGGAACTGACCGGCGTATTCATTGGCCAGCTTTTCCAGTACCGGCATCAACTGCTTACAGGGTTCACACCACTCGGCCCACACATCTACCACCACGGGGCGCTTCATGGACTCTTCGATCAACACCTGCTGGGCGTTCTGGGCTGTGACCTCGACGATAAAGTCTTCCACTGTTACTCCTGAAAATTCTGTGTTTTACCAGTCATTGGCGCGCGGCCGTAAAGTGGCCCCATCGTAAACGATTGCGCACATGTTTACCGGACGCTCAGCCCTTGCTGCCACCGAGGCACTGGGGGCTGGCGGGCGCCTGCCCTGCCCACTCGTCGGGGGTGTAGAGATGCAACGCGAGCGCGTGGATCGGCCCGGCCATTTCATCCGCCAGCACGCCGTACACTTTCTGGTGTCGCTGTACTTTGCGTGTGCCGCTGAAGACTTCGCTCACCAGTACCACACGGAAATGCATTTCAGAACCCGCGGGAACGTTATGCATATGACTCTCACATTCCACTTCTACGTGAGAGGGCGTGAAGGCGCTAGTAAGCTTTTGCTGAATCTGTTCTGCAAGGGACATGTTCTAATACTCCTTTCAATCAGGCCCGCTCGACGGCCGCCTGGCGTTTGCGCGCAGCGACAATCGTATCGTACGCGACGGTGACGCTTTTCATCTGGTCTTCCGCGTGGCGCATAAACTCCTCCGGCAGGCCTTTAGAGGCAATCTTGTCGGGGTGGAATTCGGCCGCCTTGCGGCGATATGCGAGCTTCAGTTCCCGATCGTTCACGTCAGGGCTGCATTCCAGAATATCGTAGTGTGCCTGCAAACCTCCGGTGCCGCTCGCTCCCGGCGCGCCACGCCCGAACTCATTGAACATCGCGTTAAATATCGACTCGTGAAGTCCCAGCGCTTCCGGGATCCTGCGCAGAATCTGCTCTTCCGCCGGGTGCAGCTCACCATCGGCAAAGGCTACGGCAAACAGCAGACGGTACACCATCTCGCGCATGGCCTGATTGCGAATCAACTGTCGATACTGGTTCGCATAATCGTAGATGCTGAAATTGTCGTCTTTGGCGTTCTGGAAAATCTTGATCGCCTGCTTGCGGTCCTCCGCATTCAGGCGCAGGTTGTTGCTGATGAAATCCTCAATCAGCTGGATTTCCGCCTTGGAGACCTGCCCGTCCGCCTTGGCCATTTTCGCCAGCATGGAAAACAAAGCGACAATAAATACCGTCTGCGCGCCATCGCGGTTCAGGGTGACGCCGGCCTCACTGAGCTTTTTCAGCCCCGAGCCAAAAGACCCACCGACCCAGGCGCCCAACGCGGCACCGATAGGGCCGCCGAACATCATGCCGATGCCAGCGCCAATACCTGCTCCCAACCAGGACATAACCTCTCCTTCCACAGCGCTGACAGCCGCGCTGCTGTGTTGCTAAAACGGCGGCCATCTTAGCACGGAGCGCAACAGCGGGCCCCTACCCCCAGAGCAAAACCAGACCAACTGGTCGGCGCATGCGGCGGAAAATAAAAAACCCCGCCGGAGCGGGGTTTCTGTCGATGCGTTAACAGCCTTCGATAACTGGTCAACCGGTCATCGCACGCACCATGGTGATCATGACGCCCGCCGCGACCGCCGAGCCGATCACACCGGCCACATTGGGCCCCATGGCGTGCATCAGAAGGAAGTTGTGCGGATTGGCCTCGAGCCCCAGCTTGTTGGAAACCCGCGCCGCCATCGGCACCGCGGACACACCCGCAGACCCGATCAACGGGTTGATCTTGTTCTTGCTGAGCGCGTTCAACAGCTTGGCCATCAGTACACCGGCCGCCGTGCCAATCGCAAAGGCCACGATACCCAGCGCCAGGATGCCGAGGGTTTTCGGATCCAGAAACTTGTCCGCCGCCAGCTTCGAGCCCACAGACAGGCCGAGGAAGATGGTGGTGATATTGATCAGCGCGTTCTGCGCGGTATCTGACAGGCGCGATACCACACCGCACTCCCGCATCAGGTTACCGAAACAGAACATACCGAGCAGCGGCGCAGCATCCGGCAGAAACAGAGCAACCAGGATCAACAGCACCAGCGGAAACACGATCTTCTCGCGCTTGCTAACCGGGCGCAGCTGGACCATCTCGATACGACGCTCCTGCTCGGTGGTCAGCGCGCGCATGATTGGCGGCTGGATCAGCGGCACCAGCGCCATGTAGGAGTACGCCGCTACAGCAATCGCACCCAGCAGGTCCGGTGCCAGCAGGCTGGATACATAAATTGCCGTGGGGCCGTCAGCACCACCGATGATGCCGATGGCGGCCGCGTCGGCGATGGAGAAATCCATGATGCCCATGGCGGACATGCCCACCGCCCCCAGCACTGTGGCAAAGATACCGAACTGGGCGGCAGCGCCAAGGAACAGGGTGCGCGGGTTGGCCAGCAGCGGACCGAAGTCCGTCATGGCACCCACTCCCATAAAGATCACCAACGGCGCCACACCGGAGGCAATCGCCACACTGTAGAAGTTGTACAGCATACCGTTGTTGTAACCGGCATCTGCGGCCACCTGCGCCGCGCGCTCATGCGCCGCAGCAGGTGCGTTTTCCAGCGCAGCCTTCAGGCCATCGACGGATTCAAACGCCCCCAATCCGAGTGCCTGTGCAAGCTGGGACAGCACGCCGGCATCGCCAGCATAGATAGCGGCTTCCACCGCCGGCACCGCCAGATTGGCACCGGGAATGTTGGCCAGGATGCCGCCGAAACCGATCGGCACCAGCAGCAAGGGCTCAAAGTTCTTGCGGATGGCGAGGAACAGCAGCCCCAGGCACACCAGCATCATGGCGAACTGCCCGAAAGCCATCTGGTTGGCGCCGGACGAGAGCCAGAGATTTGTTATGTTTTCCACAAGCGCCCCCGTTAAGCGATGGTCAGCAGGGCATCGCCCACCGCCACAGAATCACCTTCCTTGATGGTCACCCCGGTGACGCTACCGGCGCGCGGGGCACTGACTGCGGTTTCCATTTTCATGGCTTCCAGAATCACAATGTTCTGGCCCTCGGTCACCTGGTCACCGGGTTTGACCAGCACCTTGAAAATATTGCCCGCCAGCGGCGCCTTCACCGGCTCTCCGGTACCGGCCGCCGGTGCTGCAGCAGGGGCGCCTGCCACAGCGGCTTCCCCACCGACCTTGACCATACCGGTAACATCGCCACCGTCGGAAACGGTTACGGTGTAGCTCTGCCCTTCCACAGAAACGGTGTAAACACTTTCGCCCTCGTCGTTCTTAAACTCCGAGGATTCTTTGCCGGTCGGCACCGGTTCAAACGCGTCAGGGTTATCGCGATTCTTCAGGAACTTGAGACCGATCTGCGGGAAGAGAGCGTAGGTCAATACATCGTCGATCTCACCCTCACCTTCGGTCAGCAGAATGTCGTCCGCCGCCGCTTTTTCCTGCAGCTCGGCGGCGAGCTTGTCCAGCTCCGGCGCCAGCTGATCCGCGGGGCGACCGGTGACCGGTTCACCACCTTCCAGCACCTTCTCCTGCAGTTCCTTGTTCACCTCGGCCGGGGTCGCGCCATACTCGCCCTTGAGTACCGCAGCAGTTTCCCTGGAGATCGATTTGTAACGTTCACCGGTCAGCACGTTCAGTACCGACTGGGTGCCCACGATCTGGGAGGTCGGCGTGACCAGCGGGATATAACCCAGATCCTTGCGCACCCGGGGAATCTCCTCCAGAACTTCATCGAGGCGGTCGCCAGCGCCCTGTTCGCGCAGCTGGTTTTCCATGTTGGTGAGCATGCCGCCGGGCACCTGTGCCACCAGAATGCGCGAATCTACGCCGCGCAGGGAGCCTTCAAACTTCGCATATTTCTTGCGGACTTCACGGAAGTACGCTGCGATCTCTTCCAGCAGGTTGATATCCAGGCCGGTGTCGCGATCAGTGCCTTCCAGGATCGCAACCACCGCTTCGGTAGGGCTGTGCCCGTAGGTCATGGACATGGAGGAAATGGCGGTATCGATATTGTCGATGCCCGCTTCCACACACTTCAGCGCGGTAGCGGTGGACAGTCCAGTGGTAGCGTGACACTGCATGTGAATAGGGATATCCACCGCATCCTTGAGGCGTTTTACCAGCTCGTAGCCCTCGTAGGGACGCAGGAGACCAGCCATATCCTTGATCGCGATGGAGTCGGCGCCCATGTCTTCCAGCTGACGCCCCAGGTCGACCCACAGGTCCATATCGTGAACCGGGCTCACGGTATAAGAAATGGTGCCCTGCGCATGTTTGCCCTGCTTTTTCACCGCCGCGAGTGCCGTCTGCAGGTTGCGCATATCGTTCATGGCATCGAACACACGAAACACATCCACACCGTTGGTGGCTGCGCGCTCGACAAATTTTTCCACTACGTCGTCTGCGTAGTGACGATAACCGAGAATATTCTGGCCGCGGAACAGCATCTGTTGCGGCGTGTTCGGCATGGCTTTTTTCAACTCGCGAATCCGCTCCCACGGATCCTCGCCCAGGTAGCGGATACACGCATCAAAGGTTGCGCCGCCCCAGGACTCCAGAGACCAGAAACCCACTTTGTCCAACTTCTCTGCGATGGGCAGCATGTCGTCCAGCCGCAGGCGGGTTGCGAATAGCGACTGGTGGGCGTCGCGCAGGACTACGTCGGTAATCCCCAATGGCTTTTTAACCTCAGTCATGGGTCGTCTCTCTTGGAAAGTTGATCTTGAAAAAGTTGGATATCGCTCAGGTCTCGCACCGGGAACCCTCTCGAGCCCCTCATACAACAGCCAGTCGAATACTTATTTATGCTCCGCTTTAGCGACGCTTGTTTCGATGCTGCTCGATGGCAGCTTTGATAATTTTCTTCAGGCGTGCATCCCCGGCACCACCAGCCGTTGCAGACGACACGGGCGCAGCGGCGATAATGGGCTCAGCCTCGGGGAAAAAACGTGTGATGACGCGGGACATGATGGTCGTGCAGATAACCAGAACCAGCAGGAACGTAAATACGATCCCCATGCCGAACAGCGTGATATCCAGACCTTGCTGTATCAGTGACTCTTGCACCAGTATTCCCTCGCAAATTGCTTTTTATTTATGTGTTCTGAATTTTCGGGCGATATTATCAATACAAGATCCCTTCAAAATCAAACACTTATTAGTTACAGAAGCAACCAAGAACCCGCCAAATACCGATCATTTCTACCATTTTCGCTACCAAATTCGACCAGCGCTCCACGCCCACACTGGTGTCGAATAATTGCACAGCGCGCAGTGGAATTTCGTACAATAGCCGGCTATCGAAGCCCTCCAACCGCTAGCAGTACTGGCCACCAGCGATCTATGCAAAACACGCAGTCCCCGACCTCCAACGCAACATCGGCTACGCCGATGATTTATCAGGCGCCGATGGAAGGTGTCATCGATCACCATGTGCGTGCACTTCTCTCCAGAATTGGCGGTGTGGACATCTGCGTGACCGAATTTGTGCGCGTCACCCACACTAGATTGCCACGCAGGGTCTTCACCCGCCTGTGCCCCGAACTGGACCAGGGCGCGCACACCCCCAGCGGCACCCCGGTCAAACTGCAGCTACTCGGCGGCAATCCGCAGGCCATGGCATACAACGCTGCCAAAGCAGTGGACGCCGGTGCCATATCCATTGACCTCAACTTTGGCTGCCCCGCGAAGTCGGTCAACAACAGCGACGGCGGCGCCTGCCTGCTCCAGTCCCCTTCCCGCGTGGAAGGGATCGTGGCCGCAGTGCGCAATGCGGTACCCGCAGAGATCCCGGTATCCGCCAAAATCCGGTTGGGCTATAGCGACCGCAGCAGCTACCTCGACAATGCCCGTGCGGCGGAGGCCGGCGGTGCATCCGAGCTGGCGGTGCACGCCCGCTCCAAGGTGGACGGATACCGCCCTCCTGCGTACTGGGAATACATTGGCGAGATTCGCGAGCAACTGGGCATCAGGGTGATTGCCAATGGCGACCTGTGGACCCTGGACGATTTCAAGCGCTGCCGCGAGGTCACCGGCTGTGACGCGTACATGTTCGGCCGCAGCCTGCTGGCGCGACCAGATATAGGACTCCAGATCCAGGCCCTGTGCGAGGGACGCGACTATCAACCGCTGCAATGGCACCAGGTAGCCACCCTGCTGTACGACTACTATTCCACAACCAAGGACATATACCCGGCCAAATATCTGGGCAACCGCATCAAGCAGTGGCTCGCATACCTCAAGCTCAGCTATCCAGGCGCTGTCCGCTTCTTTGAGCAGATAAAGCGCCATCGCGACCCGGAGCTACTAGAGCAGGCTTTCGCGGAACAGATGAACCCCACCAACTGGGACGAACTCCCAAACGACGCGCGCACTGAAAGCAGCGCCGCATAGCCAAAATCCACGCCCCGGCGAGGCCAGATTAACCGCCGCGAAAAAATCTGAAAAAAGTGCTTGCAAAGACCCGGGGGCCGCGGCAGAATGCGCGCCCTATCGAGCTGAACCGGCGATCTCCGGAAAGCCACGAAGTTCGGTAACCTGCGGATTTTTAAAGAGTTTTTTAAAAACTTCTTTAAAAAAGAGTTGACGAAGCCAAGGCAAGTCACTATAGTTCGCAACCACAACGACGCGCTCGTAGCTCAGCTGGATAGAGTACCTGGCTACGAACCAGGCGGTCGGAGGTTCGAATCCTCCCGAGCGCGCCATACAAGAAAGGCCCGAACTTGAAAAAGTTCGGGCCTTTTTCTTTTCTGCGTCCCCCCACACAACAACCTGTTGTACATCGCGCCTCCGGACATACTGCGCACAAACTCGCCACCAACATACCGCAGGCAGAAAGCGCCTTAATTGATTCGCTTAGTGATTGATCAGTTACCAGCTCAAGTTACCGCTGGAGTCCAGTTGAGCTCACCGGGAGCCTGAAATACCTTCCTGAATGTAAAAGCCGCCGCAGTTGGGCCGCTTTCTCGCAGAATGTTTAGCCTTTCTGCCGCCTCCTCGATGGACGGGATGTGACCAACAGGAACCCACCAGAGCACCATGTGGACCTCCCCCATCTTTTCAAACCACTCTTTCTTACGGCGCATAATCTCCACATGTGAAGACCGATAAACGTAACTGTGCAGAGCCTCCACCGACTCCCAGAGAGATAGATTCACGATCTTATCGGAACCAAAATAATCAATCCCGGTAGCACCCCCTTCTTCTGTTTGGAGCCGCCAAACAAAGCCTTGAGACGCCTCCGCCAAAGCATTGACTCTATCGAGGTTCGCCACAAAATCTGCAAGCTGCGGCGAATCGATAGGCGCACTTAGCGTAGCGATATTGAGCTGCGCTATTTGATAAAGACTCATTGTTTCCTCCTTGAAAACACGTCAAGCGGCTAAGGGAAGCAGCTTGATCTGTGAACTTTCTGCATAAAAGTGGCAGCCCAGTGATCCTAGCATCTCAAGCGCAAGCTACACCGTTTCACGGAGTGCCGATCGCCCGGAGTATCTTGCCCGGGCTTCTTAGGTTTGACGCTCACCACCAGATCTGACGACTTGTGTAACGACGAGAAAAACGCCGTAACCCACCCATGAGGTAAAGAAAACTAGGATGCACCAGCCTAGCTTTCCGGCGCCTTTTGCTCGCGTCGAAAAAGCCGTCAAGATGAAAGGGATAAGAAGAAACCCAAGAAGAACTAACAGAATAAACAGTTGAGAGAAACTTATACCCATCGAACAATCCTTGCACTAAATAAAATGATTCCACACTCATGGGTGAGTCTTATTATTAACGCCGCCAACAGGGGCAGCTTACCTTGTGCACGTTTTG
>NZ_LZDE01000292.1 GCF_002009015.1 Microbulbifer mangrovi | reverse complement strand
CCGGCATTATAGGAGGCGAGGGTAAACCACATCTTGTTTTCCGGGCTGATGCCCTTGTCTTCAAACTTGCGGTGCAGCCAGTTCAGATATTTCAAGCCGGCACGCACACTGGTTTCCGGGTCGAACAGATTTTTTTCGCCCACCTGCTTGCCCGTATCGGGCATCACCTGCATCAGGCCGCGTGCCCCGACCCAGGATTTGGCCTTGGGGTTGAAGGTGCTTTCTTGAAACATCTGGGCCACGATCAGGCGCCAGTCGAAGTCGTATTCATCGGCATATTTTTTCACAAGTTTGTCAAACGGTGATATCTCGCCTTTTTCACTCAGGGATTTGATTTCGTCGCGGGTGCGTTTCGGTTCGTCAAAATATTTATGGAACAGGGTTTTGCGCAGCTTGACGATATTGGGGTCATTGAAGAATTTGGTCACCGCCGCCAGCAGTTTCGGATTACTTTCGCGTACCATCCACGCGTAGTAATTGTCATCGACATGTAGGTCTAAAATATTGACCACATCGTCTCGCCAGTGGTGTTCCAGGCGCACAGTGACGTCGTCGGCGATGGTCAGGTCATACTCCCCATCTGCAACGCGGTCCAGAATTTGCGGGATGGTCAGGTCCTCGGGCACCAGCGTGATGTCGATCTTTAGTTTTTTTAACTCGGGGTGTTCAGCGAGCAGCTCCATCAGTAATTCGAACTGACTGCTGGAACGCAGCAGATGAATGGTTCTGCCATTCAAGTCTTCCAGTTTTTCAATCTTGTCGCCGGGGCGGCCAACCAGAGATACCGCTTCTTTCATGTAAGATGGTCCGAAATCCATACCGGTGTTATCCCGCGCCTCGGTCGCGGATATCAGGCTGGCAGCGACATCGGCCTTGCCATCCCGGACCATGGTGAAAATTTCCCGGTGCGTGGGCGCGACGATGACTTCGAGCCGCACGTCGAGGGACTTGGCAAACTTTTGCAGAAGCTCGTATTCATAGCCCATCACCCTGCCTTTCCACATGAAGTAAGTGCCCGGGTGGTTGCGGGTTACCGCGCGCAATACGCCGCGCTCCTTGATCTTGTCCAGGTCGCCCAGGTGTCGCGCGTAGGGATTGGTGAGTTTGATATCGCGAATTGCCGCATCCAGCGCTTCTTTTAATTGTGGTGAATTCTTGCGGATGCCAATGGTGAGCGGATCTTCCCGCTCGAATACGATATTTTTTTTGAGGTTGTCGCGGAATTGCTGGATGAGATCAAAAATTTGCTCATCAATTACCGTGAAGTCGATATGCCCGAGTGACACATCAAGAGCGAGCTCGACATAGTTTTTCTCCACAACCTCGAGTTTCAGTCCCGGGTGCTGTTTGGCCAGTTCGCGTCCGCGCGTTTCGAATACGGTACCTTTGGTAACCGCGAGAGTTTTGCCGGCCAGCTCGTCACCTGGCTTGACTTCAGCGACGTCGGTTTGGGATAGCAAGGTATCATGGGTTGTTCCCGTCGGGCGGGTAAAGTCAATAAGCTTTGCCCGCTCTTCGGTGGGCACCAGATTGTTGGCAATAATATCGCCTTCCCCGGCGATGAGCTTGGGGATGAGCTGATCGAAACTGTTTACGATCAGCACAACAGGCTCAAGGCCTAATATTTCGGCCTTCTGCTTCGCCAGCTCGATTTCAATGTCCTGCTGGGTTGCGGCGCGGTGGAGCGAATCTGTATTGGCTACATCGGTGAGAATACGCAGTTTTCCCCGCTTGCGAAGCGCGTCCAGGTCACCTTTCTCGATGTAGTTGTTAAATGCGCCGATGGGAAACTCACCGGTGGTATCCGGCGCCCAGTCGGCAGTGGGACGCAGGTCATCTTTGTCTGCCGCTTTGCCGGTAAATTTTTCGCGAGGTACGTTTTTCTCAGTAGCCGAGTCCACCCCTGCAGACTGGTCGGTCTCGTCAGGTTCGCTCGCGCTGTCGGGTGCACTGTTGGCGCCGGTGTCCGGGGTAGAGGCAGCAGTTGCCTCGCGCTCTTTACTGGCGCTGGCGCCGGGTTCGATGTTTTGACCGGCGGCTGAATTTTCCGCCGAACGCTCGCAACCAGTCACCGTGGACAATATGCAGAGCACACAGAGCCCCATGAATGCCCGCAGGAATTTTTGCATCTGTCCTTCCAGCTTCATTTAAACCGATATTTTTAGTCTAGTCATAGGCGTTCAATCCGCTGCTAATGGCTTATATTTCGGGCCGTCAGTGGCGCGGAATTGGTGCACATCGGGTCATCTCAGGTGACCCGCCATTTCGTGGAAGGCGACTCGCCGTTGTGAAGATGACCAGGGTGTTGTCTGGGGTCGAGTCTTTAGCGGGTCTTTGCTACAAACTGTTACAAGTAGTCCCCCCGGTCACGCCACCGGGCGCGTTACAGTCCCACGTTGCCAGAAAATCTGGCGAGCGAGAACAATGACCGGGTTCGCGGCTGCGGACCCTGAAGCAACTCCGTGGTACCGAATTGAGTGATACAGATGTAACCGCCGAAGCCGAAAAGCCGGCGGCCGGCAGGGTAGAGAACACCGCGCAGCAGGGACAGCAGCCAGAACAGCCCACCGAGATTACCGACCCGGGCGCCGGTGCGCCGCCGCAGGCCCAGCCGGAACCGGTGCGCAAATCCTGCTCTACCGGGCTCGCGCAGTGGATGCACCAGCGCCAGCTGTCCATTGCGTTTACTTCCTATCAGTCCGGCCGCGTCTACATGGTGGGCGCCGAGCCCGGCGGCAAGCTGTCCTTCCACGAGCGTATCTTCCAGCGCGCCATGGGCATTGTGGGCAACCGCAATCGCATTTACATGGGCGGCCTGTACCAAATCTGGCGTTTTGAGAACGTGCTGCAGCCGGGGCAGGCGACAAACCAGGTTTTCGATGCCTGCTATGTACCGCGCAACGCGCAGTTTATCGGTGAGGTGGATATCCACGAGCTGGGCATCCAGAAAAACGGCAAGATTGTGTTCGTCAATAGCAAGTACAACTGCCTGGCGGAGCCGAGCCTGACCCACAGCTTCCGCGCGATCTGGAAGCCGGATTTCATCAGCAAGATCGTCCCGGAAGACCGCTGCCACCTGAACGGCCTGGCGATGGTGGATGGCAAGCCGAGGTATGTGAGTGCGGTATGCAAGTCCGACACCATCGATGGCTGGCGCGAGCGCCGCGACAACGGCGGTGTGATTATCGATGTGGAAACCAGCGAGATCGTGTGTGAGGGACTGTCCCTGCCGCATTCGCCGCGCTGGGCGGATGGCCGGTTGTGGGTGCTGAACAGTGGCACCGGCTACCTGGGCCATGTGGATTTTGAGACCAAGTGCTTTGTCCCGCATACCTTCTGCCCGGGCTTTGCCCGCGGTCTGGCGATCCACGGAAACTATGCGATTGTTGGTCTTTCCAAGCCGCGTTACGAGCGCTTCGAAGGTCTTGAGTTGGACCAGAACCTGGCGGACAAGGATTCCGAGGCCTGGTGTGGGGTGCAGTTCATCAACCTTACCAATGGCAATGTGGAGCACTGGATCCGTATCGACGGTCCGGTAAGCGAATTGTTCGACCTGACGGTGCTGCCGGGCACCCGCTGCCCCATGAGCATTGGTCAGCAGAGCAAGGAAAACCTTTCCATGGTGACTTACGAGGACGCCACCGGTACGGCTACCGGCGTCGATGCCATAGGCTGAGAAATCCGCTTACGCCCGGTTGGGCCAGCGCAGGGTGGCGCGGGTCCCGCCGAGGTTGGCTGACTGATCCAGCAGCAGCTCACCCTCGTGCCACATCATCACCTTCTTCACGATATACAGGCCTAGGCCGTAACCCTGATCGTCGGTGGCGGAACGGGTAAAGGCATCGGTTAATTCCAGGGCGTCGCCACCCAGTCCCGGACCGTTGTCTTCCACCGACAAATGGCAGAAGCCTGCGCGCAGTTCAAAGCGTATATCCACCCGGTCGCGGGCATATTTACCGGCGTTGGCCACCAGATTCTGGATGGCAATGCTCAGTGAGTCCGGCTCAAGCCAGGCGCGCTTGTCGGGAAAATAATAGGCAATTTCCAGGTCGGGACACTGGGTTTCCAGATGCGACCCGAGCTCGGTAAAAAATGTCTCGAGGGCGATGGATTTGCGTGACAGAAACTGTTCGTGTACCTCGACCCTGGCGAAGTTCAGGTACTTGTCCACCAGCTGTTCGATATCCCGCGTCGCCCGGTTGATGACCTGGGCACTTTCCGAATCGCTATCCGCCAGCGCTTGCTGAAACTTGATTCTCGCCAGTGGCATGCGCACTTCGTGGGCGATGGTGCGCGCCAGGTCCTGGTTCATCTGGAAATGACTGGTAACGATATTTGCCATACGGCGGAAGGTTTCCGCGAGCGGGAAAATGGTCGAGCGCCGGCTGAATTGGTTGGGAATATGAAACGGCTTTTTGCTGAAGCGGATCGCCTGTTTTTGCAGGCGGTTGAGATCGCTGAACATGGGCCAGGTCAGCAATAGCAAAACCACCAGCATGGCGCCGATAAACAGCAGTCGCCACTGGGTCACACTCTGGGCCTGCTCGTGGGGAAAGGGACCGATTTCCAGCACCGTATTGTGGTGTCGGTGATAAAACAGAATCTGTCCATCGCCCGCATCCAGTCCCACAACCTCACCCGCATCCAGACGTTTGCGCAAGGCGCCGGAAAAATGAATCGCGTCCGCGGGATAACTCTGTGCCAGGGGGGCATCGCCGCGCTCCAGTGCCTGCGCCAATTGTGCCGCACTGATGGTGTATTCCTCGGGCGTGGTGGAATAGAGGCTGTACAGTGCGGCGACCGAGGAGTAGACCACCACCAAGGCCAGCGCGAGCACGCTGACCAGGCGCAACATCTGCAGGCGCATCAGGGGGTGCCGTGCACGGTATTCAGCGAGTATCCGCGACCGCGGATGGATTGGATGGCGACGCCGTCGGGAATGGCATCCAGTTTTTTGCGCAGGCGGCTGACGCGCATATCGATCACCCGGTCGAGCCCGTCAAACTCCCGCCCGATCACCCGCCGGAACAGGTATTCCCGGCTGAGCAAACGCGCCGGTTGCTCGGCAAAAATCTGCAACAGGTCGAACTCGTTGGTGGTGAGCGGCAGTGGCTTGTCCTTGACCCGTGCCTGACGGCTTACCAGGTCGATGCTGAGTGGGCCGAAAGTCATGCTTGCGTTGGCCGGGGTCGGACTCTGGGATGTGCGCAGGTGGGCCTCGATTTTTGCCCACAGCAGGTGTGGATCGACCGGCTTTACCAGGTAATCGTGGGCGCCGAGGCGCAGTCCGGTTACCTGATCATCCACAGAGCTGAGCGCACTGAGAAAAATCAGCGGGCAACTGAGCTGGCTGCGGAACTGTTCCAGCAGCTGAAACCCGCTGGCATCCGGTAACACCACGTCTGCAATGATCAGGTCGTAATCCTTGTGGTGAACGGCCTTCATGAAATCGCGACCATTTGCCGCATAAGTCACTTCGCAGTGGCGTTCGGACAGGAAGCGCACAATCAACTCGGCGAGCTGCTCGTCGTCTTCCAGCAATAAAATTCGGTAATTGCCCGATGTGCTCTCCGTCTCTGCGATTGACGGTTTGCTGACAGGGTGCTGCACAGGCGTCATTACAGTAGGCCCCAGCCGTAACGACGGCGATGGCGCTTGGGTTGGTATTGGGCGACTTTCAGGATTGCCGCAGCTACATCCTTCCCGCTTTCGCTGGATGTCACCTGAAAACGGGTGTCATTGGTACTGCTGATAAACACTTCGAGATCGTCGTTGTCACCGGAGAAGCAGCGCACCAGTCCCCTGCCGACGATCGACAGGCAGTAGCGGTTGTTGTCGTCCGCATCAAAATGGATTCTTACCGAGATACTACAGCGGGATTCGTTTTCGTCTACCGCGCAAACACTGGGAATCAGGCGCAGGTCCGCTGCCTGTGATAGAGCGGGCAACAGCGATGGCAACAGCAAAAGTAATCGCCACATCATCGTTATTGCCTGCTGCCAATGGTGTACTGCACGCCGGCAAACCAGTTGAGGGTATGCGGGTGCTCAATAAAGCGCGGGTTTCTCCCCGCCTCATCGAAGTCGTTGTAGCGGGCGGCCAGTCGCAGTTCCAGATTTTTGCTTAGCGGATAGGAAAAATGCAGGCGCGCGAATTTGTCGGTCGCATCAGTGGCAGGGTAGGCGCTCGCGTAACGGCTGTAGAAAATATCCGCTTCCTGCTCGGTGAATTGATAGTAGTAGCTCACCAGATCCGCGTCTTTCTGGGTGGCGCCAACTCCAAATCCAATGGCGCCGCCGAACAGCGGGTACTGCTTGTCAAAACTCAAATGGGTTTCACTGCCGTGGTGCACATCACTCACGTCGTGAAATCAGGAAAAGGAAACGTCGACCCAATCCGATACCAGGGTAACGCTGGGGCCTGCAACGATTGACACCCTGCGCTCCGTATCCGCGGGATCCGCAGCTTGGAACTGGGTCATAAAGTTGCTCAGTACACCGTCGCTGGCAGAACTGCTTTTGTCTAGCAGGTAATACAGGCCGTCTTCATTGGGGCGTGCGACCAGGTCGAGATAAATATTCTCGTTTTCCAGAAGGCTGTAGCCCACTGTGAGATTACTGAGGAAGAAACGTTTCCCGTAATAGCTGATGTTTGGGAGAAAGTAGCTTTCGCCATCGCGCTTTCCCGCCAGAGGATTCTCTACTACCCCGTAGCCAGTGCTGAGGCTGATTTCCCACTCCGGCGCCCGAACTTCTGCCGGTGTGGTGCCGGCGGCATACAGTGGCGCCAGGCACGTCAGCAGAACGATCGGAGTCAACTTGGTCATGGAGGTCATCTGAAGCGGGGTTACCGAAAAAGTGTCGCGCAGTTGGTGCTGGCTGTATTTTGAACTTTTGTATCACAGCGTAACCGACCGCTCCATAGTGCCCCGGAAAACCTTACAAACTGTTACAAAATGTTTTTTTGTGGAGTATTTTTCCGTAAAGCAGACGATCGTCAAACATATACACTGCTACGGCATCCTTAGACTTTCTGGTCGGATTTTATCGGTTGAGTGACTGTTTCTCCCCTCTCGGTACCCGCCACCCATTCGCCCCCTTTTATGGCGCAGCTTGCGGTAGGCTCGCTCCCACCTGGTGCGCTTACAAACTGTTACGCGAAACCCTTGGAGAGCTGGATTGTGCCCGTGGTTTGATGCGCCATTCTGGAATGTTTGATAGCAGTTGACCTACTACGAGGGGGTACAGCGTGGTTAAAGCGGTGATCGCGGCGGCTGCCCTGATATTTGCCAGTCAGGCGTACACTCAGGACTGGCAGCGACCGGATTGCGCCGGATTCGATAGTTTCAGTGAATGTCGCAATGCGGAGCGCAACAACTACCGCAGGCAGAAACAGCAGGAGTTTCGCGAGAAAGGCCTGTCGTTCTGGTACTACGAGCGCCCGGACTTTTCTGAAAACGAAAAGATCGAGAAAGCGCTCGAAGAAAAGGTTGAGGGCGCGCTGTATTTTTCCTTCACCGTCGAGCGGGATGGCAGTGTGTCCGGTGTGACATTGAAAGAAAACAGTAGCGCTTCCGCCCGCATTTATGCCGAGCCGATTCTGGCGGCGATCAAGAACTGGCAGTTCGTTCCCGCCGACAAAGCCTGGCCAGATCAGGAGTGGCGCTACCAGTTCTTCTTCGAAGCAGAAAAGTGTGAGGAAGGCTCGGAAGCTGTCCACTGCGACAGTACCGGCGTAGCCACGCGCTAATACCAATAGCTCTCTTGAAGAGCCGTACCAGTGCCATTATCACTGGACCCCCAATTAAACCCGGACTCAGCTCCGGGTTTTTTATGGGTGTTCAACTGGCAGGGACCGCAAATACGGTAATAAACCCCAGTGCGATAGCGATCAACGTGAAGAAAAGTCGTTGGCGAGTCGATTGGCTGACACTGATCGCCACCAGGCATTGCAGCAGGTAGTAGAAGGCGAAGGCGCGCGACGCGAGCGCGACGATCTGTAATGTGTCCGCGGTCCAGGTAAGCGCGATGGCGCCACCGCCGACCAGCACCGTGGCGAAGCGGGGCTTGAGCTGGTGATGGGTGACTTCCTCCAGGTTGCCGGTGGCCGCAAGAGTATCGGCTACCGCAGCGGAGAACTGGCTCATGGCCGCAGCGATCACCAGTGGTACGACTAACAGGGAAGAGGCCGCTGCGGCGAGGTGGATCAGGCTGTTGTCGCCGTACTTGCCATTCAGCGTGTGCACCAGCGGCAGTGCCACTGCGATGAATACCAGGTAAACGCCGGTGGAAATCAGCTGTGACAGTCGCGAGGCGCGGATACGGGTTCCGGCTTCGAATGAATCCCCCAGGTAACGGGTGGTTTCGAATCCCTGCACTACGATCAGGGTGCCGGCGACAATGGTCAGAATCTCCCACACGCTGTGGGGTTTGGCCTTGAAAAACTGCAGTCCCGCCGGCGACCGCCAGGCGTGCAGGTCGTACAGTGCAAAACCGCCGATCAGCAGCACAATGATCAGCAGAGTCACTGCCAGTGCCAGCCCTTCCATTGCCGCCAAGCCATTCAGTCCGCGGGTGATGCCGATGGTGACGATCAATACGATGACCGCAGTGGTCAGCAGGTCCTCATTGAATGGCGTATCCAGGTGCAGGCTGCCGAGCACAAACGCTGACAGAATATGCAGGTACAGGGATACCGAGATGACATAGGCAAGAACCAGTGCCAGGTCGGAACTCCGTTCAAAAGTGAGCGTGGACTCCGGCGGGTCCTTCGCCAGCACCGGCTCCGCAAAGCGGATATTGAAGCGAATGACAGCGCCGACGCAGTAGGCCAGTGCGCACACCAGTGTCATCGCCAGCACCGCATAAGTCCCTACCGCCCCGGCAAGGATCGGCACCATCACCAGAAAGCCGCTGCCGAAGATCGACGCCAGTGGCGTGCAGGTTGCCCGCACAAGCGCGCGCGGGTTACCGCGGTGGTGTATGGCGGGTTTGCGCTGCATGTGTCTTCCTGTATCGGCCAGTAAATCCTCAGCCTAGAGCATAGCGGGGATAAGTTGGCGCAGCGGCAGAGATGGCAGGGTGTGTAGGTAGGGTGTGTAGGTAGAGTGTACAGCGCGGCACAAAAAAGCCCGGGCGGGCCGGGCTTTGGGTGTCTCACTGCTAATGGACTGCAGGCGCCGTGATCAGGCTTCCAGTCGGCGCAGCGCGCAGATTTTGTTGCCGGAGGGGTCGCGCAGGTAGGCCAAGTACAGCTTCATGCCGCCGCCCTCGCGTACCCCGGGTGGGTCTTCACAGGCGACACCACCGTTGGCGACACCGGCCGCGTGCCAGGCGTTACCCTGCTCTTCGCTCTGCACGGTAAAGCCGATGGTGCTGCCGTTGCCGCAGCTCGCCGGTTCGCCATCGATGGGCTTGGTGAGTGCAAAAATACCGCTATCGGTGAAATAGAAACAGCGGCCTTTTTCATCGATCACACCGGGCTTGTAGCCCAGCTCGCCGAGAATGGCATCGTAAAATGTCTTGGATTCCTGGATATCGTTAGCGCCGAGCATGATGTGGCTGAACATCGTGACTCCTTGTGACTGTTGAAGTGGGTGGGACGAGTGTACAACGGCGTGCGGTAATGTCTGCTAGACGAAACGCGTCAGCGGGATTTGCGGATTCGTTTCGCGTGACATAAAAATCCCGGCTGGTTGCCGGGATTTTTGGATCGCGATTTTTTGCGCTTGCACTGCCGGTTAATGCTTGGGTTTCTCCGGTCGGTAAACCCCCACATTGCGATAGCCGTCATCCAGAAGGTGCGATGCGTGCAGCTGGCTCATTACCCCGCGGTCGCAATACAGCAGATAGTGCTTTTCCTTATCCAGTTTCTGGAATGCAGTACTCAGGCGAAAGAAGGGAATGGTTTCCACCTCGGTGCCGTCCAGTTCCAGCGGATTGACTTCCTCTTCGGTGGGATGGCGGATATCGATGACCGTGGCGCTGCCCGGCTCGGTAACAATTTCCACCGGCGGCGCGTCTTCGTTCAGGTCCGTCATCACCTCGTCGATGTTCTGCATCACGCGGTTGCCGATCGCGCGGTCGAGCACAGTGAAGTCGAAACGGGTTTCCTCGTGTTCCACCTTTTCCATTTTTGCGCGGGTGGTGGGTTTCACCGAAATCACTCCACAGTACTCCGGCATATTCGCGGCGAATTCCTCGGTGCCAATGGCGCGCGCGGTGCGGATGATGTCGGTTTTGTCCGAGGTAATCAGCGGGCGCAGTACCAGGGTATCGGTGACGCTGTCGATCACCGACAGGTTTTTGAGTGTCTGGCTGGAGACCTGGGCAATGGCCTCGCCGGTCACCACCGCGTCCACTTCCAGTTCCTTGGCCACCGCGGAGGCGGCGCGCAGCATCATGCGCTTCAGGGTGACGCCCATGTAGGAATCGTCTACCTGCTCGAGGATTTCCGCTACGACTTCGTCGAACGGCACGGTGATAAAGCGCACCCGGTGGGAGGCGCCGTATTTTTCCCACAGGTAGAACGCCACTTCCTTGACCCCGAGCTCGTGCTGGCGACCGCCCAAGTTAAAGAACAGGAAGTGGGTGCGGATGCCGCGTTTCATGGTCAGGTAGCTGGCCACGGTGGAGTCGAAGCCGCCGGATACCAGGGACAGCACCGGGTCCTGGGTGCCGAGCGGGAAGCCGCCGAGGCCCTGGTGCAGCTCTTCGATCACGTTCAGCTTGTCGTGACGGATCTCCAGCTTGACGGTGATATCCGGGTGTTTCAGTTTCACCCCGGCGGCGTCGGTGTTCTGGTTGAGGCCGCCTCCCACATACTGTTCCACGTCCAGGGACTGGAAGTCGTGCTTGCCGGTGCGTTTCACCCGCACGCAGAAGGTCTTGCCAGTGAGTTGTGGGCCCCAGATGGTGAGGGTCTTCTGGTAGATATCATCCAGATCGCCGAGGGGGAACTGCTGCACTCGCGCAAAGTTGGCAATGCCGGGAGTGTGCGCCAGTACCTCTTCAATGCGTTCGGAAAGGTGGGATACTGCATCCGGTGCGATCACGTCGATCTTTTCCCAGTCTTTCTGCACCTTGATCCGGTCATCCAGTTGCCGCATCAGTTTGCGCAGGTTGTCTGCAAGCTGGCGCGACATGCGCTTGCGCACCGGATTGCTCTTGATGGTGATCTCTGGGAAAAACTTGACGACGAAATGCATGGGAATGTGCCGGAACCGCGGTTGAATTTGAGGCCGGGTTGCGTTGAGTCGCTTCCCGGCAAAGGTGGCGAATTATAAACTCGCTATCGGGAATTTGCTTGCAGCACCGTTTTGGTGCCCGCTGTGACCGAGCAGCCCCAAAATGGTGCAAATTGTGGTTTTGGGGCACCAAGTTTGGGACTACCTTGAGGGGGCGCCGATGGCTCGCGGCAGAAAACAGGCCGTTTTCGCTGGATTCTGCCTTCACGACCCCGTTCACAACCGGTTTGCCCCAATTTGGCACATTCCTTGCTTTGACTGTTGCCACAAGATAAAGCGAATTGGCGCGACACATAACTTATCATTCTTGGAGGACTGCAATGTCAGCGAAAACGCTCGGACTCATCAAAGAGAGCGAAGCCAAATGGGTAGACCTGCGCTTCACCGATACCAAAGGTAAAGAACAACACGTTTCCATTCCTTCTAAGGAAGTTGACGGCGAGTTCTTCGAAGAAGGCAAGATGTTCGACGGTTCCTCCATCGCTGGTTGGAAGGGCATCAACGAATCCGACATGATCCTGATGCCGGACGACGAAACTTCCTTCCTGGACCCCTTCACCGACGAAGCGACCGTTATCATTCGCTGTAACATCGTCGATCCGATCACCGGCCAGGGCTACGAGCGCGACCCGCGTTCCATCGCGCTGCGCGCCGAGGAATACCTGAAGTCCACCGGTTTCGGCGATACCGCGCTGTTCGGTCCGGAGCCCGAGTTCTTCGTATTCGACGACATCACCTGGGGCTCCGAAATGGGTGGCTCCTTCTACAAGATCAACTCTGAAGAAGCTGCCTGGTCTTCCGGTGCTTCCTTCGCCGAAGGCAACATGGGCCACCGTCCGGGCGTAAAAGGCGGTTACTTCCCGGTTCCGCCGGTCGACTCCCTGCACGACGTACGTGCCGCCATGTGTTCTGCCATGGAAGCCATGGGCCTGGAGATCGAAGTACATCACCACGAAGTGGGTACTGCTGGCCAGTGTGAAATCGGCGTTGGCGCCAATACCCTGACCAAGAAAGCAGACGAAGTTCAGATCCTGAAGTACGCGGTACACAACGTTGCTCACGCTTACGGCAAAACCGCCACCTTCATGCCCAAGCCGCTGGTAGGTGACAACGGTTCCGGTATGCACGTGCACCAGTCCTTCAGCAAAGACGGTGTTAACCAGTTCGCTGGTGACGCTTACGCTGGCCTGTCTGAAACTGCCCTGTTCTACGTTGGCGGTATCATCAAGCACGCGCGCGCCCTGAACGCGATCTGTAACTCTTCCACCAACTCCTACAAGCGTCTGGTTCCCGGCTTCGAAGCGCCGGTTATCCTGGCCTACTCTGCGCGCAACCGCTCTGCGTCCATCCGCATTCCGTTCGTGCCGAGCCCGAAAGGCAAGCGTATCGAGACCCGCTTCCCGGATCCGACCGCCAACCCGTACCTGGCTTTCGCAGCGCTGCTGATGGCTGGCCTCGACGGCGTGAAGAACAAGATCCACCCCGGCGACGCTGCAGACAAAGACCTGTACGACCTGCCGGCGGAAGAGCTGGCCGAGTACCCGACCGTTGCTTCCAGCCTGGAACAGGCTCTGGATGCACTGGACGAGGACCGCGCGTTCCTGACCGAAGGTGGTGTATTCACCGACGACGCCATCGACGCCTTCATCTCTCTGAAGCGTGAAGAAGTACAGCGTGTGAACATGACCACTCACCCGGTCGAGTTTGAACTGTACTACTCCTGCTAAGTAGGAGGTATCATCAGCGCGCCGCCGCCGGTTTCTCTCGCAAGGGAGATCTGGTGAGAACGGCGCAAAGATGACGAGAAAGCCCGCACTCTGGTGTGGGCTTTTTTTATGCGCGTCTGATTTTCGCGATACACTAGCCTTAAAACAGGCTCCCTGAAATACATAGCGAGAGGCAGGAACGCCCATGAGCAGGTGGATTGTACTGACCGCAGCGCTGCTGGCCGCAGCGGCGATGGCACAGCAGGACTCGTCGGATAAAGATCGCGCCGCAGACGGCAAGGGTGCAGACGGTGCGTCCGGCAACAGCGTGTACCGCATTGTTGGCCCGGACGGGAGGGTGACGTTCAGCGACTCTCCCCCTCCCGGACAGAAGGCCGAGAAGGTTGAGATCGGGCCAACCAATGTGCAGCCCATAGCGCCGCCGTTGCCGCTGCCCACGCGCAAACTGTCGCCGCGGGATGTGGACAATAACCAGCGCGGTGGAAGTGACCCGGGCCCCGTGCGTTTTTCCATCGTCAGCCCTGCCAATGATGCGACTATTCCGCCGGGGCAGCGGTTTATCGTGCTGCAGGTGGCACTCGATCCGGTACCGCGGGAGGGCTACGCGTTTTACGCGGTGATCGACGGTCAGCGCTGGTCGGGGATGTCATCCGGTACCAGTCTGGATATTTCCGCGCTTGAACGCGGCACGCACACCGTGCAGGCGGTATTGCTTGGCGCCGGCGGACAGCCACTGGCCCAGTCCCAGGCGATCCAGATCCATGTGAAGCGTCCCGGTGGCCAGGTGCCCGATTACCCGGCGCAGCAGGCACCGCAGATGCCGAAGCTGCCGCAGGCACCGGGCGTGGCCAAACCGCCCAAGCCGCAACCCCGCTGAGTTTTCCCTTCCGCCCCGCTGCGCCAATCTTGCGCATCGGGGCGTTGACCGGTTCGTCGCATTCGCGCCACCCTGTCCCTCTTCGTGCACGTCCCGCCGCCGAATTCTTCCCGTGCTCCGTTGTGAGCAGCAAAATTGATTGTTTTTTGCCCTATGCACACTATTGGTGCATTATTGTGTGCAGTCACGCGCCGACACCCCCGAAACCTTCCCCATCGCCCGGGTTTTTGCGCCATTTTGGTTTGCTTCTTGCACTGCCATTAAGCGACCCCGAGATATGAACAGAATCGGACCCCCGAATGCTCAAGGACCGTCAGTTACGCCTGCTTTTGGACAACCTCACCTCGGCCGTTTTGGTGCTCGATGAGAACCTGTCCCTGTGCTACCTCAACTCCGCTGCGGAAGATCTGGTGGCGGCGTCCAGTGCCCGCTCCATCGGGTTGCCCCTGGAAGAGGTGGTACGCGAGTCCCGCTCCGCCCAGCAGGCCCTGCGCTCGGCGCTGGCTACCGGGGAAAAGTACACCGTGCGCCGCGCCCTGTGGCTATTGCACAACCTGGAAGAATGCACCGTCGATTACTCGGTGACGCCGCTCACCGACCTGGGTCTGTTGTTGCTGGAAGTGCAGTCCATGGACCGCCTGCTGCGCATTGCCCGCGAGGACGCGCTGATCTCCGCCCAGGAGACCACCCGCAACCTGGTGCGGGGTATGGCACATGAAGTGAAAAATCCGTTGGGCGGAATTCGCGGAGCGGCACAGTTGCTGCAAAGGGAACTGGTAGATCTGAACGACGACGGTCTCGGTGAGTACACCCAGATCATCATCGAAGAGGCGGATCGCCTGCGCAATCTGGTGGACCGGATGCTGGGGCCTCGCCAACCGGTGAAGCTTCTGCCGGTAAACGTGCACTCGATCACCGAGCGCGCCGCCCAGTTGATCGAGGCGGAGTGCGACGGAGCGCTGATCATCAAGCGGGATTACGATCCGTCGATACCGGATATTCCCGCCGACAGCGAGCAGTTGATTCAGGCGGTGCTGAATATCGCGCGCAACGCGATGCAGGCCATCGCCGAGAGTATCGGGCTCGAAGCCGGCAGCCTGACGATCCGCACGCGGGTGCAGCGTCAGTTCACCATTGGTCGCAGGCACTGCCCGCTGGTGTGTCGGATCGACATCCTGGACAACGGTCCGGGGATTCCGGAGGAAATCCGCGAGCGCATTTTCTACCCAATGATTTCCGGGCGCGCCGAGGGCTCCGGGCTGGGGTTGTCCATTTCCCAGCACATCATCAATCAGCACCGGGGGCTGATTAAATGCGAGAGCGAGCCGGGACAGACCGAATTTCAGATTTATTTGCCGCTGGCGAGCGAATAGCTGCCGCGGATTTGAGAACCTCAAAAATTATTCGAAAGTAAAACGCAGGCCGGAAAATTATTATGAACAATCGCGTTTGGATCATTGATGACGACCGCTCCATCCGCTGGGTACTGGAGCGCGCCCTCTCCCGTGCCGGGATTGAGACCACCTGTTACGAAAACGGCGATCGCGCCCTGGATGACTTCTACAGTGAGTCCCCGGATGTCGTGATCAGTGATATTCGCATGCCGGGCTCCGACGGGTTCAAATTGCTGCAGCGATTCCAGTCCGAGCGCCCGGAACTGCCGATTATCATCATGACCGCCCACTCGGACCTCGACAGTGCGGTAGCTGCCTATCAGGGCGGCGCCTTTGAATACCTGCCCAAGCCGTTTGACGTGGACGAGGCCGTGGCGGTGACCCGTCGCGCCCTGGCGCACGCCAACGAACAACAGCCGGAAGAGCCGGTCATTATTGAAAACGGCACTGGCAACAAGGAAATCATTGGCGAGGCACCTGCAATGCAGGAGGTGTTCCGTGCAATCGGTCGCCTGTCCCACTCCAATATCACCGTGCTGATCAATGGCGAATCCGGTACCGGTAAAGAACTGGTGGCGGCGGCGCTGCACAATCACAGTCCGCGCAAGAATCAGCCGTTTATCGCACTCAACATGGCGGCGATTCCCAAGGACCTGATGGAGTCAGAGCTGTTTGGCCACGAGAAAGGCGCATTCACCGGCGCCAGCGCGCAGCGCGCCGGTCGCTTTGAGCAGGCCAACGGCGGCACCCTGTTCCTCGACGAAATCGGGGATATGCCTGCGGAGACGCAGACCCGTCTGCTGCGGGTACTGGCAGACGGGGAGTTTTATCGGGTGGGCGGCCACACCCCGGTAAAAGTTGATGTACGTATTATCGCCGCGACCCACCAGGACCTGGAACGCCTGGTAGAACAGCACAAGTTCCGCGAAGACCTCTTCCACCGCCTCAATGTCATCCGCATCCATATCCCGCGTCTCGCCGATCGCCGCGAAGACATTCCCCGCCTGGTACGCCACTTTTTCAACAGTGCCGCCAAGGATCTCGGGGTAGAGCCGAAAATCCTGCTCAAGGAAACCGAGGAATACCTTTCCGGACTGGACTGGCCCGGCAACGTGCGCCAGCTGGAAAATACCTGCCGCTGGATCACCGTCATGGCCTCCGGCCGCGAGGTACTGGTGGACGATCTGCCGCCGGAGCTCCACCAGCAGGGGGCCACCAGCGAGGCGCCGCAGGACTGGCAGAAAGCGCTGCGCCTGTGGGCGGACCAGGCACTCGCGACTGGCCAGCGTGAAATTCTCAGTGAGGCAGTCCCCGCGTTCGAGCGCGCGCTAATCGAGATCGCCCTCAAGCACACCGCGGGCAGAAAACGCGATGCCGCGGAACTGCTCGGCTGGGGGCGCAACACTCTCACCCGCAAATTGAAGGAACTGGGGATGAGTGGCGGCGAGGACTGAGCGCACATCGCTTCAACTTTTCTTCTCTAGCTTTTCTTCTCTATAGTTATCCACAGCACCCGGCAAGCCCGGGTGCTGTCGTTTTATATCTCCCTTATGCGCAGGAACTGGCCGCAAGGCCGGGCACCTGCGCATAGGGCGGGTAATCGCTGAGCAGCCTGGAAATTTGCACCGGCGCGCGCCATGTTCTCTAATGCGCGCTTCTAAAATTACTTCGGTAATTCCGTAGTATTCCCGACGGCACTGCTGTCATCGTTTCCATAAGGGTTTTTCAATGAGCGATCTCCCCAATTGTCCTCAGTGCCAGTCCAGTTACACCTACGAAGACCGCGGCCTGTTTGTCTGTCCGGAATGTGGCCACGAATGGTCCGGCAGTGAAACCGGTGCGGAAGCGGACGATGGCCTGAAAATCAGCGATGCCAATGGTAACCCGCTGGCGGATGGCGATACGGTAACCGTAATCAAAGACCTCAGGGTGAAAGGTTCCTCCTCGGTAGTGAAGGTCGGCACCAAGGTGAAGAACATTCGCCTGGTAGAGGGCGACCACGACATCGACTGCAAGATCGACGGTATCGGGCCGATGAAGCTCAAGTCCGAGTTCGTGAAAAAGGCCTGATCAAATCACAACTGACGCCGAAGGCATCCAGTTCCGGCGAGCGTGGTCCAGTCGCGAAATCTGAGCCAAACTTGGGGAAAGATTTCGAGGCTGGGCATGATTGCTGACGAGCTGTTTCACTCCATTCCACTGGCGGCGATTTACGTCTTTACCGTGCTGCTGGTGCTGGCCACCATGGGGCTCGGGTTTCACCTGGGGCATCGCTATATCCGCGCCTTGGGCACCGAAAAAGAGCCCTCCATCGGCAGTGCGGTCACCGCCACACTCGGTCTGCTGGCTTTCCTGCTCGCCTTTACCTTCAACATGACTGCAAGTCGCTATAACGACCGCAAAGCGTTGCTGCTCGATGAAGTAAATGCCATCCACACTGCCTACCTGCATGCGGATTTTCTGCAGCCACAAGCGGCGCGCAAGGCGCAGCTACTGCTCGCCAGCTATGCGGAATTGCGCGATTTTAATCCGCGGGTCGATGAAATAACCCCGGAGGGATTGGCGCAGAGTGTTGCTATCCAGGACCAATTGTGGGCGCTGATCGAGGAACATATCGCACAGGACTACAACCCCGGTTACCTGCGTCACTTTATTGAGCCGGTTACCAACATCATCAATTCCCACAACTCGCGTATCGTGGTCGGGCTCGAATACCGTATACCCGGTCCGATATGGATTGCGCTGTATATCCTCACGGGGCTGGCGATGCTGGCCATTGGATTCCAGTTTGGCGTCAGCCGCGGTGGCTCGGTACAGCTGGCAGTGACTCTCGGGCTGACGTTTGCCACGGTCATTCTGTTGATTGCCGACCTGGACCGCGCCACGGAGGGGGTGATTATTGTCGACCAGCGGCCGATGGCGGAGATGAGCCTGATACTGGAAGCGGCGGAAGCCCGTCGCAATGCGTTGCCCGCCGTACCGTAAACATTGGCTCTAGAAGGACTGTCCGCTGATGATCTATTGCACGGACAGCTCAGGAATATTTATTTGACGATAGTGAGCTGAATTTCTCCAACATCGAAGCCCCATTTACTGAGCTTGGACTCTGCGATAAGTACATTAGGGGCAATCAGAAACATTCTGTCGTCTACATGGATATTGAGGGTGCGACCCTTGTACGGCACTTGCAGAGTGTACTGCATAAATACTGCATTACCGGCCGTCGACATGACCGATGTGCCGACAACGTCGCCAGCGCTGGCGGCGTATTTGCGTATTGCTTGTGCATCGGAGTCAACCGGAACCAGTTGCCAGTTCCGATACTGGGTTTCGCCGTCGTCAAACTTGAACTTTTCGCGCAGTAGGCCGCGACCGTTTTCCCAGCTCCCGTCTATCTCCGCGACAAACCTTCTAGTTACATTGCCGCCGCGGTCTTTCACCAGTCCGTAGGCCTTCATGGGCCCGGAGAAAAAATCCTCGGCGACGAAGCGCGGCGTATTGTCGGCATAATCTTCAATGCGCGGGGCGCTGCATGCAGAGCAGATAACCGCAACTGCCAGTAACAGTAAGAGAGATTTTTTCATGTTTCTTCCTGGCTAACCGGATAATGCAGAGTAAGTAACTTTCTCCATTACGAGGCTTGGCCGGGATTGGATTAACCCGCGCTGAGGCTTTCTTCGCCCGACAAACCTGAGTGCTGAACTCAGTGCTGTGGACCAGATGGATCCGCTGAGCCACTGTCATCCAGCGGTTCACGCAGAGGTGACTCCAACCTCGAGGGCACCAGTGGTTCGCTGCCACTGATAAATTCGCGCATGAAAATTTCCCAGAAGGCCATAAACAGGGCGGCCAGCAGGGGTCCGATGGCGAAGCCGCTGATACCGAACATCAATAGTCCGCCGACCGTGGAAAACAACACAATATAGTCCGGTAGTTTGGTGTCGCGTCCCACCAGGATCGGGCGCAGGATATTGTCTACCAGGCTGATGACCAGAACCCCGTAGACCATCAGTACCGTGGCTTTCACCGCGTCGCCGGTGGCGTAAAGGTAGAGGCCGGCGGGGAACCAGATAATCGCCGCGCCCACCGCGGGCAGCAGCGACAGTACCGTCATCACCACCCCCCACAGCAGCGGTGCAGGCAGGTCCAGCACCCAGAAAATCAATCCGCCGAGGGTGCCCTGGGTGACCGCCACCACCAGGTTGCCCTTGATGGTTGCGCGGGTCACTTCGGCAAATTTTGCCAGCAGCAGTTTTTCCCGCTCGTCGCCCAGGGGCAGCGCGCGGATCAGCAGCGCGATCAGCGAATTGCCGTCGCGGATCAGGAAGAAGGTCAGGTACAACATCAGGCCGAGGCTGACAAAAAAGTTCAGCGTATTCTGGCCGAGTGCCAGGGCATTTTTGGCGATCAGGCTGCCGGCAGTCATCAGGCCGCCGAGGAGCCGCTCCTTGATGCCGTCAAAGTCCATCCCGATCCGTTCCAACGCGGCATTGATACCGGGGAAGGCCGCGCGGACCTGCTCTACCTTGGCGCCGAGATTAATCTCGCCGGACTGCACTTTCTGGTACAGGTTGGCCACTTCACTGATAAACGAACTCGCCACCAGCAGCACCGGAATCACCACCACCACGATACATAGCAGCAGCGTGGTCAGCGCGGTGAGGTTGGGCCATTTCGGGAAACGTTTGAGCAGGTAGCGGTACAGGGGGTGGAAAATCAGTGCCACCGCACAGGCCCAGAAAATGGCCGTGAAAAATGGTTTGAGCAGGAAACCAAAGGCAATGGTTACCAGCAGCAGCGTGAATATAAACGAGCGTCTTTCCAGTCTTTCCTGCACCGGGCGTCCCTGACTGTTGTTATTCGGGTATGAACTGGGCTTGTGCGAACAAGCGGCGGCCGCCGAGTGGCGGCCGGGTCAGCAGGTATGAAAACAGATAGGCGGGGGCTTTACCAGCGGCGGTAGCCGCAAGTATCCACATGAAAGCGGATACCGCTGTAGATACCGAGCCCCATATTCCACTTGCGCCCGACTTTTCTGTGGATACGCCGCAGCTTGGGCAGCAGTTGCTTTCGGGTGTACTCGTCCTCGGGGATCATGTCGAGGCCGCAGAAGTGCATATGTTTACTGGTGCGCGCGCCACCGGCCTTGGCGTTGTAGCTGGAGGTGCGCCAGCCGGACAGTACATGCACCGGGCCGATGGCGGGAATGATGTAATCCCTGAGCACCTTTAGAGTATCCACCATGGATTCCCAGTTCTCCTCTGGGGGGATGGCAAACGGCGGCTCGCCGATTTTCTGCCAGTCCGTACCCTGGCGCATGAGTTCATACGGTGGCACCACCTCGGCCACTTCGTTGATCTTGAGGAAGTGCTCCAGTTTTTCGAAGTGTGCGCGGTGGTCGCCCTCGTCGAGGAATTTTTCGAAGGCGATGGCGCTGGCTGCGGTGTAGCCCTTGATCTTGTAGATCAGGGGAACGTCCGGGTCGAGCACGTCCGGTACGGGCTCTGGTACCGGCTCGATATATTCCACCGGGCTGACAATGCGTTCCGCCAGCTCGCGCACTTTTTCTACCGTCAGCACGATCAGTACCAGACTGAATACCAGAACCAGTGCAAGAATCCAGATAACGCGACGGCGCTCGATGTGGATGTCGATAAATTCGTGATCGGGGGTTTCCTTGATATCCATCGTGTACTGCTCAATCAACTCCGGATAGGTGGCGGACTGGAGTTACCAGCGGCGAAACCCGCAGGTGTCCACGTGAAAGCGCACCCCGCTGTAGATCCCCAGGCCCATGTGGCTGTCAGGACCCAGGCGTGCGTGCAGGTTGCGCAACTCTTCAATCAATTCCTTGCGACTGATGTTGGAGCGCGGAACCAGGTCCAGGCCGCAAAACGTTTTGTGCTTGCTCTTCCCGGAGCCCCCCGCTTTGCGGTTGTAACCGTCGGTGCGGAATGCGGAAACCACATCTACCGGGCCGATGGTCGGCTCCAGCTCGTCGCGGATCAGTTTCAGGGTAGCAATCATGTTCGGCCAGTAATCCCGGGGCGGGATGGCAAACGGCGGCTCGTTGATGTCCAGCCAATCGGAGCCCTGGCGCAGCAGGTTTTCCGGGGCGGTGGCATCGGCCACGCCGGCTTTTTGCAGAAAGTCGGTCAATTGCCCGAATTCCCGGCGGTTGCCGCGCTCGCGCAGAAACTGGTTGAGGCTGGCGTTGGTCGCCACGCGATAGCCCTTGAGCTCAAGATAGGGCTTTTCCAGGGTTTTCAGATACAGGTACAGCCACAGGATGAACAGCAGCAATAGCAGCAGGAGCGCGACACCCGCCACCACCCACCAGTTCGTCTGCTGGTTCTGGGGCAGGTGATCGTAGCGGCGTTTGAAGATGGAAAATGGATTTCCCGACGGCATGTCCGCAGCCTGTGTACCCTTGAATCTTTGAGACACGGTGCCGCGTCTGAAAACGCGGGCCCTCTAATGACTATAGCTGCCTGGAGCTGTCTGGCTGCGGGTGCTTGCGGTGGCGGATTTCGGATACAAAAAAGGCGGCCCGAGGGCCGCCTCTGTGCGGTGGGTTTGCCACCACAGGGGAGTCAGTGCATCAGGCCTTGGGGCCCGCTGCCTTGATTTCGTCGCTGACGGCGAATTTCTCGATATTGTCGGCGAACAGTGCAGCCAGCTTGCTGGCGGCAGCGTCGTAGGCGGCGGAGTCTGCCCACGCATTGCGCGGATTCAGGTAGGACTTGTCCACACCCGGGACTTCCAGCGGAATTTCCAGGTTCATGGTGTCCAGGTGCTCGGTGCCGGCATTTTCGAGGGCGCCGCTCTGGATCGCCGCTACCACCGCGCGGGTGACCGGGATCGGGAAGCGCTTGCCTTTCTCGCCGGAGCCGCCAGTCCAGCCGGTATTGACCAGGTAGACCTTGGAGTCGAAGTCCTCGATACGCTTCATCAGCAGGTCCGCGTATTCACGCGGTGCACGCGGCATGAAGGGGGCGCCGAAGCAGGTGGAGAAGGTGGGGTGAATACCCGCTTCCGCACCCAGCTCGGTGGAGCCCACACGGGCGGTGTAGCCGGACAGGAAGTGGTACGCCGCCGCTTCTTTGGACAGGACGGATACCGGAGGCAGTACGCCGGTGACGTCGCAGGTCAGGAAGATCACGTTCTTCGGCTCACCGGCGCGGTTTTCCAGCTGGCGCATTTCCACGTGTTCCAGCGGGTAGGAGCAGCGGCCATTTTCGGTGAGGCTGGTGTCGTCGTAGTCGGGTACGCCGGCCTCGTCGGTCACCACGTTCTCGACGATGGCGCCAAAGCGGATCGCGTCCCAGATTACCGGCTCGTTTTTCTGGCTCAGGTTGATGGTTTTGGCGTAGCAGCCGCCTTCCATATTGAACACACCGCCCTTGGCCCAGCCGTGCTCATCATCGCCGATCAGGTAGCGCTCCGGGTCTGCAGACAGGGTGGTTTTACCGGTGCCGGACAGACCGAAGAACAGGCATACATCGCCGTCTTCGCCCACGTTGGCGGCACAGTGCATCGGCATCACGTCTTTTTCCGGCAGCAGGAAGTTCTGCACGGAGAACATGGCTTTCTTCATCTCGCCGGCGTAGCGCATACCCGCCAGCAGCACCTTGCGCTGGGCGAAGTTGATGATCACGCAGCCCTCGGAGTTGGTGCCATCACGGGACGGGTCGCACTCGAAGTTGGCGGCGTGCAGGATGCGCCACTCTTCCTTGCCTTTCGGGTTGTACTTTTCGGCGCGGATGAACATGTTGCGGCCGAACAGGTTGTGCCACGCAGTCTGCGTGGTGACTTTCGCGGGAATATAGTGGTCTTCGTCCTGACCCACGTGCAGCTGCTGTACAAAGCTGTCGTGGCTGGCCACATAATCTTCAACACGATTCCACAGCGCATCGAACTTGTCCGCCGGGAAAGGACGGTTCACGCTGCCCCACTCGATGCTGTCGGCGGTCGAAGGCTCTTCCACCACAAAACGGTCAGCCGGGGAGCGGCCAGTGCGCGCGCCGGTCACGGCCAGCAGGGCTCCGGTGTGAGTGAGGTGGCCCTCACCGCGTTGCAGAGCTTGCTCTACCAGTTGAGCGGGCGCCAGGTTGGACAATACCTGCACTGTGTCGTCTTGCTGTGCCATTCGTTTATTACCCATGAAAGTTGTATCACTGAAATAAATAGTAGGGGGTGCCGCTTGGGTTCGCGATAAATGTTCGTGACTGATTACCGCGCCAGGCGGGCTGGCGGGCGCATTATGGCAAACTTCAAATTCCGAGCACAGGAAAAATTGTATAAATATTGAGCAAAAACAACGTTATCGGGGAAAAAAATCGCATTTTTTTATTTAAAATTATGATGTAGTTTTTTTACTTCATAATTTTGGGGAATATTGGGTGTTCTGTAGTTTTTACTACAGTCCGGCGCCCAGAGAAAACGGGGAGCGAGCAGGCCTGCAGGGGGCGGGTTCGCGGGGTCGGCAGAAACAAAAAACGCGCCAGGTGGCGCGTTTTTCAAAGTGCAGGATCAGTGCAGCGTATGCGGCGGGGCATTGAACAGCTCTTCGACCTTCTCCCGATTGAAGCGATAGGTCTTGTTGCAGAACTGGCAGTCGGCGGTGATCTCGCCGCCCTGCTCTTCCAGCAGCTGGTACACGTCCTCCGCACCCATGGCAATCAACGCGCGGGCGCTGCGCTCGGCGGAACAGCTGCATTTGAAGCGGATATTCGCGGTGCCCAGGCTGGCCGGTTCCAGCTGGTGGAACAGGCGCACCAGCAGCTCGTCGTGGGGTAGGTTGTGTAGCTCCTCGGCAGTGACCGTGGACGCCAGGTGTACCCCGGTCTCCCACGCGTCCTCGTTCTCTTCCGGCGTCGCCGCATTGTTACCCGGCAGCACCTGCAGCATGATGCCGCCCACGGTGTCTTCACTGGATTCGATCCAGAAGCGGGTTTGCAGCTGTTCCGACTGGGTGAAGTAGTCCTCGAGGCACTCCGCCAGGGTGTCTTTCTCCAGGGGCACTATGCCCTGGTAGCGCTCGCCCTCCTGCGGGTCCACGGTAATCACCAGTGCGCCGCGGTTGCCCACCAGCTCGCGCAGGGTCGCGTTCTCTGGAATCTCTGCCCCTTCCGCCACGCGCGCCAGGCCGCGCACATCGCTGTGATGGGTACACTCGGCTACCAGCAGCGGTACATCGCCCTCTCCCCGAGCCTGCAGCATCAGAATACCTTCGAACTTGAGGGTGGTGGAAAGCAGGCAGGCGGCGGCTAGAAACTCGCCGAGCAGCTTCTGTACCGGTAGCGGCAGCTGGTTGTGCTCCAGTACCTCGCGATACGCATCGGTCAGCGTGACCAGTTGGCCACGGATATCGTGCTTGGAGAAAATGAAGCGTTCCAACTGGTCCGACATGATTGAGTGTCTCGCTGAAAATCTGGGGGTGGCGATTTTAGTGGCTCGCGCGCCCAAATACGATGGCCTTGATGCCAGTCAGCAGGATAGTGATGGCTTTCCGGTCATGGTGATGGGCTGCGCACGGCGCGCTGAGTCCGTCGCCTAGCCGCCGCATTCCCGCTGTATTCGTTGCTCCAGAGCGCGCGCTTGGGCACGCCGCTCCCGTTCGCTGATGGTGGACTCGTTGCCTTCACTGTCGACGAAATACACCGGGCCCTGCAGAATTTTCAGCTGCTTGCGTGCGTGGGCGCAGGCGACCTGGTGCTGGCGCTGGGCGTCGGCCTTGCGCGGCTGTTTGCGCGCGGCGTATTCGCGCTCGATCTGGTCGGCGCGGCGGGTATCGGGGAAGTCCTGTCTGCGGGTTGGGGCTGCGCTGTTGACGGGTTTCAGCTGGCCGTCCAGGGACTCTGCCTCGGCCTCAACCGGTGGTCGGTCGCCGAAGTGCACCTTGCCATCTTTATCGACCCAGCGGTAAAGCTCCTCGGCGCCGGCATTCAATGCCAGCAGGGTGGCGCTGGTGATCAATAGCTTGCGCAACATCCTTGTTCCCCTTGTTTTCTGTCCGTTTTTATTTGTGGTTGTCGAAGCCTGTGTTTCCCCAGGCTGGTTGCTGCGCCTACTCCGTTTACTGCACCTGTCCCAGTTCTGTATCTGTGGTCTCGCGCTCTGCCAGGGTACTGAACAGCCCCTGGGAATGGCGCTCGGGAATCTGGTACGTCTGCAGGATAAACGGCTGTTGTTCACGGGCGGCGGCCGCATCCAACACCATGCGATAGCCGGCGCCGTCTTTCAGTTCGACGAACTGGTCCCGGGAGGATTCCATCAGCTGCGCGAACTGCTGGAAGTCGCGGATCTGCTCGCCGTTAACGGATTCGATAATCCAGTTTTTCCAGTCGTGGTAACCGAGGTTGACCGGCGCCGGCAGCACCTTGAGCGCCACCACCAGCTCCTGCTGTTCCGGGCTGGACCACTGGTTGCGGGCATACAGGTATTCGATCGGTGCCTTGGAGTGCCAGTTGTTACCCCAGCGCTTGATCAGGTTCATGTTCAGCGGCACGAACACCACGCCGCCGTAGATGTAGTAGCGCGGGCGCTGGTCGAACTTCTCTCCCTGCACCAGCGAGCGCGAGGGAGGAGTGGCTGCGAGAGTAATCTCGGCATCGAGGATCTCGCCGTTGCGGGAAATCCGCACCGGCAGTTTGTCGCCCACGTGGTACTGGTCCACCGCGTAGTGGTAGTTGGTGCGCTGGTTCTCGCGCCATTCGATGGTGCGATCCGCGGCGATGTCGAAGCCGTCTACCTGCAGCAGTACATCACCGGGCTGCAGCGCCTGCGCTGCGGGCGCGTTTTCGAATACCCGCACGACCAGCGCGCCTTCCTGATCTTCGGTCAGGCCGGCAGCGGCTTTCATGGAGGGGCTCTCGAGGCTTTGGGTGATGGCGCCCAGTTCGGGGAAACCCTGGTGAATGCCGTCTTTGGCGTCTTCCAGCACGTGGCTGATTACGCTCGGTGGTACAAAGTAGCCGAGGTTCTCTGCGCCCTGGCTGTGGTTGGTCTGCATGGCGACGCCGACGATACGGCCGTCGGAGATGACCGGTCCGCCACTGTTTCCAGGGTTGATGGCGGCATCGATCTGGCCGGCCATGAGGTAGCTCTCGGCGTGCGCGTAGTACTGGTGCTCAACCCGGGAAAGTACGCCGCGGGTGATGGAGAGGGATTTACCGCCGATGGGATAGCCGTAGACGGTGACCTCTTCCTGCAGGTCGGGCAGTTTGCCGAGAGACAGGGGGCGGGTGTCGTCAAAGAAGCTTTTGTCTTCGACGGTGAGCAGGGCGAGGTCGGCGTCGTGGGAGACAAATTTGACCCGCGCGCGGAATTTCTGTGCATCGCCGTGGCGCTGTACCTGGATAAAGCTGCCGTTGGCAATGACGTGGGCGTTGGTAAGTATTTGCTGACCTTTGATGACGGCGCCGGAGCCGGACAGTTGCTGGGCGTTGAGCAGGGCCCAGGGGTTGAAGAAGTCGGGGGCGGCGGCGGTAGTGTAGATCTTGATGATCGAGCGCTTGAGCTGTTCCCGCTCGCGATTGTCGGCACTGGCAGACTGGGAGAAGCAGAGGATCAGCAGGCAGAGAGTCAGCAGGTGTTTCATTGCGGCTTCTTGGTTATTCGTTAGTTTCGGGCAGTTTAGCACTTTGGCGGGTTTGTGCTCTGTGGGTTCAATTGAGCTCGGGTGGTACTCGGAGCACTGATCTACCTCTGTTGGCGGCCGGGTACCGGGTGGAGCTTTTCAGGACCGCTGCGAGTACATCCATGTACGCTGCGTCGCAAACGTCCCTGTTTGCGACGCTCCTGAAA
>NZ_LZDE01000291.1 GCF_002009015.1 Microbulbifer mangrovi | reverse complement strand
AATTCCGGCGGAACATCCTGGAAGCTCAGTGCGCGTCCACCATCCGCAGTAAAACTGTCTCGGCCGTTCAGTTCACTGCGCACCATCGTCAGGCCACGCACCATTACCCCGGAGCCTTCCGCAGAAAAATGCTCGGGATCGCCCAGAGACTTGAAGCGCGTGATACTCACGCCGGGAATACGCTGTAGCGCTTCAGTGACACTGCGATCCGGAAGCTGGCCGATATCGGAGGCCACAATAGAATCTACGATCTGGTCGGCGTCGCGTTTCAGATCCTGTGCCGACATGATACTCAGGCGCTGTCCGGTGACAGAGATTTCTTCCACTGATTGCGCGGATTCATCCTCCTCGCTCACTTCTTCCTGTGCCAGTGCTACAGACCCGAGCACCATCAGGGATACCCCGGAGGCGACGCGAATGTAGTGAGACAGCGTACTTCTGGCGAATGCCTTTTTATTGTTATACATCTCTCTTCTCCCATCTTTGTGGTTGATTTTTTATACCGCTAAGATTTTTTACCGCATTTGCTATCCCTGCCCGGCCGCGGAGTTTTGGTTATTGCGACTCAGGAGATAGCGAGATCCGGCCCGGGCGGAAAAACTGCGGCGATTGCCTTTTCCGGTGAGGGCGAGAATTTTCTGGCTGCCAATCTCGCGCAGTGTGTAGTCGGCGAGGTTGTGTTGCTTGTCATCGGGTAGCTGGATTTGAATATCGCGGTCGCTGTGTACATGCAGCCGTGCGCGAGTCAGCTGACCATCCTGCCAGTGCATATCGGCCGTCACACCGCCGCGCGCGCGCAGGCCGGTGATATGCCCCTGCGGCCAGGCGCGGGGCAGGGCGGGCAGCAACTGTATGGCGTGGTCATCGGACTGGATCAGCATTTCGGCGATGCCCGCCGTTGCGCCGAAGTTGCCGTCGATCTGGAACGGGGGATGGGTGCTCCACAGGTTCGGCAGGGTGCTGTCTTTCAATTGGGCGGCAAGAATCTTGTGTGCGCGGTCGCCATCGTCCAGGTGTGCCCACAGGGAAATTTTCCAGGCGCGGCTCCAGCCGGTTCCCGCATCGCCGCGGGCATTGAGTGAGGTGCGTGCTGCGTCGAATAGGTCCGGGGTGTGGTGACCGATCTCATCGCCGGGGAACAGCGCGTAGAGCTGGGATACATGGCGGTGATGGTTTTCCGGATCGTCCAGATCCTGCTTCCACTCCTGCAGCTGACCCCACTTGCCGATGCGCAGGCCCGGATCGAGATTTTCCAGGGCGATGTTCAGTTCGCTGGCGAAAGCGATATCTCCCAGGCGGGTGGCGGCATCGCGGGTATTGTGCAGCAGCTCCTTAACCAGCTGCTGGGACATGGCAGCGCCGATGGTGAAGTCGCCGTGCTCCGGGGAGTAGCTCGGCGAGACCACAAGGCGGCCGTCGCGCGGGTCTGTGACCAGGCTGTCCAGCCAGACCTGCGCCGCGCCGCGCATCACCGGATAGGCGCGCTCACGCAGGAACGCTTCATCGCCGCTAAAGCGATAGTGCTCGTAGTAATGATCCGCTAGCCAGGCGCCGGCTTCCGGTTGCCAAAAGGCGGTGGGCCAATCGATGACGCCGGTAAAACCCCAGATATTGGTGTTCAGGAACAGCGTCCAGCCGCGTGCCCCGAGAAGTTTTTCCGCGGCCACGCTGCCGGATGCCTGCAGGCTGTCGACAAAACCAAACAGGGGCCCGGTAGTTTCCGCGAGGTTGGTGACTTCCGCGGGCCAGTAGTTCATCTGCAGGTTGATATTGGCGTGGTAGTCGGCGTTCCACGGCGGGGTGGCGGAGTTGTTCCACACACCCTGCAGGTTGGCGGGCAGCGATCCGTCCCGCGAACTGCTGATCAGCAGGTAGCGGCCGTACTGGAAATACAGCTGCTCCAGGGCGCGGTCGGACTGTGTGTCGCCGCTCGCGTATTTTTCCAGCCAGCGATCAATGGGCGGTAGGTTTTCTGTGGCTGCGGAAGTCAGGTTGAGGTCGACCCGTGCAAACAGCTTGCGGTAATCCGCCACGTGGGCAGTAAGCAGGGCCGGGTAGCCATCATCAGAGAGTTTGCGGCTGGCCCGGTCCAGTCGTGCCTGCACCGTCCTGTGGGGATTCTGGCCGCGATACTGCGGGTACTCCGCAGCATATTCGGTGCCCGCTGCCAGCAGCAGGGTAGCGCTATCGGCGCCGGTAATGGTGAAGCTGCCATTTTCTGTTGCTTGCACCTCACCGCCATCGGCGATGACCTGTAGCTGGGTCTCATAGCCCAGGCCGTTGTCGTGCAGCCTGCCGCTGACGGTCACACGCTGTTTCCGGGTATTGTGCTGCGCGCTACGGTTATCGGGAATCTGCAGGTGTGCACTGAAATTGATACGGCCGGGTTGGTCTGCACTCAGGTGTATCGCGATTACTTCATCGGGGTAGCTGGCGAGATACTCGCGGGAATAGTGCACACCGTCTGCTCGATAGCTGACACGGGCAGTGGCAGTGGAAAGGTCGAGTGAACGGCGGTAGTCGCTGACGGAATCGCTCTCGGGAAATTCCAGTATTAGATCGCCGAAACTCTGGTAGTTGCCATAGGCGGTGATCTTGTTACCGAGTACCCCGGCGACGTCTTCCGCCTTAAGCGCTCCTTTTTTTGCGAGTTGTTGACGCACTGCAGCCAGTTCGCCAACCCGCGATTGTGCGGGAATACCGTAGTCATAACCCGCAGCGGGGTTTTCCCTGGATCCTGGGCCGCCGGTCCACAGGGTTTTTTCATTGAATTGCAGGGAGTCGCGGACAATACCGCCCTGTACGGCGGCACCGAGGGCGCCGTTGCCAATGGGCAGGGATTCGGTTTCCCAGTCCTGTGCGGGGTGGTCGAACCAGAGCGTCAGTGCCGGATCACCGGCCACAGCGGGCGCGGCAAACGAGAATGCCAGGCATACGGCCACGTAAACCTTTGCAACAGCGTCGCGCGGACGGACCACGCCCAGGGTGTGGGGACCTTCTCTCTTCATCACGTGTCACGGTGTATTGGTTGTTGTTATTACTACTTGTGACGTTTGGCGCTCGGTTGTGGGCGCCCGTGCCGGTGCTATTGGGCCGGCGTTATCGCGGTCAGCCTGGTGCTGAATGGTTTTCAGCGAATGCTTTTCTGCACTTTTTCTCAGGCGGATCGGCTTGTGAATCCGGAGTCATATTCCGGAGACGATTTTTAAAGTATCACCGCATGTAAACGTTTACAATATTTATATCAATTATATGCTAAATGCCTGGCGGGCAATCCAACACGAGGTTTCACGGGGAGTTCCGGACTGTGGCGCCCGCCGGGGAGCGATCAAAAAGGTGGGCGCATCTGTGCCGACAGGGAAGTCCCGGATAGCGGGGTTCCCGCGCCCCGGCGAGTGGACTTGGCGGCACCTGCGATGTTTGACATATTTATCCAATAACAATGATGAGGGGCTGAACGTGGATCGACACCACAGTGGACGCAATCTGACACAACAACTGGTGCACACCCTGGGGGAAACCATCGCCAGCGGACGTTACCAGCCCGGCGACGGCCTGCCTTCCGAGGCCAGCCTGTGCGAGGAGTACGGTATCAGCCGCAGCGCCACCCGTGAGGCGATCAAGATGCTGACCGCCAAGGGGTTGATCTCCTCGCGCCCGCGCCAGGGAATCCGGGTCCAGAGTCGTGCGCGCTGGAACCTGTTCGATCCGGATGTGCTGGACTGGATTCTGCGGGCCTCTCCCTCCCTGGAAATGCTGCGGGAGTTTATGCAGCTGCGCAAAGCGATTGAAAAGGAGGCCGCGGCACTGGCTGCCGCCGAGCAGGATCGCGACCGTATCGCCGGGATCGAAGACGCGCTGTCGCGTATGAAAGCGGCAGAGGGCGGTCTCGGCGATGCCGTGGAAGCGGACATTGCCTTCCATATCAATATCCTCAACGCCACCAATAACCCCTTCTATATACAGCTGGGCAGCTTTATCGAAACTGCGCTGCGGGTGAGTATCCGCTTTACCAACCGGATCAAGGGGGTGGAGAGCGCCAGCTACGCGAACCATAAGCAACTGTATGACGCGATCGAGCGCGGCGATGTGGCTGCGGCAAGCTCTGCCTCTGCTGCGATGCAGTCCGAGGCGCTGGAACTGATCGAGAGCCAGCTGGGGACCCGTCAAAGTGTTGCGAAAGCCGTTGTATAGGTCCGGAGAAAGGTATTCCCGGGCTCAGACTGCGAGAACGTCTTCCTCGACAGATCCGCTCCCTCAGCCGATTCGCTGATCCGGAGAACGTTTGAGATTTTCCCCCCAGTGCGCGAGCATATCCCGCTTGTCGTACTGAACCCCGCCGGGAAAATCTCTCATGTCATTTATCGAATCCCTGGATTCCGCACTCAATACTTTCGTTGCTTATGCTTGGGGCACGCCGTTACTGGTGCTGCTGGTGGGAGGCGGCCTGTTTCTGCTGATCAGCTCCCGCGGCCGCCCTTATCGGCACCTGGGCCACAGCATCGACCTGCTGCGCGGCAAATACGACGATCCCGATGATCCCGGCCAGGTGCCCCATCGACAGGCTCTGTCCACTGCGCTGTCCGGCACTCTCGGTCTGGGCAATATTGCCGGGGTGGCGATTGCCATCAGCACCGGCGGTCCCGGCGCGATCCTGTGGATGTGGGTGACCGCGCTGGTGGGGGTGGCGACCAAGTTCTACACCGCAACCCTGGCGGTGATGTATCGCGGCCGTGACAGCAACGGCGAAATCCAGGGCGGGCCCATGTATGTGATCCGCGAGGGCCTGGGCAAGCGTTGGCAGCCACTGGCTTACCTGTTCGCGATTGCCGGCCTGTGCGGCCTGCTGCCTTCCTTCCAGTCCAACCAGACGGTGCAGTTGTTGCGGGTTTCGTTCGCCGAGCCTCTGGGCTGGGTTTCTGCCGATAATACCTTCCTGTTTGAACTCGGTCTCGGTGTGGCCCTGGCGCTGGCTGCGCTGGTGGTGATTTCCGGTCGTATCCAGCGTATCGGTCGCTTTGCGGTGCGGATTGTGCCGGCAATGGTGGTGTTCTACCTGTTGCTGACCCTGGGCGTGATTGGCTATTTCTGGCAGGAAATTCCCGCGGCATTCGCGCTGATCATTTCCGATGCGTTTACCGGTAAAGCCGTGGCCGGTGGTGCGCTGGGCGCGGTGATCGCCACTGGCATCAGCCGCGGCGCCTTTTCCAATGAAGCCGGTATCGGTACTGAATCCCTGGCCCACGGTGCCGCCAAAACCACCGAGCCGGTGCGCGAGGGTGTGGTAGCAATGGTGGGACCGATAGTGGATACCCTGGTCATCTGTACCTGTACCGCGCTGGTGATTCTGCTTACCGGTGTGTGGCAGCACGGCGAGGGTATTGAAGGTGTGTCGCTTACTGCGGATGCCTTCAGTAGTGTGTTCGGCGGCTGGGGTCCGGTGCTGTTGCTGCTGATGGTGGTGCCGCTGGCGTTCAGTACCATCGTCACATTCTGGTATTACGGCATGAAGTGTTTTGTGTTTCTGTTTGGTAATCGCTTCCAGCTGATATACACGATTCTCTACCTGCTGCTGATCGTATTTGGTGCGGTCGCTTCACTGAATATCGTCAACAACCTGATTATTGGTATGTATGCGGTGATGGCGATTCCCACCATGGTGTCTACCCTGCGTCTGTCTGGAAGGGTAAATCGAGCCGCACACGATTATTTTGTGAAAACTCCTGGTGCATAAAATTGTGCTTGTTTTTTCGCTGATTTAATCAGTATTTCACCAGCGCCGAGTTTTATCGCCTGTGTTATTTTTGGGCAGGCCTGAATGGTTTTTATGCGCCCCACAAAAATAGTTCCGTAAACCGGAGTGATTTTGTGTGAGGGCGCTCACAAACTTGGCGCACGCATTGATTTTTGTCTCACCAACTATGGGAACCAGTGGAAAAAAGCGCTAAAAACGCTGCTTACCTAAAAACATAAACTTTCTCTACGGTTACAGTTAGGTGGCACAATGGCGAACCCTCTCGATCCCAAGCCAGATGCGAATCTGGATTCCAATTCTTTTCTTTCCGGTATGAACGAAAATGGTGCGAGCGAGCGTCCGTTTGCGGACAAACTCGAATCCACCATGGCGAAGGATCGCTCTGTGATCGGTAAAAACATCAAGTTCCGCGGCGAACTGATCGGCACCGAAGACCTGCACATCGAAGGCACCATCGAAGGTACCGTGATCATGGAAGGCCACGACCTGTCCATCGGTCGCGAGGGTGAGATCAACGCGAACATCCACGCGCAGAATATCGTGATCAACGGTACCCTGACTGGCGATGCGCTGGCAGACGAGCTGATCGAGATCCGCAACACCGCGGTAGTCAAAGGCAACCTGATCGCCCCACGTATCCAGCTGGACGACGGCGGTAAGTTCCGCGGCTCCATGGATATGGTCGATACCGATGACGAGATGAAAGCGCGTCACAGCGAATTCAAAGAAAAGCTGGTTCACCCGAACCTGCCGCCTAAAGATGAAGCGCCGGCGCGTGCCGCTGCTGCGAAAAAGTCTTTTGCCCCCAAAGACAGCGCCAAGGATGCGGCCAAGGAAGTCGAGTCAGCGGATAGCTGATTGCAGATGACTCGACAGCGGCGCTGTTCCCTCTGACGGCGCCGCTTTTCAACTCCAGGCTCACGCCCCGAACCTTTGCGATAACCGATGCAACACCGTTCTTTTGGCCTCGCTGCGTTAACGACCGAGATGGTCAAAAGCGGGGACAGAATCCTCGATCTTGGACCTCTCTCATCCGGGACCACCCAGGCTTTTCTCGGCCTCAACTGCCAATGTCATATCGAAGACCTGGTGGAATACCTGACGGAAAACCAATCCTGCAGTGATCCGCTGGCGGCGCTGGAAGCGCACCTTCTGCCCAAACCCGCCGACCTGAAATTCGATGTGATTCTGTGCTGGGATCTGCTCAATTTCCTCGATCTGGATGTGATCCAGCACCTGATCCAGTTACTCAAGCCGCACCTCAAGCAGGGTACGATACTGCACACCATGCGCTATACCGGCCGCAACCAGCCGGAAAAGCCACGTCGCTTCCGCTTGCTGGAGGATTTCTGCTTCGAGTACGTGGATGATCCGGACTACCCGGAAGTCCCGTCCAAGGGGCATTCCACGGTTACCCTGCTCAAGTGCATGGACCGGTTCAGCCTGTTCAATTCGCTGATGAAGCGGGAAGGGATGGATCAGAATGTTACCGAGCACTTCCTGGAATACGACAGTGTCACGTCGCGCAATCAGGTGCGCAGTGGGGGTGCCTCGGATGTCAGCGCTTACTTCAATACCGTGAAGGACGATGAGCGTCTTGAATTTGCCGGTATTGAAAAAGCGCTGGCCGCACTGCCCGCGGGCAGTACCGTGCTCGACTGTGGCCGTAAAAACGGTCGCAATATCGATGCACTCAAAAAGAAAGTGGGGGCCCTGTATGTAGAGGACCTGCACGCGTCCCTGGCGTGGCGAAAAAAGACCCATGGTGAGGCAACCGGTTTCAGTGAGTCCATGTTCAGTTTTGACAAGGGCGCGCGACTGGACGGGGCCTTCCTTTGGGATCTGCTGAATTACTGTTCCCTGGAGCAGGTTCAGGCGCTGGGCGACCTGCTGGCGGAGCGTATGAATACCGGCGCAACGTTACATTTCCTGGTATACAAATCTGCGCAGCAGCCGGAGCGGCCTTCGATGTTTGAAGTGCTCGAAGACGGTCGCGTGGCGGTTACCGGTGTTTCCAGCAAGCGCTGTGCGCGCAACCTGGGCAGCACCGCGGACCTGATGCGGCTGCTGCCGAATTACCGCCTGTACAGCCACCACCTTGGCCGCTTGCCGTCCGGGGAATCCTTTCAGGAATTTGTGCTGCAACTGAAGGGCTGATTACACGCTGTTTGAGCACGCTTTTTGAGTACCTATTTGAAAAAGTCTCGAGAAAAACAACATGTCTGAATTATTACGTTCTGTATTTCTTGCTCTCAGCCCGGACGCGGTGACCGAGGGATTCCTGTACCTGATGTTGTCACTGTTCGCGCTGGCGGTGGTGTGTCGGTTTGTCCGTCGCGGTGGCGAGTTTGTGGAACAGGCACCGGGGCTGCTGACCTCTCTCGGTATTCTCGGCACCTTTACCGGGGTGATTATCGGGCTGTTTGAATTCAGTCTGGTGGATATCGACCAGAGTATCGCGACCCTGCTGGATGGCCTGAAGACCGCGTTTATCACCAGCGTGTGCGGTATCGGTCTCTCCATCGTACTGCGCGCCCTGACCCGCTTTATCCCGATTCCGGGTGACAGCAGCGGGCCGGTGACAGAGCTGGTGGACATCCAGCATTCCCTGCAGCAGATGCAGGCCGCCCTGGTGGAAGGCCAGGAGCGCCAACTCAAGCAGAGCGAAAACCAGCTGACGGAATTTTCCGAGCAGATCTCCCGCTCCCTGGTTGCGGAAATGGAGCAGGTGGTGCAGCGCTTCAACGAGCGTGTGGAATCACAGTTCGGCGAGAATATGACGCGTTTTGGTGAGAACTTCGCCCAGTTCGATGCGATGGTGGCAACACTGAGCAAGGAGTACAAGGCGCACGAGGAGCGCGTCGAGTACTGGTCCGAGCACTGTGACACCGCGGTGATCGGTATGGTGCAGGTGGCGCGTGATCTGCAGCAGGTACATCAGCAGCTGGCGGAAGTGCCGCAATTCTTTGAGGGCATGCAGGGCTTCGGCAAGGATGTGCGCGAGCAGATGCAGGCACTCAACGTGCAGCTGGAGCGTTACGGACAAGTCAGTGCGCAGGTTCAGGAAGTCATGCCGCAGCTGGGCGATCGCATTGCACAGTTTGTGGATGGTATCGATGTGGTGCAGCAGGTGATGACCAGCGATATGAAGCAGTCCCTGGTCAGTATTGCCCAGCAGAGCGAATTGCTCGGCGCCCAGATACAGGCGGTTTCCGGTGCATTCGAGAAAATGTCGAGCCTGGACGCGGACTTTATCCAGTCCCTGGTACAGGAATCGGTTACCACCCACCGCAATGGTATGCAGGAGCTGGCGCTGCAGCAGGCGCGCACCCATAAGGAAATGGTCGATGCCCTCAGTCACGTTATCCGCAAGAGCATTGGCGATTCGGAAAACACCATCGGCAAGCAGTACCAGATGGTAGAGCGCCGGATGGAAGAGGAAATCGAGGGCGTGATCAGCGCTATGGGGCAGGCGCTGGCAGCGATCAGTGGACAGTTCACGCGGGATTACCGCCAGTTGATTGGGCAGATGCAGCGTCTGTCAGAATCCGCCGGACGCGCCGAGCAGCAGGCGCACAGCCCCCGTGAGGAAATCGCCTAATGGCCCAGTGGCCGGGAACTCAGGGACGAAGCCGGGGATACGGTAAGGGGGCCGGTGGCGAGAGAGGCGAAGGGGATGCCTCCTGGATCAGTGTGTCGGACCTGATGGCTGGCCTGATGATGGTGTTCCTGTGTATCGCGGTGGCGATGATGCGCTCGGTGATGATCGAGCGGGAAAAAATCCGCACCATCGCCATGTCCTACAAGGAAAACCAGCTGGCGATCTATGAGTCCCTGCAGCGGGAGTTCGCCCCGGACCTGCGCCGTTGGGGAGCCACCATCAATCGCGATACCCTGACCATTGCCTTCAATAACTCCGATGCCATGTTTGAGACCGGTGAGGCGCAGCTCAATGCGAGCTACCAGGTGGTGTTCGAGGAATTCTTCCCGCGTTATATGAACGTGCTCGCCCCCTTCCGGGCGTCTATTGACGCGGTGCGGATCGAGGGGCACACCAGCTCCGGCTGGGGGCAGTCCAGCGATCGCCACGCGATGTACTTCAACAACCTGCGCCTGTCGCAGGATCGCGCGCGCTCGGTACTGCGCTTTGTCTACACCCTGGATGCGGTCACGTCCTACAACCGGTGGATGATGCAGAATGTGGCGGCAGTCGGATATTCATCGTCGCGGCCCATATACAATGCGGATGGCAGTGAGAATATCGACCAATCCAAGCGGGTGGCCTTTCGCGTGATTACCAATTCTGAAACCAAGATCCACAGCATCCTTGAGGAGTCCTTCTGATGGGACGCTGGAGCCGGCATCTGGAAGCGCTCACTCAGGCCATTAGTGGCATGGGGGCTTCTGCACCTGTTGTGGCGGACGCCGATGGCGATACCGCACTGCAGGCTGTGCCCGAGGCGGAAGCCGTGGCGTCTCCCGAACCCGAGGCGGAGACCGAGCTGCCGGATGGCTCCATCGAGCAGGTCCTGATCAAGGGCATGGAAGTGACCCTGGGCGATCTGGACCAGACCGAGCACGGCTGGATGTATCGCGGGCACCCGGTGATGGTTTACGCGGTGGATGTGGCCGCAGTGGAGGATCAGCAGGTGCGGCAGGAGTTTTTCCAGCGCGTGCACCTGGCAAGCTGCTGTGGCGCTCTGGAAGATCCCGCGCAGGCAGTGTGGATCGGTACCGCACGCGAGGCGCTCGCCGCCCCGGGGCTGGACGCCACGCACGCCTGTGAGTACTGCCTGGCGAAGGTAAACCACCGCGGTTTTCGCAGTCTGGGACCGCGGGACCGCACCCGCGTTGCCGCCGGCTTCAGTTTCCACTGGCATGTGAGCCAGTATGCCCAGGAGTTTTTCCCCGGCGACGAGGCCAACTTCTGGGCACCGGGTAAGGTTGCGCAGAAGCTTTCTGCCATTGAGCCGGATTCTGCCGACAGCGGCACCTGTGGTTTCTGCGAGTGGCAGGTACCCGCGGGGCACGACTGGTTTGTCCCGGTAGAACGCGGTACGCAACTGGGATTGTCCATCGATGCCTGTGTGCTGTGTGCGCAGCAGCAGGCCATGGGCGTGCTTACACTGCCGGATTCCAGCGCGCTGGAGGCCAGTCATACTCGCCACAGCGCGCAACTCGAAAACGTCAATTTGCCGATGCAGGAATCGGAGCCGGAGAACGAGCGCGACTGGTCACGGGCGCGCCGACAATTGCCGCTGTCCTGGCATCCGCTGTGCGAACAACTGGAGCGCAAGCTGTCCGCCCCGGTCCTGTTCCACCGCTTTACCGGTTATGAGGGTGTCGCGGTATTGGCGTGGCCGGAACACCGCCGCGGAATCGTGGCCAGCGAGGAAGATCGCGCGCTGCTGCCAGAGGGGTGGGATTTCTGGACCATGCGCAGTGTGCTGGGCAGTTTGGGGTAATTTAGCGATATCAAAAATAAAAAAGGGCAGCCGATGGCTGCCCTTTTTATTTGCCTGCTATTTACCCGTTATTGCACTGGGCGATGTTACTGGGTGATGTTACTGGCGAATGGTCACCTTGGTGCCCACCGGCGAATTTTCATAAAAGATTTTTGCCATATGCCAGGGCAGGCGGATACAGCCGTGAGATTCCGGGCGCCCGGTTACCTTGCCCGCATGCATGCCTACAGCGCCATTCACCCGCATGAAGAAGTCCATGGAGGCGCCGCGGAACACGGTGCCCGCAGGGCGTCTGTCACGGCGTACATCGACACTGGATTTACGCACATAGCCGGCGCGGTCCACATAGTGGCCGAACAGGTTGGAGCGGTGGTCGATATCTTTTTCCGATACGCGGAAGCTGCCCGTGGGCGTGCGATAACCGGCGATGCCGGTGGCTACCGGAGAAATACCGGCGAGGCGACCGCCTTTGTAAAAATAGGCGCGCTGCTCACTGATGTCGATGATGATATGCGGCGTTCCCCCAACCACATCGCGGCGCCACCAGGCACTGCCGTCGGTCATGGATCTGTGTTGCTGATAGGGATACGGGTAATCCCCGGCCTGGGCAAGCGGTGCAAATACCGCGGATGCCGCCAGTACCAGACTGCTGCCAAGCATGAATTTCTTGAACGTGCTTTTCAGAAAAGTGGAAGGGCGTTGCATGCGTACCTCATCTGCTCTTGCGAGCCAATTGCAGGCCGGTTTTTCCGGGACGAACGAGTCCCTGCAGCGAGTGCATAACCTGAGCCTGTGAATTTCCCCAAAGCGGCGCGTCGGTGTATCCCGATTTGGCCGCGGGATGAGCCTGCATCCGGTTCCGGTGGACGGCACCAGGGCAAGTGAGAGGCATGGTAGGGTGCGGATTTGGCGCTTTTTACATTCAATCAGAATGACGGGGACGCCGCTTATATGAGTTTCTATAGATGGGCTTGTGGGACTTTTTTCCTATTTCTAACAGTCGATTCGGCGATCGGCCGGGGCAGCAGTGATATGTGCGAGTAAGGCGTCGACCGCAGAAGTGCATGAAATGGCGGGCAAAAAAAAGCCGGCTAAGTAGCCGGCTTCAAACTTTCCAGAAGGTCTGGAATCGTGCTTTGACGAGAGAGCAACAAATGTTGACGATCTTATTGAGAGGTAACCTTTTGAGCCTGTGGGCTGCCCAAGGTTCGGCACAGGCAGTTAACCTCGCGCCAATTTCTTACCTTTTTTCACAATAAGCGCCGAATTCCTCACGAGCGTTTTTGTGTTTTTCTTTTCGTTTGAATTTATGACGTTTTACGACGCAAAACCCGCGCACCGGCAACCGGAAGTTCGATTGCCGAGCCGGCGATGTTGCCGCCGAACTCTGCCGGGGTAATGTCCTCGCAATCGGCCAATTGTTCCGGCAGCGCCAGGGATGCGGCTTCGCTGCCGAGGTTCAGGGCAACGAAATAACATTCGTCGTGGGTGCGGCGTTCGAATACCAGCAGATCGTTTTCGGTATCGAAAATCTGCTGCTCCGCGGTGGCCAGTGCCGGGGTCAGTTCCGCGTGCCATTTCAGCAGCGTGCGGAAACGGTTCAGCATCGAGTGCTGGTCGTCTTCCTGCAGGGATACCGCCAGGTGGTAGTGTTCCTCGGCAACCGGCAGCCAGGGTTTTACCTTGGAGAAGCCGGCATTGACCTCGCCACCGTTGAACCAGGGCATGGGTGTACGGCAACCGTCGCGACCCTTGAACTCCGGCCACAGGTTGATGCCGTAGGGATCCTGCAGATCCTCGAACGCCACGTCCGCCTCCGGCAGGCCCAGTTCTTCGCCCTGATACAGACATACGCTGCCGCGCAGCATCAGCTGCATCAGCAGGAACAGGGGCGCGCGGGCCATAGCGATTTCGGTATCAAACCCTTTGTTCCAGCGGGTAAAGGAGCGCGGTACATCGTGGTTGGAAATGGACCAGCAGGGCCAGCCTTCCTCGGTCACGCGGCGGTTCTTCTCCAGGGTTTCGCGCAGGAATTGCGCACTGCAGTCTTCCGCCAGCAGGTCGAAGGAGTACGCCATGTGCAGGCGTTGCTCGGTGGTGTAATCGGCCATGATTTTGTGGGTGTTGTCGTCACCCACTTCACCCACGGTGGTGGAGCCCGGGTACTGGTCCATCAACAGGCGCACCCGATGCAGGAACTCGAGGTTCTCCGGCTGGGATTTGTCGTGGATATGCCACTGGTATTCGTAGCTGTTCACCGGGGGCAGGCCGTTCTTGTCGAGCTTCACCGGACGCGGCGGATTGTCCTGCAGCGAACGGTTGTGGAATGCGTGGTTGATGGCGTCCAGGCGGAACCCATCGACGCCGCGGTCGAGCCAGAATTTCAGGTCTGCCAGCAGCTGTTCCTGGACTTCCGGGTTGTGCAGGTTCAGGTCCGGCTGTTCCTTGAGGAAGTTGGTCAGGTAGTACTGGCGGCGACGGGTGCACCAGCGCCAGGCGCTGCCGCCGAAGTTTGACATCCAGTTATTCGGTGCGCTGCCATCTTCTTTCGCGTCTGCCCACACGTACCAGTCGGCCTTGGGGTTGTCGCGGTTCTGGCGGCTCTCTTCGAACCAGGGGTGCAGGTCCGAGGTGTGGCTCAGGATCTGGTCGATGATGACCTTCAGGCCCAGTTCGTGGGCTTTCTCGATCACCAGGTCAAAGTCGTCGAGGTTGCCGAAGATCGGGTCAACGTCCCGGTAATCGGAAACATCGTAGCCGAAGTCCACCATCGGGGATTTGAAGAACGGAGAAATCCAGATGGCATCGACACCAATGGATTTCACATAGCCGAGCTTGCGGCAGATCCCCTGAAGATCGCCGATACCGTCGCCGTTGGCGTCGCAAAAGCTGCGGGGGTAAATCTGGTAGATAACGCTGTTGCGCCACCATTCCCCGGTGTTGTTGCTGTTGGGATTACCGCTCATGCCTATAGTCCGTTTTGTGATACTTATTAGGTTAGGGTCAGTATGGCGGTGCCGGTGATCCCTTACCTCCTCCCTTGCAGGGGAGGAGGGGGGAGAGAAACTTACCGGTGAGAGCCTCTTTACGGGGTGGATGCTCCGCGAATACGGCCACTTTGGAGGTTGCTCAGGGCTTATCCTGCACCGAGCGCAACAACTGCTCCGCCAGAGCGATCGCCTGCTGGCGATCCTTCACGTCCAGCTTCTGGTACAGGCTGCGGATATGGGTCTTGATGGTGCTCGGCGCGACCTTGAAATGCCGGGCGATGCGCTCGTTGGAGAGCCCCGAGTGAATGGCATTCAGTACCTGCCACTCCCGCGGCGTCAGTGGTGAGTGCCTGAGAAAATCGGGCACCGCGTCGCTGGCGAGGATTTCGCGCACGATAGTCTCGTCCAGCTCGATGCGGATACCGCCCCCCAGTTCCGGCTGCTGCTGTGCCAGCTTGATCAGCTGCTGGGCTTTCTCGCTCTGCGCGTCCGTGAGCGCCTGCTCGCCGGTTTCCGCCAGTGCCGCTTTCAGCACCACGATCAGTGGTTTCCCGATCTGCAGTACGCTGGCGGTGAGGTCGCTCTCCTGCAGGATGTCGAGGGCCGCGCGGATATTTTCCAGGGCCTGTTGCGGGCGCTCGCGCAGCCATGCCAGGTGGGTGGCGAGAACCCGGTTGCGCAGCTGGTCTGTGACCAGACCGCACTCCTCGGCCACCTGTTGCAGGCGGCCCAGCAGGCGGTTGGCATCGGACCAGCGGTGCAGGGAGATGAGCGCGCGCACATGGTTGCGCCCGTGGCACTGTTCGAAATGGTTGGCGGGGCGGTCCGCTACCGGCTCCGCCTGCTCCTGCCAGCTGGCGATGGCATCGGTGTTTTCCAGAGCCTGCCACACGCGCATGCGCGCGGCGTCGGCGTTGGCGATCCAGTCGCGGTGGTATTGCTCTCCCGCCAGCAGGTGTTCCACCCGCTCCATCCACTCCAGGCACTCGTCCTTGTCGCCGCGGGCCAGAGCGACTTTCAGCAGCAGGGTGTACTCCGGCAGCAGCCAGCGCTCGCCCACCTTGCGGTTGATCTGCATACCCCGGCGCGCGGATTCCGCAGCGCCGTCCAGGTCACCGGCTTCCCACTGCAGCTGGCCTTTCAGTCGATAGATGAACTCGGAGATCGGCAGGCCCACCAGGTGGTGTTCCTCGATCAGTCGCTGCACGCGGGCCTGCAGTGCGGCGGCTTTTTTCAGCAGGCCGTTGGCAAAGGCGATTTCCGTCTGCTGACACAGGGCCCAGGCCGCGTTGGGGATGTCCTGACGGGCCAGGGTGGCCTTTTCCACGGCTTCCATATGGTGCATCGCCTGGTCCAGCTCGCCCAGGCAGAAACTGGTTTCACCGATCACCAGCTGCGCGGCGATACGCTCACTGTCCTGATCTGGGGGCAGCAGCTCCAGCGCTTCCTGTGCGTATTCCTTGGCCTTGAGAATCTGGCCGCGGGATACGGAAACCTGCGCGCGCATGGCGGCGAAGGCGCCCTCGAATTCGTGCCACTGCTTGGGGTCTTCCCGCTGCAGCCAGCTCTCGGCCGAGGCCAGCAGCTTGTTGCAGCGGTCGTAATCAAAGCTGTCGCGAGCCAGGCGCGCGGCCAGCAGGGCAAAGGGGGCGTGGCGCTGGATCTGGTCTTCACCGAGCCAGCTGAGGCTGTCGTTCAGTACCCGGAACTGTCCCTCGCGCAGGAACTGCTCACCGTAGATGGCCAGCAGGTTGTGTACCCGCTCGCGGTCTTCGGCCTGCAGTGCGTGGCGCAGGGCCTCGAGCGGTTGCTTGAGTTCCTGCCAGGTATCGCTGGCGGTCTGGTGCAGGCTGGTCAGCGCGGCACCATCGCCCAGCTGGCGCTGCAGGAAGCGGGCAAAAACCGGGTGAAAACGGAACCACTGTCGGCTGGAGTCCAGCGCTTGCAGGAACAGGCCGCGGCTGGCCGCGCTCTCCAGTTGCTGCTGGCCATTGTCCTGGCCGCTGAGGCGCTCCGCCAGCAGGCCGTTGACGCGGGTGAGGATCGAGGTGCGCGCGAGCAGTTGGCGCAGCTCCGGTTCGAGTCGCTCCAGTACCTCTTCGGCGAGGTAGTCGAGAATGTGGCCGTGTCCCTGTTCCAGCTCTCCCAGATAGCGGTCCACTTCCTCCTGGTTGCGTACCGACAGGGCGAACATCTGTATCGCCGGTGGCCAGCCTTCCGACAGCTGGTGCAGCTGTGCCACGCGGTCGCTGCCGAGGGTGAATGGCAGGCGCCGGGCCAGTAGCTGGGTGGTCTCGTCGGTGGTCAGGGCCAGATCTTCCGCGCTCAATTCCAGCAATCGTCCCTGCAGACGCAGGGCACCGAGGCCCAGCGGCGGTTGGCTGCGACTGGTGATGACCACGCCGATACCGGCGGGGGCATGGCGCAGCAGGAAGCGGGTGGCGTCGTGCACCACGGGGTTGTCTATCTGGTGGTAATCGTCGAGGACGATGCGCAGCTCGCTGGGCAGCTGGCGCAGTTCCGCCAGCATCTGGCTGATCACCAGGGAGGGGTCGGGATTTTGCTGGGCGGCGATAATCTTGCTGGTTTCCGGTACACCGTTGCCGGTAGCGCGGTGCACGCTTTCCACCAGATAGCGGCAGAACTGGCCGGGCTCATTGTCGCCGCTATCGAGGGAGACCCAGGCTACCGGGTTGTCCTGCTCCGCGGCCCAGGAGGTGACCAGAGTTGTTTTGCCATAGCCCGCCGGTGCAGTGACCAGCAGTAGCTGGTCGCTCTGGCTCTGCTCCAGCAACGACAGCAGGCGCGGCCGTTGCAGAGTGTGTTCCGGGCAGTCGGGGAGGCTGTACTTTGAGGCTAGTAGCATGGCTTGAACCGGTTCTGCTGAGCTTGTCGCTAAGCCAGTGGGGGTGGCAGCTCCCAATGGCGTAGGCGCAATTGTACAACTTTAGTGTGCCAGCAGAGGGGCGACGGTGCGTCCTCCCCCGGGGGGGAGGAGGACGGCTCAGACCGTTGGGTCACTTCCTGTTTTCCGAGTGCGCTCGATATGCGTACAGCCCGATTACCGCGCCGACAAATCCGCCCGCCCGCTGGGTACTGACTACACGCCCATCCGCCGACACGAGTAGTGGTTGCCAGTCGCGAGCAGCGGGTGTTTTGTCCCTGAGCCGGTAGTAAAAGTCGTACTCAGAAGCCCGCGCACGGATACGCAGCTCGATATCCACCGGCGTGTCCGGAGACTGTTCCAGTGGACGGCTGGCCACTGTTTCCCCGTCGAGATTGCCTTTGCCATTGCGGCGTTTTACCAGGATATTCGGAGTGCCGTTGGGGGTGCGACCGATACCGAAAAAATAGAAGTGCTCCCGGTTCTGAAATACCGCCATCCCCGCCCGGGTATCTGCATCCGGGGTAAATCGAAGGCGCGTGCTTGCCACAGCGTACTGGTGTTGCTGGCGACGTGCGAGAAATGCAGGATTGCCGGTATCGCCGAGGCCGGTGGCGGTTGGGGTGAGCTGTAGACTGCCGGGTGATTGCTGCAGGTCGTACCACTGGCGGGTATCGGGAGATTTGTCGGGCGTGCGCAATTGCAGCCAGTGCATGGGCAAGTGCGGCTGGTCGAACTCGTCGCGCAGGGTAAAGTTGCCACTGGTGGGGATGTGGTGGGCGGCGTGTCTCGGCAGTGCCGGGCGCGGTGCAATCGCCGGAATTGTTTGCTCGCCGCGGGTAATTACCGGCCAGCCATCTTCCCACGTCACTGGCATCAGGAAGGTTTCCCGCCCGGTGTTGTAGTAGTTGCCAGCGTAGGGGCGCACCCCGAGAAACACCGCCCACCAGTCACCTTTGCCATCCTGCACAAAGTCCGCGTGGCCTACCGACGTGACCGGTTCATGGCGCGCTGGATCGAGATGGCGCTGGGTCAGGATGGGGTTGTGCTTCCAGGGGGTAAAGGGTCCGAATGGCGTCTTGCCTTTGAACACCACCTGGGAGTGGTTCACACTGGTGCCACCCTCGGCGGCGGTCAGGTACAGCTGGCCATTTCTGCGCAGCAGGTGCGGCCCCTCGATCCATACGGGCTTTTCCGCAATATTCACCCCGCCGTTGACGATCTGTTTGCGCGGGCCGAAAGTCGCCAGTTTCTCCGGGTCGAATGCCTGTACCCAGATTGCGCGGTGGCCTTGGTACCGCGGTTCACTCTCGGGGGCATCGTTGTTGACGATATAGGCCTTGCCGTCGTCGTCAAAAAATAGCGAGGGATCGATCCCGCCTACATCCGGTAGCCACACCGGATCCGACCAGGGACCTGCCGGATCGTTTGCGGTGACAACAAAGTTACCGCCGCAATCGACGCAGGTACTCACCAGATAAAACCTATCCCGGTAATGGGAGATAGCCGGCGCGAATACGCCACGGGAAATTCCGAGGCCGGAAAAGTCCAGCTGCCCGGGGCGATCGATCACATGTCCGAGCTGCTTCCAGTTGATCAGGTCGCGGCTGTGGAAAATCGGTATTCCGGGAAAGTGGGCGAAGCTGGAGTTCACCAGATAATAATCGGCTCCTACCTGCACGATGCTCGGGTCGGGATAGTAACCGGCGAGAATCGGGTTGCGGTACTGGTAGCTCGAGACCGGCTTTTCGAAAACCGGGTCTTCGCCCCGGTACTCGAACCGGTCGAAAGTGGCGGCCTCGCCGGTTTTCCGGTTGCTTGTCGCCAGGCCTTCCTGCGTGGTTGCGGCGGGCGCGCGCCGCTCGCCTTGTATTTCTATTTCTGCAGACATGGCCGCGCTGACTAGCGGTACTGAGAAAAGAAACGTTGCGGCCAGACGCTTGAACGATTTACTCATGATGGGAATGGCTCTCGGCATACTGGTTTTCGATGGCACTTAGCCCGTTGGCCAGGTAGGCCAGGGGCGCATTCCAGTTGATGGCGATTTCATTACTGGCGTAACTGCACACGTGATCCACATAGGACTGATCGGCAACCTTGCTCGGGTATGCACAGTCATCCTGCTGTGCCGGATTTGGCCCGCCGACCAGGAAGCCGGGCAGTGGAGGCCGGTCCGGGCGCGCTGCGGCCAGGCGGTGATGGGGGTGCATTGGGGTTTTGTGGCCGAAGCCGGTGACGTAGGAGTAACCGGTGGCATTGCGGCCCAGCAGATAATCCCGGGTGGCTTGTGCGCTGTTCAGGAAGGCCTGGTCACCGGTAATACGAAATGCTTCCAGAAACAGGATGCCCTGGTTGGCGGCCACCGCGTTGCTGCCCCATACGAAGTTTTTCGGGTCGCTGAGCATGGGCACCCGGTAAGCATTTTTGCTGCCCGCTTCCTTCAGCTCACGGGCGGCGACGACCAGGTTTTTCTCGATGGCACTGCGCCAGCGATTACTGTCTTGTGGCAGCTGATCTTTGTGGGCGAGCAAGTTGTAGTATCCCAGCCAGCGTACATCCGCCCAATTGGGCAGGCTGTATTCCAGGGGGGCGTCACTGATGACCCGCCAGAAATCCGTATGCCCGGTCGCCAGGTACAGTTCAGCCGCAGCCCACAGTTGCTCGTCGGCCAGCTGTTCATCGCCGTAGGCACCGGTTGTGATATCCGGGTCAAATTGCTGGTTGAGTTTGTCCTGCCGGTAGTGCACCGCGGGATGTTGTTGCGCCCATTTCCAGGCCGCCTGTGCCGCCTGCAAGTACTGTTTGCTGCCCTGCGCGTCGTAGGGTGCATACACCCGCGAGGCCTGCGCCATCACCGCGGCGAAATCCAGGGTGGCGGCGGTGGTTTTCTGCACCATGTAGCGGGGTTGTGTGGCCTGATGCGGGGCAATCATGCCCTCGAACCCGGCGGTGGTGAGCTTGTGGTAAACACCGCCGTCCGTCGGGTCCTGCATGGCGCTGAGCCAGTCAAGGTTGTAGCGCACCTCGTCGAGAATATCCGGCAGCGCATTTTGAGATTCGGGAATATTCAGGGACTGTGTAGAAAAATAATCCGGGTAGCGCTCGAAGGCGCTCATCAGGGTTCCCATGGTGATACCGCTGTTGACCACGTATTTGTTGTAGTCGCCGGCGTCGTACCAGCCTTTGGGGGCGGATACGATGGTATTGGCCACGCGTGCCCGGTTGGCGGCGGAAGGATGTATCAAAACTTTGTCGTCCGGGTGACCGGCCGCGCGGTGCCACGGGCCCGCGTGAATTTCCTTGAGTTCCGTTGAGGCGCGCTGGTAATAAAACGCTTTAAGGCTGGCAGTCGCGAGGTCCTGGAACACGGTGTCACCGACCTCGAACGGCGTTGAGCGGATGACCTCCGTATCGCCAGGTCCGGAAATTTCCAGATAGTAGCGACCGGATGTTTTCAGGTGGGAGAAATCCGCCAGCAGTGTGCGTTGTCCGCTCCAGGTCTTGTCACGGCCCACCTGCAGCGCTCCCTCCATTACTGCGTTGCCGGTTTTTGCGGAGCGCACCACAAACCTGGAGGAATCCACCGGCGCGTCCTGGATGACAAGTAGCGCGATTTTTTCCGATCGCGGGGAAAAGCCCAGCTGGTTAACGCGGATATTTTCGCTCACCCCCGGCTCAGCCTGCGCATAAGATAAACCACAGAAAGCCGTGGCCAGTACCAACACGCAGCCCCTCGCCAGTTTATTGATGCCCTTTGTTGCAGCCATGGTCTTCTCCTTTTTATTTTATTGAATTCCTGACGCCTGCCATCATTCGCACGCCGACGGAACCGTCTCGGCGCTCGTATGGATTCGCGGGCGTTCAGATGACCCCGCGAATATGCGGACGAACCTGTTGTAGGTAGTAGCTTTTCAGTGTCTGGTGCGTTGATTCGGGCAGCGGTGCAAGATCACTGGCCGAGGCATTGCTGGCAATCTGTTGTGGACTGGATGCGCCGGCAATTACGGTGGATACCGCCGGGTGATCCAGAATCCAGCGCAGGGCTTGAGAGGCCTGATCACTGTTCTCCGGCAGCAGGCTATTTATTCCCTGGGCCAGTTCCACGCCTTTTTCAAACGGGATACCTGCAAAGGTCTCGCCCACGGAGAAGGCGGCACCGTCACGGTTGTAGTGGCGATGGTCGCTTTCCGAAAAACGCGTATCGCGGGTGAATTTTCCGGAGAGCAGGCCGGAGGCCAGGGGCAGGCGCACAATAATCCCCACGTTTTTTTCTTGTGCGGCATCCAGCAGAGCTTCCGCCGCATCTTGGCGGAACAGGTTGAAAATGATCTGCAGCGATGCAAGGCCGGGTTGTTGCAGGCAGCTGAAGGCTTCCTCGATGGTTTCCACACTGGCGCCGTAATGACGGATCAGGCCGCTGTGCTTCAACGATTCCATCCACTGAAAAATATCGCCCTGTTTGAGAATCGCCGGTGGCACGCAGTGCAGCTGTGCCAGGTCGATGGCATCTACCCCGAGTCTTTGCCGGGACGCTTCCAGGCTGGCGCGCACCGCGGCGAGACTGTAGCCGTCTGGATACAGACCGGCCCCACGTCCCACCTTGGTTGCGACCACCAGGTTGTCCGGTTTTTGCCGGAAGTTGCCAATACGCTGCTCGCTTTCGCCGCCACCGTACACGTCCGCGCTATCCCAGAAGTTAATGCCGTGGGTGGCTGCGGCTTCCAGTATGTCGCTGGCGGTGTCTCCCGCCAGGGGCCCGAAATCGCCCCCCAGCTGCCAGCAACCGAGGCCGATTTCACTGACGCGGTAACCAGTTTTTCCCAGTTGTCGATAATTCACTGTGGTTCTCCTGCTTTTACTGCGGATGCGGACTCTTCCTGAGGCGCCCGAAGAACTTGAAACGGCTCGGCGGGTAAGCCCGCGCCGTTGTACAGGTTGGCTTCGGCGGGGTTGTCCGCCCAGGCGTAGCGCACCGACTGCGGGTTGCTCACCTGCTCGCTCCACACCTCCACGGTATCGCCAGCGATACGGGTATTGGCCCAGTAAAACTTGCCGTCGCTTCCGGCAATGGCAAATTCAAATAGCGGCGATGTGGCTTCGCGATGGTTGCAGTCATTACTACAGGGTGTGGCGATCAGGCCGCCCTGGGTGTGGACAAAATTCAGCACGGCTTTGTTGTCGGTAAAGTCTGCGGACTTTAGTCGCGGGCCAGCTGCTACCGTGGATTGACGGCCGTAGACGAGCTTCTCTGCTGCCAGTGCCAGTCGCTGCCCCACGGTCTTTTTGTCGAGAGGGTGGATATCGTTCCATTCACCGGCGTCGATGGTCACTGCCATGGCGGTTTCCGGCAAATCCAGCGCAGAGGCTTGCGCCTCGCGCAGTTCCGCCCAGTCGCTCTCCTTGGGGGAGGATTGCGGTTCCAGAAAATTCGCCAGCTGCACAAACAGGAAAGGCAGGGATTGCTGCCCGGCACCCTGTCGCCACCCCGCGCGCCAGTCGCGGATCAGTGCCGGGAATAATTCTGTATATTCCTGCGCGCGCCCCACATTGGATTCTCCCTGGTACCAGAGGGCGCCGCGGATACGGTAATTCTGCAGCGGGTGCAGCATGGCGTTGTAGAGCCCCGTGGGTTTCCAGCGCACAAAAGTCTGCCCGGGCAATTGCGGCATCTGTGCAGCCTTCTTGAAGTGCCACTGGCCGCGGAGATCAAAGCGCTGGCCATCTATCGTCAGCCGGTAGGGTTTATCCGGCACAAAGCCACCGCGGGTACCACCGCTGTTGGTGACACGAATCGCGATACTGTTTTCGCCCGCCCGCAGCAGGTGTTCCGGGACCTGATAGCGTCGCCGCGGATACAGGTAGGTGGTGTTGCCCACCTGGTGGCCGTTGATCCAGGTCTCATCGGCATCGACGATACGCCCCAGTTCCAGAAGCCCCGGTTTTCCCGCCAGGCTTTGCGGCAGGTGTATGGTTTTGCGCAGCCAGAAAATACCTTTCTCATCGATGCCGGCCTGTTGCGCCCAGTAACCGGGAACGGAGAATGTCAGCCAGTTACCGGTATCCAGCTCGGGCGCATACCAGGGCGTTTTCTCCGGCTGCTGGCCGCGATCTTTTTGGGCCGCGGTGGTATACCAGCGCTCACTGCGGGCGCGGTCTTCGCGCTGGATATTTTCGATTAACTGGAGGTCTTCAAACTTTTTCTTCTCCGTGAGGTGCGCGGGAAAGCGCTGTAGCGTTTCCTCGCTAACCCAGGCCTCAGCCGGGGAACCGCCGAGGCTGCTGTTGATAATACCGATGGGTACCTGTTCACTCTGCTGGACGTGGTCCGCAAAAAAATAGGCCACCGCGGAAAAGTTCTGGATATTGCGCTGGGTGGCTGGCAGCCACTGTCCACTCTCGAGGTCCGGCTGTGGCGCATTGAAATCGTAGGCCTGCGCTACCTGAAACTGACGGATGCGGTCGTTATCCACAGTGGCGATTTCGGAAGCAAAGCGATGTGCAATACGGTTGATCGGGTATTCCATATTCGACTGTCCGGAGGCCAGCCACACATCGCCCAGCAGGATGTTCTCGAGGCGGATTCGATTTTCTGCGCGGATATCCATGGTGTATGGGCCGCCAGCCGCGGCGGGCTGAAGCACAATGGACCAGTCACCCGCATCATCTGCTTCCGCCTGATACCGATGTCCATTGAAGTCCACCTGTACCTGCTCACCGGTGTTTGCCCAACCCCAGATTTTCACTGCGGCGTCCCGCTGTAACACCATCCCATCGCTGACCAGTTTCGGCAGTGTGACTTCGGCGCTGGCACCGAACGTTAAGCCTGCAGCGATAACGCCAAGCAGGCAGCGATTTTTTTTTAGACGGAACAGGTTCACGGCTTTTTCTCCAACGTGGGAATTTTTCCAGGCCGGCTCTCTACGAACTGGCTCTGCGGCGGCCCCAGGTAGCTGGGTTTCAGTCCGCCGGTATCGATTAAAATTTTCTGCAGGGTGACTCCGGGATCCACCGCGTAAATACGCAGTGTGTGTCGGCCGGCATTAATCACCCGGTGAACCGATTCAGATTTGCGCACGCCGTCTTTGACCGCGGTCTCCCAGGCGCCCTTTGATAGATCGGCCAGAATATCCACTACCTGTGGTTCGCCGTCGTCCAGGGCAATGGCGTAGCGTAGCCCGCGCTGGGGCTGAAAATTGAGGCTCGGGGCTGCCAGTGTCTGTATGCGGATCTGCCCGCTAGTGAACAGGGTCAGGTCGTACTCCACATAGGGTGCATGGGCCGGGTCTTCATACACACGGTCACTGACGGGAAACACAGAAATGGAGGAGCGGGTGCGCCCGTGCAGGGGAATTTCCTCCCAGCCTGCGTGGGCCCCATCCCGCTTGTTGGTGAATCCGGCGGCGTCGATGGCAATGTACCCGTCGGTCTCGACATATCCTTGAGCGTCTTCTGCCATCAACGCATCTGGCTTGAAGCTGTGGACCTGAACTTTCGCGCTACCCCAGCCGGTTCCGCGGATATCCACCGTTTCCCGGTGCCGCCCTGCGGGGGCTTTTTCCCAGTCGATGGCGACAGACAGCGGCACCGTGTGCTGCTTTACCGTACCTTCGGTTGTACTCACGCGAATCCACGGTGCACTCGTGGTGACGGCGAAATCGAACGGCCTGGTGCCGCGATTGAATATCTCGATGGTGTGGCTGGTTTCGCCGTAGGGACTGAATTCCGGCAGTGCGAGGTTGCCTGCTGCCGGCCAGAAATCGTCACCACCTTCCACGGCAATCCCCATATCCGCTTCACTGTGCGGCCGGTAATGAGCGAGGGCGGGCAGTGTATTGGCCGGTGGGTTGTTCCAGTGGGTGTAGCCGATATGCGGCTGGGACATCATATGATTCCACTTGCCGTCATTGATACGGTGGAACTGCTCGCTCAGGTCGGCATCCAGTGTGAACAGTTCGCGGGCTTTTTGCGCGTAGTCATTGGCTTCCGCGCGCCCCTGGCTGGCGTATAAACGGTTGCGTGCGGTGGAGATGTACATCTGGGAAACCGCGGTACTGGCTTTGACCGGGTAAAGCACCAGTTGAAAAAATGCGTCCCGGTATTGGGGATCGATTTTCTGGAAAAGATCCTCTGCCCGGCGCGAAAGCTCGGCCAGCTCGGTGTAAACCCTCGTGGCTTCGTTATAGTGGTGCTGGCTGTAAGTGTCCGCCTCCATCAGCTCGGGTTTGCGGCGACCGTTGTGACGGCTGTAGCCCTGTACCAGCGCGGCAATTTCCCGCGCGTACGTCTCGCCAAACTCGCGTGCCGCCCACAACTCGCCAAATTCCTGTAGTCGTTCCTTTTGCCACGCCTCCGGGTTCCACGCCATACGCAGGAAAAACTCGGTGGGAAACTCCTGCGGTTTCAGGTCACCGACATTGACCAGCCAGATACGATCTGCGTTATAGGCCCGGGCGAGATTCATCTGTTCCCAGACTTTGGCGATGGGCGTGACATTGATCCACCGATAGGAACGCGGCCCGCCTACGTAATCAAAGTGGTAATACACTCCCGCGCCCCCGCTGCGGTTCCTTTCCTCCGGCGTGGGTAAGCGGCGGATATTGCCCCAGTTGTCATCGGCCCACAGCAGGCTTACATCTTCCGGCACCCGCATACCATTCTCGTAATATTCCTGCACCTCTTTGTACAGTGCCCACACCTGAGGGACCTCGGAGAGCGGGCGATCATCAAACACCTTGCCGAGAATCTGCCGCTGGTCATGAACGATTTTTTCCAGCAGCCCGATATTCCGCTCCTCGCTCATGGGCGTATCTTCCTGCCCGCGCATGCCAAGGGTATAAATACTGTCGTAGGGCTTGTTGCGCTTCGCGCCCTGCAGCCAGAAATCGTAGAGCCCTTCCGGATTGGTTGCGTAATCCCAGTCCCCGCGTGCGGCGCCGGTACCAAAATCCCTGCCGTAGCGATTCCACTCCTTGTCCGCCCGCATCATCGGCTCGTGATGGGACGTTCCCATCACAATGCCGTATTCGTGCGCGCGCACCATATTCAACGGATCGTCATCACTGAACGCGTTGTTCCACATCGCCGGCCACAGATAATTCGCCTTCAGGCGCATCATCAGCTCGAAAACCTTTTCGTAGAACTTGTGGTTGTAGTCCCCATACTTCTCCTTCACCCAGTTCGTCAGCGCGGGGGCCTCATCGTTTAGAAAAATTCCCCGGTAACGCACCCGCGGCCAGTCCACCACCCGGGTATCCCTATGGATATACAGGCTTTCTCGTTCTCTTACGGGTACATCCGCCCACCAGTACCAGGGTGAGACACCAATCTGTTCGCTCACCTCGTAAATACCGTAAGCCGTACCGCGCCGATCCGTTCCCGCAATAACCAGCCCCTGGTCCACGCCCTCCACAGGATTGCGCACCACCTGAATCAGGTAGCCTTCCCACTGATTCGCAATCGTGCTGACGTCTATCTGACGTTCCGCAATCAGTCGGTCGATCAGCGGACTCTTACCGATTTGCCCGGCAATCAGCGTATAACTCTTTAACTTTTTCTGGTCCGTAACCAGTCGCGGCCGCGATCCACTGACCCGCTGGATATCCTGCCGTAAATGCATCAACGCCTGCCTGATTGCAGTATCTGCATATTCATCGTGATACAGCGTGGCTGCATGGCCATCTTCGACTAGCCTGAAGTTATTGACTGCGGGAAATGAAGAAACAAAAGAGGGATTACCCAATGCAATCGATTGAGCAGGTATAGAGAGAGTGGCAATCAGTGCAATTGCCCAATGAATACAACAACGTTTGAGCATAATTATTCAGCTGTTCAAGACCTAAGAGCTACGAAGTGGCAAAAGTTGAAATGTAGGCAGAGCGGCGGGGATCCGTTTTCAAAAGCGTCGGCGACA
>NZ_LZDE01000290.1 GCF_002009015.1 Microbulbifer mangrovi | reverse complement strand
GGTCCCTCTTTTCGACAGTCCCGCAAACAGACCCCGGAATCGACACCTTCTCGTCGGGGTTGTGAGCTCGGAACAGAATCACCAAAAGAATGACCGACCCCACCTTCCGCGCCGGCTTCGACGCCACTCTGGAAACCGCCATCAACTCCGCACTCCGGTATGACCCAGGTACGCGCGCGCGCCTTGGAAAACTGGCGGGAAAGGTGCTGGCAGTAAAGCTGACGGCACCGGCCATGACTCTGTTTATGGCGATCGAAGACGATGGCGATGGCGGTTTTATCGAGGTGCACGGTCGCTGGAATGGCGAGGTGTCCACCGAGCTGTCCGGTTCGGCGATGGCGTTTGTACAACTGCTGCGCAACCGAGATGCCACCCCGGCCAAACTGGGGGTGACGGTGCGCGGTTCCAGCGCGCTGCTGGCGGAGCTGCAGTCGATCCTGCGGGATCTGGATGTCGACTGGGAGGAGCCGCTCGCAAAGTTGATTGGCGATACCCCGGCCCACCAGCTTGGAACGGGTGTGCGTATGGCGGCGAGCTGGCTGAAGGGCGCGCTGGGTGCGGCGCCGAAGGCGGGTGCAGAAGCCGTGAGTGAGGAGTGGAAGGTGACACCGCCGCAAGCGCAGTTCGAGGCGTTTGCCGAGGATGTGGCGGAGTTTGCTCAGGGGGTCGACCGGCTGGAGGCGCGTATCGACATTTTGCGGCGCAAGCTGGAAGGTCGCCAGTCACCGGATGAACGCAAACCGGGTCAGGGGAAAGATTGACGTGCCAGTAGCGAGAAGCCTGACCATCGCGCGGATTTTCCTGCGCTATCGACTGAACGAACTGGTGCCCGCCGAGCATCAGCCGCTGTGGCTGCGCGCGATGTGGGCGCCGGCGAGATTGTTGCCGGTCGGCGGTAAGATCAAGCGGATGAGCCGCGGTGAGCGGCTGCGACGGGCGCTGGAGGATCTGGGGCCCATTTATGTGAAGTTCGGACAGCTGCTGTCCACGCGCCCGGATCTGCTGCCGCCGGATATGGTGCTGGAGCTGAACCAGCTGCAGGACAATGTACCGCCCTACCCGGCGGATCAGTGTATTGCGCGCATCGAAGCGGCACTGGGCGCACCGGTGGACGAGCTGTTTGCGGAATTTGAGCGCGAGCCGCTGGCATCCGCGTCGGTGGCCCAGGTGCACGCGGCGCGTCTGAAAGACGATCGGGGCGCACCGGGAAAGTCGGTGGTGGTCAAAGTGCTGCGGCCGGGTATCGACAAGATCATCCAGCAGGACCTGCAGCTGTTGCGGCATATCGCGCGCTGGATCGAACGTTTTTTGCCCGACGGTCGTCGCATGCGGCCAGTGGAGGTCGTCGAGGATTACCGCCACACTATCGAGGGCGAACTGGATCTGGTGCGGGAGGCTTCCAACGGCTCCGAGTTGAAGCGCAATTTTGCCAATTCGCCGCTGCTGTACATTCCCGAGGTCTACTGGGACTACACCCGCGACAATGTGCTGGTACTGGAGCGTATTGACGGGATTCCTGTCACCGACCTGGAGCAGTTGCGGGCCCAGGATACCGATATGGAGCTGCTCGCCGAGCGCGGCGTGGAGATATTCTTCAAGCAGGTGTTCGAGCACAACTTCTTCCACGCCGATATGCACCCGGGCAATATATTTGTATCCCGGGAAAATCCGCAGCGGCCGAAATATATCGCCATCGACACCGCCATCGTCGGCAGCCTTACCCGCGAGGACCAGTACTATTTGGCGCGTAATTTGCTGGCCATGTTCCGTCGGGATTATCGGATGGTGGCTGAGCTGCATGTGCAGAGTGGCTGGGTGAACAAAAATACGCCGGTCAATGCTTTTGAAGCGGCGATCCGGTCCGTGTGCGAGCCGATTTTTGAGAAGCCCCTGGGAGAGATTTCCTTCGCGCGGGTACTGATCAGCCTGTTCCAGACTGCGCGGCGCTTCGATATGGAAGTGCAACCGCAACTGGTGTTGTTGCAGAAAACCCTGCTCAATATCGAGGGGCTGGGACGACAGCTTTATCCGCAACTGGATCTGTGGAAGACTGCCCATCCATTTCTCGAGCGGTGGATGCGCGAGCGTATTCACCCCAAGACCATCGTCGGTGAAATCCGGCGATACGGACCAGAATGGCTGGAAAAATTCCCCCAACTGCCGCAAATGGCGTTCTCTGCCCTTGAGCAGGGGCAGCAGCTGGGACCGCAACTGCAGCAGTTGAGCGATCAGCTTGCTGGCAGTCGCCAGCGCGGGCGTGCCCGCTATGCGCGCATGATCGTGGGAGGGCTGCTCGCGGCGGGTGCGGCGCTGGTGGCTTCCCCCGGATTGCTGGCGCAGATACCGGTGGCCAGTTGGGTACTGGGGGCGGCGGCACTGGCCATGTTGCTCTGGCCGTGAGCTGCCGCCCTGAAGCGAACTCGCCAGCCTACAATAACGAATGCAGTAAGGACGCACACGTGAGCGAAACCGATTTCACCCAAGCAGTCAGCTGGAATAGTGACGGGCTGGTGCCTGCCATTGCGCAGGATTTCAAAAGCGGCCGGGTGCTGATGATGGCGTGGATGAATGCAGAGTCCCTGCGACTCACCGTGGAGGAAGGGCGCGCTGTCTACTGGTCCCGCTCGCGCGGCAAGCTCTGGCGCAAGGGTGAATCATCCGGCCACGTGCAGCAGGTGCGTGAAATCCGCCTCGATTGCGACGGCGACACGCTGGTGCTGATGGTGGAGCAGCTTGGCGGCATCGCCTGTCATACCGGTCGCACCAGTTGCTTTTACCAGGTGCTCGAGGACGGGCAGTGGCAGATCCGCCAGCCGGTGATCACCGATCCGAAAGATATTTACACCAGCGCGCAGAGCGCCGAGACGAAAAAGAACGCGGAGTAAAAGGCCAGCGCCATGAGTAATATGCTGATACAACTGGATCGCGTACTGCGGATGCGCATGCAACAGGGGGATGCGGAGTCCTCCTATGTCGCCAGCCTGCATCACAAAGGGTTAAACAAGATACTGGAAAAGGTAGGCGAAGAGGCCACCGAACTAGTGCTTGCGGCGAAAGACGCCGAGGGCGAGGATTTGGACAGCGACGCACACAAGGCACTGATCAGTGAAACCGCGGATCTGTGGTTTCATTCGCTGGTGATGCTGGCGCACCTTGGGACGGATTCCCGCGCGGTACTGGATGAACTGGGGCGCCGTTTCGGTCTGTCCGGACTCGAAGAAAAGGCCGCGCGCAAGCAGGACTGATTTGAATTTCACCGGCCCAGGCCGATACAAGATCAAGAATTTTATTCAGGAGTATTTCACATGGGTATTAGCTGGCAACAACTACTGATTCTGCTGGTCATCGTACTGTTGATTTTCGGTACCAAGCGTCTGCGCAACCTCGGTGGCGATCTGGGTGGCGCCATCAAGGGCTTTAAAAAGGCCATGAAGGAAGAGGGCAAGAAAGACGGCGAGGAAGAAGATGCCGACAAAGATCCGGAACTGCTTACCAAGGACGAAAACGCCAAGCCCCAGCAGAAAACAACCAGCGAAGAAAAGCAGTCCCAGGACAAGTAATCCTGGCACCGGCATCGTCCGCAACTGATAGAGCGAACCGCGCGTGTTTGATATCGGATTTTTTGAATTACTGCTGATCGGTATTGTTGGCCTGGTGGTCATCGGTCCCGAGCGCCTGCCGGACGCGGTGCGCACCACCGTGCGCTGGTGGACGCAACTGAAGCAGACCCTGAGCAGTGCCAAAGACGAACTGGAACGGGAAGTGGGCGCCGACGATATCCGTCGCGAGCTGCACAACGAGCGCGTATTGCGCGAGTTGCGCGAAAGCCAGGAGGCGATGGAGCGCACTTTCACTGATGCTGAACGTAAATTCGAGCAGGATCTCAAGGCGGTGGAAGCCCAGGCGCAATCGCTGAAGCAGGACGCCGAGAGCGCGGGCGAAGCAGCGCCGGCAAAGGAACTGCCGTCAGAGCCGGATGTGGCGGCGGACCAGCGTCGGCAGGCCGCGGATTACCTCCCAGAAGAAGATCGCGAAGCGCGCATCGATGAGAAATCCAGTGAGGAGTATCTGCCGGAGGAAGATGAAGACGACGAGGATCAGGAAGATCCCGAGTATCCCGAGCATCTGCACGACCACGGCGACCCGCAATACAACCCGCACCACCCCGATCATTTCAAGCACGAAGAAGATGAGGCCTGGGCGGAAGTGGATCGGCTGGACCCGGCGGAGACCGAGGATCGTGCCGGTAAAAGTGCGCAATCGGCAAGCCCCGCAAAAAGCGACAGTGCTGGCCAGGTGGAAGACAAGCGTCAATGACCGAGAAAGACCAACCGTTTATTGAGCATCTCATCGAGATGCGCGATCGCCTGCTGAAAACGCTGATGGTGGTGGTGGCGATATTTGCCTGCATGGTACCGTTCGCCAACGAAATCTACGAATTCGTAGCCGACCCCCTACAGGCTCGCCTGACCGAGGGCGCAGGGATGATTGCCACCGAGGTGACGTCTCCGTTCCTGACCCCGTTCAAGACCACCTTTGTGCTGGCGTTCTTTGTTGCTATTCCCTTTGTGCTGTATCAGTTCTGGGCATTTATTGCCCCCGGCCTGTACAAGCACGAAAAGCGTTTGATCGCGCCGCTGATGTTTTCCAGTATTTTCCTGTTTTACGCGGGCATGGCATTCGCCTACTTCGTAGTATTCCCGCTGATCTTTGAGTTTTTTATCAGCTCCGCATCCGCGGATATCAAGGTGTTGCCGGACATCCGTAGCTACCTGGATCTGGCGCTGAAACTGTTTTTTGCCTTTGGCTTCGCCTTCGAAATTCCCATTGCCACCGTATTGCTGATCTGGAGTGGTGCTGTCACCGCCAATGATCTGGCGAAGAAGCGCCCCTACGTGATCGTCGCCTGTTTCGCCGTGGGCATGCTGCTCACCCCGCCGGATGTCATTTCCCAGACTCTCCTGGCCATTCCCATGTGGCTGCTGTTCGAGGTGGGCATTTTCTTCGGTCGTTTGATCAAGAAGCGCGGAAAAAAGGAAGCGGAAGTCGAATCGCCCTGATGTCATCCGCGGGCCCGTAAGCAGCGTACAAAACCCTGAGAGATCCCGTGCAGTGGTCGTGCACCAGCTGCGCGTGTTCTTGGGAGGTGTGCTCGATTTGATGGCGGAATTTCCGGGAATTCCTGAGGGTGGCGCTCTGTGGTATTACACAAATCCTGTCTGGCAGTGACCTGTACCCTGGGGTTACTAGTGGCGCTGTGGATGCCCTTCGCAGCGCATTCCGCGCAGCCCCTTCTTGAGAAAGAGGGGGGCTCGGACACAGCCGCTAAGGCCTGTGTCATCCTGTTGCACGGTATCACCAAAGATTCCTCGTCGATGCGCTCGATCGAGCACGCCCTGCAAGCGCAGGGCTATCACACGGTCAACCTGGACTACCCCTCCCGCAGCAATCCCATCGAAGTACTGGCCGGCGAAGCGATTCCGCAAGGACTGGCGGCGTGCAAGGAAGCCGACACGGGAGAGTTGCACTTTGTCGCCCACTCCATGGGGGGCCTGCTGGTACGGTATTTCTACGATCGGCGTGATGTGTCAGGCGTCTCCAGTGTCGTGATGCTCGGCACGCCGAATCAGGGCAGCCGCCTGGGCAATTTCCTTTCCTGTATTCCGTGGATCAAGGACCTGAATGGCCCGGCCGGCAAGCAGATGGGCGTTGACCGGAACAGCATTCCCAACCGGATGGGACCGGTGCATTTTCCCCTCGGTGTGATCGCCGGTACCCGTACATTCAATCCCCTGTTCGCGGCGATTATCAGTGGAAACGACGACGGCCGGGTGGGTTTGCCCAGTACCTACGTCGAGGGCGCCTGCACGCGCGTCACCTATCCACTCACCCACGACAACCTTACCGACGATCAACGGGTGATCGATCAGGTAGTGGCGTTTTTAAACACTGGAAGTTTTCGCGGTGATGAAGTGGAGACTTTTCCCTGTGCGAATCCGCCGCGGAAATGAGTGGGGGCTTTTCGGTAACGGCTGTTTTTCCCTCAGGAATAAATTGCGACTATGCTGGAAAAGCCGGCCACCAGAACCGCCAGTGGCAACAACCGCTGACGGTGGTGACTGTCGAATAACAACAGCGCCAACGGGATCGGCGGGCAAAGAATAGCGAGCACCGTGAGGCCTGTGGATTCAGCGACACTCAGCCGCAATACCTGAATCCACAAAACGGCGCTGAGAACCATCGTAAAAACCAGTGAGACCGCTGCCACGGGCTGCATGGATATTTCCCTTAAACGTTTCTTCGCTTACCTAAAGTTAGCTGTTTCCAACCTGGTTGGCAGCGGCAGGCGTCGGCTATTGCCAATTACCCTGGCAATCCTGGGTACACTTTCCCTGACCGGTTGTGAGACCGTGCATTTTTACTCCCAGGCCGCCACCGGCCAACTCAAGATCCTCGCCGGGCGCAAATCCATCGATCGCCTGGTGGCGGATGAGAAGACCGACCCCAAGCTGAAGCTACAACTGGAGTGGGTGCGCGCGATCCGCGCCTATGCGGCCGGTGAGCTGCAACTGCCTGTGGAAAGCGCCTACAGCGATTTTACCCAGCTGGATGGCGAATATGCGCTGTACAACCTGATCGCGGCGCCGGAGTTTTCCCTGTCGCCGAAACGCTGGTGCTACCCGATTGCGGGATGTGCCAGCTATCGCGGCTATTTCGACAAAAATGACGCAGTGCGTCAGGAGGGACGCCTGCGTGCCCAGGGCTACGACGTCTACCTGGGCCCGGTGCCCGCCTACAGTACGCTCGGCTGGTTCGACGACCCGGTGCTGTCGAGTTTCGTAAACTGGAAGCCGGACCGACTCGCCAGCCTGCTGTTTCACGAGCTGGCACACCGGCGGGTGTATATTTCTGGCGATACCCGTTTCAACGAGAGCTTTGCCACCGCGGTGTCGCGGATTGCACTGCCGGAGTGGCGGCGTCGTAACGGCATACCGCAGCCCGCAGTAAAGAGCGTGGCCCAGGCCCGGCGGGTAAACGGACTGATGGTGGCAGCGCGCAAACAGTTGCAGTCGATTTACGACGACACAGGCCTGGGCATCGAGGAAAAGCGTGCGCGCAAGGCCGAGACCCTGCAGCGGTTGCGCCGATGCTATCGCGAGGCCTCGGCGGGCTGGGTACAGGATGAGAAATTTGCGCGTATGATCGAGAAGACCAACAACGCGACCCTGGCACTGGTGAGTGAATACCAGTCCCAGGTGCCTGCGTTTGTGCAGCTGTACCGGGACAGCGGCGAAGACTGGGAGGCGTTCTACGCCGCGGTGGAGCAGCTGGGTGCGCAGTCCAAGGACACCCGCAAGGCGCGCCTGAAGGCACTCAGCGAGCGGGCTCAGGCTTCCAGCAAGAAGGTGACCGGGCCATCGTTACAGAGCGATACCTGCATGTCCGTGGCGAACTGACCGCCGGCCACCGGGAATTCCTCGCCGGTTTTCGCGCGTGCCTGTTGCAGGAAGTAGTCGTACAGCGCTTCCGCCTGCTGCGGGGTGGCGCCGCGACTGAAACTGGGGCGCAGGCCCTTGGCCGTATCCGCCACCAGAGTAAACTGGCTGACCACCAGCAGGCCACCGCCGGCCTGCTGCACGTTCAGGTTCATCTTGCCCTGCTCGTCGCTGAATATGCGGTAGTGGAGTACCTTGTGCAGCAGTTTGTCTGCGGTTTCCTCGGTATCTGTGGCTTCAACGCCCAGCAACAGCAGAATCCCGTGGTCGATGGCGCCGACGTTTTCACTGCTCACTTCCACTTTCGCGTGCTTTACCCGTTGAATCAGGCCTTTCATCGATAACCTCTTCTAAAATGCTGTTACCCGCTAGAACGCTGGCGGCGAATTTTCTAGATTAGCCCACTGATCGCCAATAAAAAACCGGAAGTCTCCATGAAGAAAACCGCCTTCACCCTGGGTGCCGTGTGTCTTGCTGTCGCGGCTGCGTTCGCCGTCAGCGACGAGGGCCAGCCCGAATACCCCGAAACCAAGACCGTTGAGCAGAAAGACGACTACTTCGGTACCGAAGTCAGTGATCCCTTCCGCTGGCTGGAGGCGCAGGAGTCCGGGGCGGTGAAGTCGTGGGTGACGGCGCAAAACGAATTTTCCCTGCCCCATCTCAAGGCGCTGCCGGGCTGGCAGAAGATCAATGATCGCCTGACCGAGCTGTGGGAGTACGAGCGCTATGGTGTGCCCTACAAGAAGGCCGGCCAGGTGTTCTACGAATACAACGACGGCAGCTGGGACCAGAGTGTGTTTTACACTACCCGCGACATCTCCAAAGACGGGCATGTGGTGCTGGATCCGCGCACCCTCAGCGAAGATGGCACCATCGCCGCCAAGCGCTACTCCGTCAGCCCCAACGGTCGCTACCTGGCCTACGGCACTTCCGACGGCGGTACCGACTGGACCGATTACCATGTGCGGGATCTGAAAACTCGTCGACTGATTCCCGACCGCCTGACCGGGATCAAGTTTAGCGGTGCAAGCTGGGCTAAGGATGAAACCGGGTTTTACTACAGCCGCTATCCGTTCGATGAAGACGGTAGTGCCGATGACAGCAAGCAGGTCTCGGTCTACTTCCACAAAATTGGCGACCCCCAGAGCAAGGACCAGCTTGTCTACCAGATCACCGATCACCCCACTCGCAACCCGGGCGCAGAAGTCAGTGACGATGGGAAATACCTGATTCTGGGTATTTTCGATGGCTACGACAGCAACGGTATCTACTACAAGGACCTGAGCGCCCCCGATGCGAAAGTGGTGAAGCTGCTGGATGATTGGGATGCGCTGTATACCTATCTGGGTAACAGGGGCAAAACTTTCTATTTTGAAACCAACGCAAATGCGACCAACGGTCGCATCATCGCCATCGATCTGGATCAGCCGGACAAGGCGCACTGGAAGACCCTGGTGCCCGAGCAGAAGGATGCCCTGCAAGGCGCGAGCCTGATCGGCGGCCGCTTCGTGCTGCACTATCTGGAGGATGCAAAATCCAAAGTGGTGGTGACCGATCTCAATGGCAGGCAGCAATACCAGTTGAAGCTGCCGGGTATGGGAACGGTAGAGGGGTTCTACGGCGACCCCGACGATAGCGAGACCTACTACTCGTTCAGTAACTTCCTGACGCCGCCCAGCATTTACAAGCTGGATGTGGCCAGTGGGAAATCGGAGAAAGTCAAAGCGCCGGAATATCCTGCGGACTTTTCCGACTACACGATCAGCCAGCATTTTTTCAAAAGCAAAGACGGCACCCGTGTGCCGCTGTTCCTGGTGCATAAAAAAGGCCTGAAAAAAGACGGCAAAAACCCAACGCTGCTTTATGGATACGGTGGCTTCAATGCCGCCCAGCTGCCGAGCTTTTACACCCGCTTCGCCGGCTGGCTGGATATGGGCGGTACCTTTGCCATGGTCAATCTGCGCGGAGGCAGTGAGTACGGCGGCGCCTGGCACAAGGCGGGCACCAAACTGCAAAAACAGAATGTGTTCGACGATTTTATCGGCGCGGCAGAGTGGTTGATCGAGGAGAACGTCACCTCGCCGGAAAAGCTCGGCATTATGGGGCGTTCCAATGGCGGCCTGCTGGTGGGCGCTACTGAAGTGCAGCGTCCTGAACTGTTCAAGGTGGCGCTGCCGATTGTCGGTGTGCTGGATATGTTGCGCTATCACACCGCTTCCGCCAATGCCCGTCAGTGGTCCAGCGATTACGGCCTGTCGGAAAACAAGGACGAGTTCGCTGCGCTTTACGCCTACTCACCGGTACACAACACCAAAAAAGGTACCTGTTACCCGGCGACCCTGATCACCACCGCGGATCGCGACGATCGCGTGGTTCCCTGGCACAGTTACAAATTTGCCGCAGCGTTGCAGCGGGACCAGGGCTGTGACAACCCGGTCTACCTCGCGGTGGAAACCCGTGCGGGGCACGGTGCCGGTAAGCCGGTATGGATGCAGGTGGAGGATTTTACCAACCAGTATGCATTTCTCGCCGATGAACTGGGTTTGAAGATAGAGTAGTCTCGTAGTTCCCGGGCGGCGCCGCCGCCCGACGAATCAGAGAATCGGAATGCACGCATTTGTGACTGGAGGCACTGGCTTTCTCGGTGCCAACCTGATCGAACAGTTGGTGAGTGACGGCTGGCAGGTAACCGCCATGCATCGCGCGGGTGCCAACGTCCGCAGGTTGGAATCCCTCGGTGCAACGCCGGTACAGGCGGCCCTGGACGATGTGGCATCCCTCGAACGCGCGCTGCCCGAGCAGGTCGATGCCATCTTCCATCTTGCCGCCAATACCAGCATGTGGCGCGGTGGCAATGCCCAGCAGTGGCGGGACAATGTGGAAGGCTCGGCAAATATTGCCCGCGTTGCACGCCAGCAGTTTGCCGCCCGGCAGCGTCCGGGCAGACTGATCGTCACCAGCTCCATTTCCGCCTACGGTTACCACCGCACGCCCATCAGCGAAGACAGCCCCAAGCTGGCGGATGATCCGCGGCATCACTACTTGTACAGTAAAAAACGCGCGGAACTGGCGGTGCGCGAGGAAGTGGCGCAGGGACTGGATGTGGTATTCCTGAATCCCTGTGGCATCGTCGGCAAATACGATGTTTCCAGTTGGGCCCAGACCTTCTTCATGCTCGCCGAGGATCGCCTGCCGGGGGTACCGCCGGGCAGCGGCTCCTTCTGCCATGCCGGTGCGGTGGCGCGCGCCCATATCGATGCCTTCCACAAAGGGCGCAGTGGTGAGAATTATATTCTTGCGGGTACTGATGCCAGCTTCCTGGAATTCTTCGGCATGATCGCACGCCTTGTTGGCAAACCCGTCCCCACGCGCACCACACCCGCACTTTTGATCCGTGCTCTGGCGCAGTGCAACGACCTTGTGGCCCGGGTGAGTGGTCGCGAACCGGCACTGACCCCGGAAAAAGCAGCGATGATCACCCGCCGGGTCGTTGCCGAAAGCAGTAAGGCCACAGCGGAACTGGGTTATAGAAATGACCTCTCCCTGGAGGATATGCTGCGAGAATCGCGAGACTGGTTGGTAGCCGAGGGCCTGCTCGTCATTGAGGCACCTCGTGGGGAGGCGCATTGATGAATCGCCAAAACCTGATCTTCATCCTGGTGATGACCTTGCTGGTATTACAGCTGGTGCAGCATTACTTCTTTTCCGGTGCGCAGTAGCCCGTTCGCCTGCTGTCGGAAGAAATACACGAAAGCTTTTTACGGTTACCTGGCCGCCACTGCGGCCGGTGCCTTATTCTTGATCGCCAATCCCCGCCGCTTACAGGAGAAATATTGTGGATGGTTTGAAAGCACAGATGGAAGAACTGTGGCCCGTGGTGATGGACGTGGGGCTCAACATACTGTGGGCAGTGCTGGCGCTGATCGTTACCTGGATAGCGGCGAAGCTTGTTTCGCGCGCGGTCAATCGCCTTACCGAACGCGGGATTGACGAAACCCTGGTGCCGGTACTGGAAACCCTGGCAGTGTGGGGCACCTACGTCATTGGCGGCCTGGTGGTGCTGGATATTTTCGGGGCCAACACCACGTCGCTGGTGGCGCTGCTCGGTGCCGCCGGTCTCGCTGTGGGCCTCGCCCTCAAGGATACCCTGCAGTGTATTGCCGCCGGCTTCGTGCTGCTCGGATTGCGTCCGTTCCGCGTGGGGGAGACTATTCAGTTCGGCAGCACCATCGGCACCGTGCGCAAGATCGGCCTGTTTACCACCGAGATGGATACCCCGGATGGCCTGCGTATTTCCGCGCCCAACGACAAGGTCTGGGGCGAAACCCTGACCAATTTCACCCGCAATGCCAGCCGCCGTATCGAGATTATCGCCAGCATTGCCTACGGCGACGATATTGAAACCGGCATGCGCGTGCTGCGCCAGCTGGTGGCCGACGAGCCGCGCATCCTCACCGACCCTGAACCCGCCTACGCCGTGCGCGCCCTGGCAGACAGCTCGGTGAACCTGCACCTGCGCGCATGGGCCAAGACCGACGACTACTGGGATGTGTACTGGGAGCTGATGAAAAAGCTCAAGCCCGCGCTCGAGGCGGAGGGGCTCACCATCCCGTTCCCGCAGCGGGAGCTGCATATCGTGAACGGGGCGGAAAAAAAGCTGGCGAAGGCGGAAACCCTCGAGCAGGAATAATCCACCGATTCACCACTGGTCCCGTGTGGCGGTAAATTCATCGCGACGGTATCGACCGGGCCCGGCCAGCATGCGATGTTGGCCGGCTGAATTTTATTTCACGTTGTATTTCACTCTGTGTAACAACAAGACTTCAAAACCCTAGAGGCAATTACCTATGCGTAAAACGCTCCTGAGTCTGGTGATAGCGACCGCAATCGCGGGCTGTCAGCAGGCAGAAGAACCCAAGCAGACCACTGAAACTGCCGAAGCCACCTCGGTACAGGCCCAGGACCAGGCCACCCAGGCCGGAGACCAGCAGGAAGAGACCAAGCGTCTCGTCGAGTGGTTTGACAGCAAGTACGAAGAACAACTGCAGTTCAGCCCGATCCAGCTCAGCTACCTGGGTCGCAAGGAGCAGTACGACAAAATCGACGACATGAGCAAGGCCGCGTCCGAGCGCGAGCTGGCGTGGAAGAAAGCCACCGTCGAGGAGATGAAGGAACAGTTCGATTACGACAAGCTGACCCCGGCGGGCAAAGAGTCCTACGACCTGTGGGTACACCAGTACGATCAGGAGAAGGCCAACCAGCCGTTCTGGGATTACTCCTACTTCGCCAGCGAGCTGGGCGGTCCGGAAGCCCAGTTCCCCACCTTCCTGATCAACCAGCACAAGGTCGACAGCGAGCAGGATATGCGCGACTACATCGCCCGTATCGGCGGTATCAGCCGCGCCCTCGGACAGTTGCTGGAGCGCGCCCAGGATTCTGCCAGCAAGGAAATCCGCCCGCCCCAGTTCGCCTACGACCTGGCGATCGAACGCGCACAGAAGGTCACTTCCGGCCAGCCGTTTGGTGAAGGTGATGACGCACCGCTGATGGCGGATGCGAAGAAGAAAATCGCCGCGCTGAAAGAAGCGGGCACCATCGACGACGCCACCGCCAAAGACCTCCAGGCGCAGGTGGAGAAGGCACTGAGCGGAGAGCTGAAGCCTTCCTACGACGCGTATATTGCGTGGCTGCAGGAAGACCGGGTAAACGCGGATGAAGAACCCAAGGGTGTATCCGAGTTGCCGGATGGCGATTCCTTCTACAACAACCGCTTGGCCAACTACACCACCCTGCCGCTGACCGCGGACGAAGTGCACCAGATCGGTCTCGATGAAGTGGCGCGTATCCGCAAGGAAATGGAAGCCATCAAGGACAAGGTAGGCTTCGACGGCGACCTGACCGAATTCTTCGCGTTTATCCGCACCGATGACCAGTTCTACTATCCGAATACGGATGAAGGGCGCAAAGAGTACCTGGAAGAAACCCAGGGCTTTATCGACGATATCCACAAGAAGCTGCCGGACTACTTCGGCATCCTGCCCAAGGCGGGTCTCGAAGTGAAGCGGGTTGAGGCTTTCCGTGAAGTGCCCGGCGGCGCCCAGCACTACGTACCGGGCACCCCCGATGGCTCCCGTCCCGGCACCTACTATGTGCACATGTCTGACATGAGCGCGCTGTCCACCACCGATATGGAAACCGTGACCTATCACGAGGCCATCCCCGGCCACCATATGCAGATCTCCATCGCGCAGGAGCTGGAAGGTATTCCGCAGTTCCGCACCCAGGCGCACTTCACGCCCTACGTGGAAGGCTGGGCTCTGTACTCGGAGAAACTGTCCAAGGAGATGGGCCAGTTCCAGGATCCGTACAAGGATTTCGGTCGTCTGACCGCGGAAATGTGGCGCGCCATTCGCCTGGTAGTGGATACCGGTATGCACGCCAAGGGCTGGAGCCAGGATCAGGCGGTACAGTACTTCCTGGATAATTCCGCGATCCCCGAGGGTGCGGTGCGTTCGGAAGTGCGTCGCTACCTGACCGTTCCCGGCCAGGCCACTTCCTACAAAATCGGCATGCTGAAGATCGAAGAACTGCGCGGCAAGGCGGAAGAAGTGCTGGGTGACCAGTTTGACATCCGCGCCTTCCACGATACCGTTCTTGGTGGTGGCGCTCTGCCGCTGCCGCTGCTGGAAAAACGTGTCAACGACTGGGTTGAGAGCGTCAAGGCCGGTTAAATAACGCGGTTAGCAGCACACAAGAAAATGGCGGGCCAAAGTGCCCGCCATTTTTTTATGGCAAAAAAATATCACGCCTCGAATTCCTCAATTCACGAAAAAAATCGCTACGCAAAATATCCCGTTCCGGATCAGGTTTTTTATGCGCGCTTGGGCAATCTGTGAAAAGTGGCAGATTTTCAGACTGCAATGATATTTATCAAAATCCACTGCCGAAGGTGCCGCGTAGCAATGACACAATTTGTGATGAATGGGAAGAAATCATGTTGCAGAAAAAATCTCTCGCTCTGGCAATTGCGCTCGGTATCGCTTCCTCTGCGGTGTACGCAGACGGTTTTTATGTGAGCGGTAGCCTCAGCTATAACGATATGGATGACACCGTGAACGACGGCGTTTTCACCAGAGAATTTATTACCGGTCCGGGTACCACCATTCCCGCCGGGGTCGCCCTGCCCGCGGGGACCGATGTGCGCTGGCGCACCGATGTGGACAGCGGCGCCGGCGTAAATCTGGCGCTCGGTTGGCGTATGGATGCCCTGCGTTTTGAAGCGGAGTACGCCTATGCCAAACACGATGTGGATCGCCATTTCGGTGTGTCGGCTGCGGATATCCCGCTGGGCAGTGAAGACGCCGGTGTGCTGGTAAGCGGTGCACCGGGCAACCTGGGTATTTCTGTAGCCGATCTGGTGGCAGACGGACGCGGTGATTTTACTGCCGACTATCTGTTCGTGAACGCGTATTACGATTTCGACGCGGGCTGGTCGCTCAATCCATATATCGGGGCAGGTTTGGGTAACGCATGGGTAGATGTGGATTACAGCCCGTCGAACGTGTCGATCATAGACGACGATGACAGCGTGTTCGCCTACCAGTTGATGGCGGGCCTCAATTACCAGTGCAACGAACAGCTGGAGTTTTTTGGCGGGCTGCGCTGGCGTCAGACCGATGACATTGATGTGAATTCAAAATTATTGCCGGCGTCTTTCGAAATAGAAAATGAAAGCTGGCTCGCGGAAATCGGTGCGCGCTGGACCTTCTGACCGGGCATTCAGACTTTGCCTGAAAAAAACTCACAAGGCCTGCAGCCAGGCCTTGTGAGTTTTCTACTCCGCACGCACTCGCAATCGATCATGAGTGCCCTCTTGTCCCCTTTGCGGCTCCCTCGCGCAAAGGGGTTTTTTTAAAACGCCACGCGACGGTAGCGGCGGTAATTGGGCGACCAGAAGTTTTTCTCGATATTCCTTTCCAGCTTTTCCTCGGTGATACCCGGGGCCACGCCGTCTTCCTGGGCCTGCTTGCCCACCGCCATGGCAATGGCCTTGCCCAGCTCGCGGATTTCCGACAGCGGCGGCAGCAGTGCGCCACTGCCGTGTTTCACCACCGGTGCATGTTCTGCCAGGGCATTGGATGCTGCCATCAACATGTTTTCCGTCACCCGGTTGGCACCAGACGCGATCACACCCAGGCCGATACCGGGGAAGATATACACATTGTTGCACTGGGCAATGGGGTATTTTTTATCGTTGAGCTCCACCGCTCCAAACGGACTGCCAGTGGCGACCATGGCTTCACCGTTGGTCCACTCCAGGACTTCCTGAGGTGTGGCTTCGGCGCGCGAGGTGGGGTTGGACAGTGGCATCACCAGCGGGCGCTTGCAGCCCTTGTGCAGGGCTTCAATGGCGGCTTGGGTGAACAGGCCGCCCTGGCCGGATACGCCGATCAGGATGGTCGGCTTGACTTGCTCGATCAGGGTCTGCAGATCCCACTCCGGTGCCTGGGGATAGCGCTCGGTGCTCTGCGCCAGCTTTTCCTGGAAGTCGTGCAGGCCTTTCATTTCATTGGTGACCAGCCCGTAGCGGTCAAACATGTAGATGCGCTCGCGGGCCTTCTCGTCTGTCAGCCCTTCCCCGACCATGGCCGACACTACCTGTTCGGCAATACCACAGCCCGCGGAGCCGGCACCCACGACCAGCACTTTTTGTTTGGAGAGCTTCTCTTCCTTGGCCTTACACGCTGCGAGCATGGTGCCCAGCGCCACGGATGCGGTGCCCTGGATATCGTCGTTAAAGCAGCAGATCTCGTCGCGGTAGCGCTTCAGCAGCGGCATGGCGTTGGTCTGTGCGAAGTCCTCGAACTGCACCAGCACCTTCGGCCAGCGGCGCTTCACCGCGGCGATGAATTCCTCGATAAATTCGTCGTACTCCTCCTGGGAGATACGCTCGTTGCGCCAGCCCATGTACATGGGGTCATTCAACAGGGTGCGGTTGTTGGTGCCCACGTCCAGGGTGACCGGCAGGGTGTAGGCCGGGCTGATACCACCGCAGGCGGTGTACAGGGACAGTTTGCCGATGGGAATGCCCATGCCGCCGATCCCCTGGTCGCCAAGGCCGAGGATGCGCTCGCCGTCGGTTACCACGATGACTTTCACGTTTTCCTTAGTGGCACTGCGCAGGATGTCGTCCATATGCTTGCGGTCCGGGTAGGACACAAACAGGCCGCGGTGATTGCGGTAGATATTGGAGAACTCTTCACAGGCCGCGCCCACAGTGGGGGTGTAGATAATCGGCAGCATCTCCTCGATATGTTGCTCGATCAGGCGGAAAAACAGGGTCTCGTTGTCGTCCTGGATGGCGCGCAGGTAGATATGGCGCTCCAGGTCCGTGCGGCACTGCTGGTACTGGTGGTAGGCCCGGCGCACCTGTTCGCTGATGGATTCGACATTGTTCGGCAGCAGGCCGATCAGGTTGAATTCGATGCGTTCCTGCAGGGTGAAGGCACTGCCCTTGTTGAGCAGGGGGATTTCCAGCAGGGATGGCCCGGCGTGGGGGATATACAGGGGGCGTTTAGCTTTCTGGGTCATAAAAAATAGACAGCAAATAACAAGAGAATGGAAGCTGTACGGCGTTGTACGGTGGCGGGTGCTACAAGGTTGCTAGTGATAGCGTAGCCAATCAGGGTGCCGCATTTTACGCTGCTCTGGCCCAATCTGTCTTTTGCATTGGCAAAATCGCCCGGCGTTTCGGCCCAGCTGGCCGATTGCGCCACGGGCTGGTTAAATACTCCGCTTCCCCAATCCACCCCGTACATGAGGATAATGATGTTCACGTACCAGGTTGAACCTCGCTTCAGTGAATCCGACGCCCTCGGGCATATCAACAACACCGTGGTACCAGTATGGTTCGAACAGGGGCGCACGCCGATTTTCGCGCTGTTCAATCCCGACCTGGCACTGGACGGGTGGAACCTGATCCTGAAGAAGATGGATGTGGATTTTGTCGCGCAGATCTATCTGTTCTCACCGGTGGAGATACGCACCTCCCTGCGCGCGGTGGGCAATACCTCCATGACCATCCACCAGGAGGTATGGCAGAAGGGCAAGCTGGTGGCCCAGGGCGACTGTGTGATGGTGCACTTTGACTACAAGCAGCAATGCAAGGCGGAGATTCCGGCGGAAGTGCGTGAAAAGCTCCTCACCCATCTCTCCTGAACGGGACCCGATAGAATCTGGTTCGGGGCCTTGGGGGCCGGACTCTGCCGGCCCTCTGCTGACTGTTAATGTGTGCGATTCAGTGAATCTGGATGCGGTGGGTAACCGGCTCCTTCGGTTCTGACTTGGGCACCTTCAAGGTCAGCACGCCATCCTTGAAGGTCGCATCGATATCCTCCTCGCGGATATCTTCACCCAGGTTAAAGCTGCGGGTAAATTTGCCGTAGCGACGCTCCTGACGCAATACCTTGCGGTCTTCATCGTCCTCGGAGTGCTGGTGCATTTCCGCTTCGATGGTCAGAACACCGTTTTCCAGGGTCACATCCAGGTCTTCTTTGCGGATACCGGGCATTTCCGCGCTCACTTCATAGCAATCTTTGCGCTCGTGGATATCCACCCTCGGGGTGAAGAATCCGCTGCGGGACTCACCCCTGGATTGTCCGGTATTGAAAAATTGCTCTACGATTTCGTCGAAATCGAGCATGGTGTCTCGTGGAATTAGTTTCATAACGCTTTCCTCCCGAGCCGTTGCATTCACCGGTGCGAGGCAAAGCCCTCCACACCGGGCGGGTGCTGACATTATAGGGAGGGGCCTGCGCTTTCGCAGGCCGTCGGGATCGGGGATTTGGGGGGCTGGAAGGCAGTGCAGCGCCGCCGTGCTCAGGCGGAGACCACCTGGTTGCGCCCGGCATCCTTGGCCCGGTACATCCGGGAGTCGGCCTCGGCGAGCAGCTGACCGTGGTCGGCCTGTGTTGCGCCGGCGCCGCCCTCGGCCACGCCAAAGCTGATGGAAATCGTGACCGTTTCTTCATACTGGTCGCTGAGTGACTCGACCTTGTGGCGCAGTTTTTCGGCAAGTATCCCGCCGCCTTCCACGTCTGTATTCGGCAGCAGGATCAGGAACTCCTCCCCGCCCCAGCGCGCGACGATATCGTCGGTGCGGGTATTCTCGCGCAGTATCTTCGCCACATCCTGAAGTACCCGGTCGCCGAAACTGTGGCCGAAGGTATCGTTGATTGCCTTGAAGCTGTCCAGGTCGCCGATCAGTACGGTGTAACGCCCGGCCAGTTCGCGATTGCGACGCTCCAGCTCGTCGATTGCCTTGTAGGCTTCGCGACGGTTGGAGAGTCCGGTCAGCGCATCGGTGCAGGCGTGGTTTTCCAGCTCTGCGGTCAGCCTGTGCAGCATCTGCTGGGTCTGGTGGCGGCTGCTGTCGAGGATCGCTGTGAGTGCGGTGAGTGCGCCAAACACCGCGATAAAACGCGCGCGGTGGGCGGTATCGTACTGGGCGAGCAGGCCGGGAAAATCCGGGAAAAACAGGATCAGCGCGGTGGCCGCACCAACACCTGCCAGGGTGACCGTGCCCCATTTGTAGCCATACAGGTTGATAAACCCGGGTACCAGCATCACCGCCCACATCAGGCCGGTATTGTTCACGCCGCCAGACAACAGCAGGTAAAAGTAGAGCACCAGCAACAGCGCGCCTACCAGTATCGGAGTCTTGCGGCTGGGGCCGGCCACGTTCACGCCGATATAGGAGAGAAGAATTACGCCAGCGACACAAAACAGGGTCGCGGCGAGAACCAGGTCTGCTCCCATCAGTGCAATCACACCCATGGCGCCTGTTATGGCGAGCGCGAAGATCAGCATATAGCCGGAGGCCTGGATGCGTCGGCGTAACTCGAGTGCACGGGCCTGGGTAATGGGATCGGCAGCGGAGACATCCCGCGGGGGTGCCTGATGATTTTGTTCTGCGGTTTTTTCCATGATGTGGCGTACTGTGTTTACGGCCAAATCCATCGGCCGATAATTCGGAAGCCCCGTTTCGCGGGAGTCAGCAGGCTATAGTAATGGGGAACGGGATTGGCGCGGAGGCCACCATGGGACAGCTGCAGCTGATTTGTGACAATGTTCTCACTATCGAGGCTGATGCACTGGTTTGTCCGGCGCACAAACACCTGATCCGCGGGCGCGGTTTGTCCGCACAGATCTATGACCGCGCCGGACAGGAGCTGGTGAGTGAGTGCTCACAGTTGCCCGAGTGCGGGGTGGGGGAGGCGCGTATTACCAGTGCACCCAACCTGCCGGTGCACTACCTGTTGCACACGGTCACGCCACAGTGGAGCAGTGGTGACCAGTGGGGAGCAAAGGGCATCGCACAATTGCGCCAGTGTTATCAGAGTGTGCTGGCACTGGCGCAAGAAAGAAACCTCAAGCGTTTACTGTTTCCGGCACTGGGTGCCGGCACCAACCGTTTCCCCCACGAAATCGCCGCACATCAGGGGCTGGAAACCTTGCAGCAGTCACTCGAAGATTTTTCCCTGATAACAGTGTGTCTGCACAGCCGCAGTGCGCTCGCTACCTGGCAGCAAGTGCGCGAGCGATTTTCCTAGCCTTGGGGAAATCTGACCACGCCACGCGCGCCCCCTTTCTCGACAGCCTACCGTTTTGTTATTGCCCAATATCTGCCTTTTCGACATGATCGGCCACTCTGTTAACAAGTGGATAAGGAAAAGGAAAAACGCGATGAAACTTTTTGGCAGCCTGACTTCACCCTACGTGCGCCATTGTCGTCTGGCTTTAATGCAATCCGGTCTGGACTGGGACATGGTGGAGCTGGATATCCACAGTACTACCGAACCGGGCACGCCTACGCTGCGAGTTCCCTTTCTGGAGGACGATGGCGTAAAGCTGACCGATTCCACGTCGATCGTAAAATACGTGCGTGAGAAATCGGGGCGTGCGTTTATTCCCGACGCACAGGATCTTGACCGTTACTGTCTAGCCAACACCTTGATGGATGCCGCGATCAATCTGTTCCTGCTGGAGCGCAGTGGGCTCGATGTCGATGCGAACGTATACACCCGCCGGCAGAAATTGCGTGTTGAAAAAATTCTCGAAGAGCTGGATTCCGCGCCATTACCTGAACCCGGCAAGCTTGGCGATGCAGATTACCGTGTCGCAGTGGGGGTGGCCTGGGGTGTGTTCCGCAATCGATTTTCTATTGATGCCCACTCGAACTTGCAGCGCTTGTTGGAAATTGCCGGGCAGGATGAATTTTTCGTCGAGACGTCGCCGCCCATAGTCTGAGGATACAATAGCAATAAAGTCATTAATGACTGTTTTGCAATGTATCTGAATATTAAACCTGACTTTGCTGGTTTTCTTGGATCTTCTGATTTTTTCGCAATGGCTGTCGCGAGCTTTTCGGTGGACTTCGCTACGCTAATGCTTTCCAATCAGTTTGAGCGCAAGCGGTGACCGTTTCACACTTCGTGTTCATCGCGATAATTTCGACGATTCAATCTTTACGCCGAAATTTTGCTCCAAAAAATAATAAATGCTAATTGGAGAGAAACCATGAAGGTCCAACAAATAGTTACTTCGCTTTCCCTGGCGGCACTGGCCGGCAGCCTGGGAATACCTGCATTTGCACAGACCAGCGGCGATGCCCAGGAAGTGATTGAAGAAGTGGTTACCGTGGGTTCCAGAACCAAACCCCGTTCGGTGACAGAATCCCCCGTGCCGGTGGATGTACTCAACGCAAATGACCTGGCCAAGACCGGCAGCAGCGACATGCTCGACTTGCTCAAGGGTTCGGTGCCTTCCTTCAACGTACACGACCAGCCGATTAGCGATGCTGCATCGATGATCCGCCCGGTGAACATGCGTGGCTTGTCTTCGGATTCAACGCTTATTCTGGTCAATGGCAAGCGCCGTCATCGCGCATCTGTCATTGCCTTTCAGGGCGGTGGTCTGAACGATGGCGCGCAGGGTCCGGATATTTCTGTGATCCCGAGTATCGCGCTCAAGCAGGTTGAAGTACTGCGCGATGGTGCGGCGGCCCAGTACGGTTCCGATGCTATTGCCGGGGTGATGAACTTCGTGCTGAAAGACGACGCCGAGGGTGGTTCCCTGGAAATCAAAAGCGGCGAGTTTTTTGAGGGCGACGGCCAGACCACGACCATGTCCGGCAACTACGGCATGCCCATGACCGATTCCGGTTTTCTGAATTTAAGCTTCCAGTTGAAGAATGCGGATGATACCTCGCGCTCGGTACAGCGTCCCGATGCACAGGCCATGATCGATGCGGGCAATACCGCCGTGCCGGAGCCGGCGCAAATCTGGGGTTCGCCCAAGATCGAAGATGACCTGACCCTGTTTGCTAATTTCGGCATCGACCTGAAAGACGGCAGTGAAATTTACGCGTTCGGTAACTATTCCAACCGCATGGTGGATGGCGGATTCTATTACCGAAACCCGAATGGCCGTGAAGGCGTATACACGGACGGTGACGGAGTTCGACTGGTCGGCGCGCTGGATGGCAATGCGGCGAGTTGCGATGCCTACCGCACCACACCATTGGACGATGGTTCCGATATGGTGAATTCCGGGTTGATAGATGACGCTAACTGTTTCGTCTTCAATAAAATGATCCCCGGCGGCTATACCCCGCGCTTTGTCGGCGACATTACCGACACCGCATTTACCGCGGGTCGTCGCGGTGAGTTCACCGATGGTTTCATGCAAGGCTGGAATTATGATGTCAGCGGCTCCGTTGGTCGCAACGAGGCAGCATTCGGCCTGAATAACACCATCAACCCATCGTTTGGCCCGGACAGCAAACGCAATTTCGATACCGGTTCCTACATTCAGCTGGAAAAGACGCTGAACTTCGATCTGCAAAAGCAGTTCGATACCCTGAGTCTTGCCATGGGTACCGAGTGGCGTGAGGAGTCGTTCCAGATCATCGCCGGTGAAGGCATGTCCTGGCAGGTGGGACCGCTGGCGGAGCAAGGCTTCAATATCGGTTCACACGGTTTTGCCGGCTTCTCCATTGATTCCGCAGGTACCGCAGAGCGCAGTAACTATGCGCTGTATATGGACGTCGAGAACCAGATGACCGATGACCTGTTACTGGCCGGCGCCGTGCGCTACGAAAACTTTGACACCTTCGGCGATACTGCCAATTACAAGCTGGCCTTTAACTGGCAGCTGACCGACAACATTGCCTGGCGCGGCTCCCACAGCACCGGTTTCCGTGCTCCGACCATGGGCCAGGCCTCGGTGGTCAATACCCAGACCTCCATTGTGGGTGGCCAGTTGACCCAGGCGCAAACCCTGCCCGCCACCAAGTTGGGTGAAGCAGAATTGATGCCGGAAGAGTCGGTGAACTTTGCCACGGGCCTGGTAATGTCTGCCGGTGCGGTGGATGTAACCATCGATGCCTACTACATCGAAGTGGAGGACCGCATTGCGCTGACCGATAACGCCGCCCCCACCGACGCCCAGCGCGCGGCGATGGCGTTAGCCGGTGTGCCCAATCCGGAATTGATCGGACAGATCAACTATTTCGCCAACGACTTTGATACCGAAACCACCGGTGTCGATGTGGTGGCAACCTACGGTGCAGAGCTGATGGGCGGTGCTACGGACTTCAGCCTGGCCTACAACTGGACCAAGACTCAGGTAAATGGCGGTGACGCCACCTGTGGCGGTGCCTTTTTGAATAACCAGGGGGAAATCTGTAAAGCGGTGCGCCTGGAGCGCGGGCTGCCTGAGCATCGGGCTTCTTTCACCATGGCACAAAACTGGGACAAGCTCAGCGCCTTCGTGCGTGCGAACTTCTATGGTGAGTACGTAGGGGTTCACGCTGACTGGTTTGGCGAGCAGCTGGGTTCTGCGTTTACCCTGGATATGGAAGCTTCCTACCAGGCAACCGAATCCATTTTCCTGACCGCCGGTGCATCTAACTTATTGGATGAAAAAGGTGGAAAGATCGATGGCTCTATTGTCGGCGAAGCGAATAATGTGCTGGGTGGCCAGTACTACGAAACTTCGCCTTTTGGTATTGGCGGTGGTTTCTACTACCTGAAAGCCAGTTACGAGTTCTAAAACATTTCGCTGTTTTAGAGATAAAAAAAGCGCCCCCAGGGGCGCTTTTTAATTTTCCAGAAGAATTACTTCTTCGCGCGCTTGCGCATATTTTCCTGCAGGATTTTCTTGCGAATCCGGATACTTTCCGGAGTCACTTCCACCAGCTCATCGTCTTCGATGAATTCCAGTGCCTGTTCCAGGGTGTGACGGATGGGCGGTGACAGGGTCAGCGCATCGTCGGTACCGGAGGCGCGCACGTTGGTGAGCTGCTTGGCCTTGGTGGGGTTTACCACCAGGTCGTTGCCGCGGGAATGAATGCCGATCACCTGGCCTTCATACACTTCCTCACCGTGGCCCATGAACAGGCGGCCGCGATCCTGCAGTGCAAACAGGCCGTAAGCCAGGGTCTTGCCCTTGGTCATGGATACCAGCACGCCGTTGATACGCTTGGCTACATCGCCCACCTTCACCGGACCGTAGTGGTCAAAGATGCTGGTCATGATGCCGGAGCCGCTGGTGATGGTCAGGAACTGGGAGCGGAAACCGATCATGCCGCGGGACGGTACGATAAAGGTCAGGCGCACGCGGCCTTTGCCGTCCGGTTCCATATTGGTGAGGTCGGCTTTACGCAGACCCAGCTCTTCCATGATTGGACCCTGATGCTGCTCTTCCACGTCGATGACCACTTCCTCGTAGGGCTCGTGGATCTCGCCGTCGACTTCTTTCTGTACCACTTCCGGACGGGATACGCCCAGCTCGAATCCTTCGCGACGCATGGACTCGATCAGAACCGACAGGTGCAGTTCGCCGCGGCCGGATACCTTGAACTTGTCCGGGGAATCGCCCTGCTCCACACGCAGTGCCACGTTATGGATCAGCTCCTGGTCGAGGCGATCCTTGATGTTGCGCGAGGTTACGTACTTGCCTTCTTTACCAGCGAACGGAGAGTCATTCACCTGGAAGGTCATGCTTACGGTGGGCTCATCCACGGTCAGTGCCGGCAGCGCTTCCGGGTGGTCCGGGTCACACAGGGTGTCGGAAATGTTCAGTTCGCCCACACCGGTGATACACACGATGTCACCGGCGCTGGCCTGTTCCACTTCAACTCGCTCGAGGCCCAGGTAACCCATTACCTGCAGTACCTTGGCTTTGCGCTTGTTGCCGGCGCTGTCGAGGATGACTACCTGCTGGTTCGGCTTGAGAGTGCCGCGGGTGATGCGGCCCACGCCGATCACGCCCACATAGCTGTTGTAGTCCAGTGCGGAAACCTGCATCTGGAAAGGACCGTTCAGGTCGACCTTGGGCGGCTCAACCTTGTCGACGATCATCTGGAACAGCGGGGTCATGTCTTCGGCCATATCGGTCTCGTCGAGACCGGCGATGCCGTTCAGTGCGGAGGCGTAAACCACCGGGAAATCCAGCTGCTCTTCGGTAGCACCGAGGCTGTCGAACAGGTCGAATACCTGGTCCATCACCCAGTCGGGACGCGCGCCGGGGCGGTCGATCTTGTTGATTACCACGATCGGGTTCAGGCCCTGCTCGAACGCCTTCTGGGTCACGAAGCGGGTCTGCGGCATGGGGCCGTCCACCGCGTCTACCAGCAGCAGTACCGAGTCCACCATGGACAGTACGCGCTCTACCTCACCGCCGAAGTCGGCGTGCCCGGGAGTGTCGACGATGTTGATGCGGTAGTCGTTCCAGCGAATGGCAGTGTTCTTGGCGAGGATGGTAATACCGCGCTCTTTCTCCTGATCGTTGGAGTCCATCACCCGCTCGGCATCGGCGCTGCGGCGGTCGAGGGTACCGGACTGCTGGAGCAGCTTGTCCACCAGGGTGGTCTTGCCGTGGTCAACGTGGGCGATGATCGCGATATTGCGAAGATTGTCTATCACTGGGGGCCTCTGGGCGTAATGCGTGATTGGGCGTGACCTATTGGTCGCGCCGTAGAATTGGGTCAGGCGGGGGCTGGGCTGAGACTAGGAACAGCGGCTATCCGGCCAAGGCGCGCGCATTATAGAGGTGATGTGTGGCAATTGGGAGTCGGATTGGCGGAAATTTGTGCGGTTTCGGGATTCAGAGGGCGACATTTCGCCCCCGGCGCAGGGTTAGGGCGCGGCGTGCTATCGGTAAAATTCTGCAGAATCGATCTTTATACGCCGGTCAATATGGTCCGGGATCCTATAAATGGCCGGTTCCAGACAACAAAGTAATCTCGCCTGGCTTGGCCTGACCGCTCGCGCAAGGTAATTCATGCTAAAGGCTCGCCTGCCGATGTGACACCCCGGCCATCGCAGGGGTGCAGGGGCCTGCGGTGTCTCGCAGCCATTCGGGCCACGCCGACGCGATCGCACAGTGGATGACGCCCACTTCCTGCTGCCGCTGGTACGCTTCCAGTAGCGCCGCATAGGTGCGGAAGCGCTGTGAAATTTTGCGCACATAGTCATAGGGCTCCCGGCCCCGAGCGTAACCGTAGCGCGCTTTGGAGTAATATTTTTTCTCCGAGAGCAGCAGCATGGCCTTCTCGACATTGTTGAACCAGACTTTCCGGTCCCAGCCCTTCTCCTCCGCGAGATCTTGTGCGTCGTAGACGTGCCCCAGCCCGGCATTATAGGAGGCGAGGGT
>NZ_LZDE01000289.1 GCF_002009015.1 Microbulbifer mangrovi | reverse complement strand
ATTCACAGCGGTTTCAAAAACCAATCCCCTGTGCCTTGCCGCCACAGGACCAGCGACAAAGCTTTAGAGGGTTTAGAACTTACCCACCATATTGATAAACACACCCTGACTGTCGTAATCCAGGTCAGTCAGGTCATCGGAGAAGTCGGTAAAGTTGTAGCCGATACCCGCCTTGAAGTTGCGTCCCATCTGTCGATACAGCGCCAGCAGTGCGCCGCTTTTGCGGTCACCCGCATCTGGCAGGTCGAGCAGGCGGCCTTCGATCAGCAGATCCCACTTGTTCACGAAGTGCCAGTCGGCACGCAGCACGTACAGGCTCGCGGAGCTGTCGAAGAATTCCGGATCATCCCGTTCCATACTCAACTGACCCAGACGGTAGGCGTACTTGGCGCCCAGGGTCCAGCGCTGGGTGATGTCGTAGTTGGTGTCGACGGAGAAGATATGGCTCTTCTGCACAAACTCGGTGGCATTGTTGACGCTGTTGGACGTCACCAGTACCTGATCCGTGGTGGGCACATTGTAGAAGTAGGTGTACTTCAGCAGCGTGTTCCAGCGATCGTTATCCACAGGACGGTAGGCGTAGCCCATAACCCCTTCGGTGAACTTGCCATCGTAGAACTCACCCTGTGAACTCTGGCTGTCGGAATAGTTGAGCTTACCCACAAGGCGCCAGTCCGGATTCATCTGGAAGCTGACGGTATTTTTCAACAGCCAGGTCTGGCGTTCGTTTTCCAGCACCGTCTCGGGATCACTCAGGGTCTGCATGTTGTCCACGCGGTATTCCACCGCACTGGACAGACGCAGGCTACCGTCGTTAAAGCCCATGCTCGCGCCCAGGGCGCGACGCTCGGTTTCCGCACCGGTACGCGGATCTTCCAGAGTGCCCGCTTCCACGCTGGTGCCGTAATTCCACTTGTCGCTGGGCGCCAGGTCCACGCCGAGGGCGTGGGTGAGGCCGGTGGAGACGTCACCGTGGGTGTAGCGCTCCTCACCGTAGATACTCGTGGTGTCGCTGAAGCGACTGCGGAAGCCGCTGTTCAGGTTGCCCTTGCGTGCGCGCACGCCGGTATCGGTACGCTCGTTGTCGAGGGTGTAGTTCAGGTAGAGGTTGGTGCGGTCGGTCACCAGGAAGTCGGTACCCACGCGCGCTGCGGTGCCGGTATCACCACCGGACAGTTCACTGTCCACAGTGAGACGCTCGCTCACGCGATAGGCGCCACCGAAACCGACGCGGTTGTTCTCGTCGCGATTACCGGACAGCTCGGCGGTGCGCTGTACAAAACCGAACGCATTCCAGTCGGCACCGGAATCGTAACTGGCCTGGACCGCCACGTCGGTGCGATCACCCTGGGTCTGGGTAACCGGTACCACCGGTGACAGGTCCTCCCGGGAATCGGAACGGGCAGCGGCGGCGAGACGCCAGCGATCGCTCAGGCGATAGCCGAGTTCCACATCTGTCGCTTCGGTCTGCAGGCCCTGTTGCTGTTCGCGGGTGTCGGTCTTGAGGCCCACATCAAAACGTTCGCCGATCGGTACGTTGACCGAAGCACCGTACTGCTCGGTTTCACGGGTGGCGAGCTGGCCGGGGCCGGAGAAACCTGCATCGCGCTGCTGTGCATAGACAGTCGCGGATCCACGTGCTCCCTCGAAGAAATCCCCCACCTGCAGGGCGGCTTCAAACTTGTTGGCACCGGCCTTGGCTTCGGGATCGAACGGCGCACCCTGGTCAAAGCTGCCCTGCTCGAAACTTCCCTGATTGAAGCTGTAACCACCGTCCAGGGAGGACAGGCTGTCGAGGGTGTTGCCCTGGCTCTCGGCGACTTCTACCTTCATCCAGGTACCGGCCGTTTTGCGCAGGGTCAGGTCGACACCGCTCAAGGAGGATTCATTGTCTTCCTCATCCTGCTGGCTCGCACTCAAACCAAGTTTCACATGATCGCCGGCCCAATAGTGGGCGCGACCGCCCACCGCGAGGGTATCCAGATCATCGAAGCCCGGAGTGTACTCGTAGCGCGCAACCAGGTACTGCGGGTTACCGTTGTAGGACCCGTCCTGTACGATCAGGTTGTCATTGGCAATTGCCGACAGCGGTCGGTTCAACAGCACGCGGCCCTGGATGTAGTCCACGTCGTAATCGATAACCGGGGTAAGGTTTTTCACTCCCAGTACGATGCCCGAGTTTTTGTCCCGCACTTCCACGCGCAGACGCTCGGAACCGGTGAGGATATCCTGATGTCGCATGTAATAGAGAGAGCCTCCGGTACCGCGGAATTCATCCCGTCCGGCAATGGTGCCCGGCTCTGCACTGAAGGCATCGATCTGGAAACGTTTCTCGCCGAAATCGGTCACGTCGTCGGTTTCGAAGTGGAAATTGGCCCCGTACAGCGCGCGGTCAATATGTGCCAGCTCGTTGTCGGTGTAGGACGCGTTGAAGTTACCCCACAGACCGTAATCGTCGTAATTCTCCAGCTTGATATAGAACTTGCCGGAAGTCGGTGCATCTTCCACCACGGTGGAGTCGTCACCAAAGGTGGGGTAGTACAGATCGCTGTCCAGACGACGGAACAGTGCGTCCGGGTTTTTCTCCATAAAGTTGGTGAACAGGTCCTCTACCGGCCCCTCTTCCGTATCCGCACTGGCGGAGAGCTGCCAACCGTCGCCGAAACTGCCGCTGGTGTAGAACGCCAGGCGGCCATCGTAGCTGGCAGAGTTGTCGTAGTGAGTTTCGTCACCGGTCACCAGTGCCGCGGGACCATTGGTCTTGTCGCGGGCGATGGTGAGGTCGGCGATACCGACGGTAAACCAGTCGTCCCGATTGAACTCCAGGTCGCGCAGGAACAACTCACCGTTACCGCTGTCGTCCAGCACTGCCACTTCCACGGTATGCAGGCCCTTGGCGAAAATCTCCTCGGCCACGAACTCACCACTGCTGCTCACCGGCACTTCGCGCCCGGCCAGCCACACACTGTGGTTCGCCGGAATATCCGAGCCGTTGACCAGCACCGCGTTACCACTGACCGGAATATTCTGCTCGGCGAGACGGTTTTCACCATAGCCCACCAGCAGTTCTTTCTCGGTGGTGGTTTCCTGCAGTTGCGGTTCGAAGTTATCCACAATCCACAGGGTCTGCGCACGGGTCTCGTCGAAACGCTGTTTCCAGTCGTATACCCGCAGTACGTATTTCAGTTTTTTCAGCGGCGCCTGGTATTCCTCAAAGCCCGCATCCCAGCTGCCCTCACCGTTCTGGTCGAGGGTGACCACCGCAATGGGTTCATCGCGCAGGGATTGTTCCTCCTCGAACACGCGCACTTCCGCGCGAGTGATAAAGGACGGGTAGTTGGTGTAGCGCTTGAACTGTACCCGGCTGTCGGCGATCTCGGTTTCCGGATCATCCGCATAGCGGATAGTGCTCGGGAAAGCGGTCACGTTCAGGCGCGGCTGCATGGTCTGGTTGTCGAAGCGGAACTGGATATTGGCGTTTTCCAGAGCCACGTCGGTACAGCGCTGCAGGTCGGCGGAATTTTTGTGGGGGTCGTATTCGGGCGCACCATCCACGGTGATACGCATCAGGTTGAGGGCGTAGGGGTTATGGGCCTCGGCCTCCTGTTGAATGCGCTCGATCTCCAGGCGATCCTTTTCCGCGAGTACCGCGAGTTCGTCATAGAGCACCTGCACTTCTACCCGCGCGCCATCCATGTGGATAAAGCCGGTCTGTACCACGTCTTTGGATTCCACAAAGCCGCGGCCTTCAAATTCCACCTGCTCGTCTTCCAGGCCGAGGTGCTGCTGCACCGCGCGCATGGTTTTCTCCGCGCGTGCCGAGGAGAGGCCGACATCGTCGCCGTACACCATCGCCTCACGGCGTTCCATGCGCTCGTTGTCGCTGTAGCCGATAAAGCTCAGGCGCACATTCTGTTTGCCGGAAACCTCATCCATCATGCGCTGCATCTGCGCCAGCTGTGCGCTGGTGATCTGCGGTTCACCGCTGTCGAGGAAGATGGGCGGCACATCGCCGGTGGGGGATTCGTGCGCAATGGTAATGGTTTCCGCAGCGGCGGACTCCGGACAGGCCTGCAAACCATCTGCGGCCGTTTCCAGCAGGTCGTCGTACCAGAATTCCACTTCCACACGACGGTTCAGGGCGCGGCCCTTGGCGGTGTCATTGGCGGCGATGGGCTGGGTAGAACCTTTGCCACTGCTAGTCACCATATAGCCCGGCATATTCAGCTGATCGGCCACCGCCAGCGCTACGCGACGCGCTTCGGCACGGGACAGCGCCATCTCATCGTCGTAGAGTTCTGCAGGACCTTCCGGCAGCGGCTTGCCGTCGGTGTGGCCAACAAAGTGAATAGTGAGATTCGGCTTATCGAGCAATGTGTTGCGCACTTCCTGAATGCGGCGCACAAACGGCATCGGCAGATCCACCTGTCCCGGCTGCAGGCGCAGCGGAGACACCAGGTTTTTCAGGCGCGCACGCTTGTCGGAGCCCGCGGTGTAGCGCAGCTTACACACGGTTTCCTGACGGCAGACCTGCACCCGGTTCAGCTGGGCCGCTTCGGCGCGACGCTGGGCATCGCGGGCCTCCTGATCCAGCTCGAAATAGCGCAGTTTCACCTCAACGCGGCGATTCAGCTCGCGGCCTTTTTCGGTGATATTTTCCGTCAGCGGTTCGCTGTCGCCGCGACCTTCAAACACTACCGCTTCTTCCGGCAGCTCCAGCGCGGTCTGGAAATATTCCGCCACCAGCTGCGCCCGTGCGCCGGTAAAGGCTTCCTTGTCAGCAAAGGTCGCCAACTGATCTTCGCTCAGCGGATCACTGTCGGTGTGGCCGCTAAAGATCAGCTGCAGCTCGTGTGCGTCTTCCAGTTCAGCGAGTTTTTCCTGCAGTTCTTCCACCAGCTCGGGAGCGATCTCATCGTCGACTTCCCTGTACACCAGCGGCGGGAGCACGTCGGTTTCCAGCACCGGTTCCTGCGGATCGATAAACGCTTCCGCGTCCTGTACCCACAGCTGGCCGGCTGCGGGAATCAGGGTGGTTTCGGTATTGCTGCCCAGCGGTTTCTCACTGTATTCACCGTTGCTCTCGACACCCGGGGACAGGCCGGGAATCAGTTGCCACCAGGCACCGCTGTCTGCAGCGCCCGTCTCAGCAGCATTCTCGGTAGTCGCATCCTGTGCAAACACGGATACGCTACTGGCGAGAACAATGGCAAACGCACAACCGGGTTGGATCATTCGCTTCAATTTAAAAACTCGGTTAGAAGGACGGAACATCAATGGAATCCTCCCTGATCGCCATCGTTTCCTAATGCGCGATCGACACTGCGTTTAAGGCCATCGAGCAGCCCGCCCCGACTGGGCGGCGCTCCTCTACGCCAGAATATTTCGGTTTCGATATTGAGCGGGTAGCAACAATCCAGTGCTGCCCAGTCTTCCGCGATACGTGCCTTGATGGTTTCGAGGCGCGCGTCTACCAGTGCCGGATCTTCATTCTCCGCCAGGTAAGACAGACGCAGTACGGAAGGTGCATCCTGCAGTTTTTCCAGCAGCAGTTCCGTGCGCGAATGCCACTGCGGACGCAGCTCTGTGGAACCGGGCTCGAATACCGCTTCCGCCAGGTCCAGGCGCACTACGCGGTGCAGACTGGTACCGAAGTTGAACTCCAGCATCTTGCCTCGGGTGGCGCGCTCTACCCGCGGGTTTTCCGTGGTCAGGCGGTAGCCGCTCGGCAGACTGCGGTCGTCCAGCTTCAGTACGAAGTTGGAGCCGCGATCCGGGTTCGGCACTGCCGCACAGGTGATGTGGAAACGACCGTGGGCATCGGTGGTGGCACGCAGGCCCTGCGCCGTCACCACGCGCGCTCCGGCTACACCGCCTTCACCGCTGTCCTGGTAACCGTTGAGGTTCTTATCGTCGTACACCTTGCCGATCACATCGGTACAGTCGAAGGTCGGGTCGGGAACCACGCGCACGGTAGCAGACGCCTCACCGGAAGCCTGCTGGCCGGAGAGTTCGTTGAACATGCGCGCGCGGTTGATGTACTTGCCTTCGCCCACACCGGAACCCACCACCAGCAACAGTTTCATGGTGCGGGTCTGCTCACCTTCGGCGCGCAGGTGCGGCCACTGCAATTGCAGGCCGTTCACTTCCGGCTCTACCGGTACACCGTCCAGGTTTGCGGAGCCGGCCACATACTTGAAGCCCGCAGGGAAGTAATCCACCAGCTGCAGGTCGGTCAGCGGCACCGCCATGGTGTTGGTAAAGGTAATGGTGTACGGCACCAGCTGGCTGCGGGTCACATTGGTCATGGCCGAGGTCTTGGTCAGCGCCAGCGCGCCTTCCAGCAGCGGATCCAGGGCAATGTGGTTGTTAAACAGCTGGCTGCTGCCCGGCTGGTTGGTGTCATCCAGGTTCAGACGCAGGTAGTAATCCGTTTCGCTGGAACGCGCATCCATATCGATGGGCGGCGGCAATTCAGAGAGCTGTATTTCACAGTGATTCGGGGTACCCGGAATCAGGTCTGAAGCACTGCCGAGACAAGCGCTGACATCGAAGGCGCCGGTTTCGATTCCGGTCTGCGGCGGAATGATCTGGGACGGGCCAGACATATAGTCTTCGTTCGGCACTTCCACTTCGATCAGGTAATCCGTATTCATGGCACAGGCCGCACTACTGAAGTTCAGATCGAACTTGTAGTAACCGCCGGGCAGTGTCACCTGGTTTTGTTGCGCCGGATCTTCGAAACAACTGTCCGGCAGCGCCTGGCCACTGGATGCCTGCAGCATACGCACGCGGGCACCGGCGATGGGCGCACGCACGACGGAATCGTAGATGACACCGTTGGGGGTAATCGGCAGATTCAGGTTCTGCGGGTTGGCACCGGAACCGATGTAGATCTCGCGGATCTCCTGCGGGCCGTTGGTGAAGTCGGAGCTGGCGATACCCAAAGACGCGGTGGACTCCACGGCATTCGGGGCCGAGTAGCGCAACTCGTAATTCGCGCCCGCCATATCCGCGCCATCCATGTTCGGCACCAGGCCGGCGAACTGGAAGTAGCCGTTCTCGTCACTCTGTACGGTTTCCAAAAACGCGTTGTTGAAGTACAGGTCCACGGTCCAGTTGCTGAGCAGACGCTCTTCACTGTCGGCAGTTTCACTGAAGTTCACATCGTGCCACAGGTAACCACTCAGGTTGGCGATACCCGGGGTACCACCGATATCGATGGCGACCGTAGCTTCGTTGTACGCGGGTGGGTCATTCCATTTCACCTGTGCGGTATTGAGCACCGTGTAACCCATCGCCAGGTTTTCGCCCAGCTTGGCTTCAAAGCGCAGGGTGATGGTTTCGCTCGGTTCCAGGTCGCCGTAGCTGGTGCTGTAGTCGACAGTGATCAGCGGGCCGTCGACCATCACCCCATCGGGCTGGCCATTCAGGCGCGCAGAGTCTTCCACGTAAGTAAGTACCCCTTCACCGGCGGTGAGCAGGTCGTCGTAAATGCTCACCAGGCTCGCGGGTACCGCACTGATGTTGGTAACACGCACGATGTATTCCAGCACCTTACCTGACTCGGCGGCACCGCCACCGACCACGGCTACTTCCTTGGTGATGGACAGCTGCTGTGCATCACCCACCACCACCTCGGTGGGCTGGGCGCCGTTGCTGCTGTTGCCATCCGCATCGGACAGGGTCAGCGGCAGCTCGAGGCTGTAAACACTGCCCTGGTTGCTGATGATGGTGCCGCGCTCGGTATCCGCATTGACCATCACATCGAACACGATGGTGGCGGTCTGTGCGGTAGTGATCACACCCTCGCCATCCGCGGGCATCGGCGGGGTCAGATCGTCACTGCTGACCGGCAGACCGGCCACCAGCGGCGACTCGCCACCATTGTCCGCCACCGCCAGGCCATTCAGGGTGGTGCTGTCGGCAACATAGGTGGTGTTCTCCGGTACCAGGTCCACAAGACGAACCTCGGTCGCATCCTTGCCACCCATGTTGCTGATGGTGATGGTGTAGCGCAGCACGTCTTCCGGATCGACGATACCGGAGGTCAGGTTATCCACCGCCAACTCGACGGTTTTCTGCACGCGCAGCAGCGGCACATTACCGACGATGTCGATGGTGGGATCGTCAGCAACTTCCGTGGTGGGATCATCGGAAGGCTGCTCATCCACCGCGATATTTTCACCACCGGCGCCGAGGCCATTGGCGAAGCCCTGGTTGGAAATCACGGTGCCGTCGTTGACGTCATTGATGGTCACATCAAAGGTAATGATCGCGGCCTGGCTGCCGGACGCATCCGGGTCTGCCAGCAGTTGACCTTCTTCGGCATCGGGAGACGGGATAACCAACGTCTGCGCCAGCGGCGTGCTGCCGTCGATGTCTTCCAGCGCCGCGCCATTCAGTGTGGTGGAACCGGCAACATACACGGTGTTGGCAGGCACCTGGTCGCGCAGGCTGGCCTCGAGCATGTTCTCGTTACCGATGTTTTCCACGCGGATGGTGTAGCGCAGGGTATCGCCCGGCATCAGGCTGTCCGGCTCGCCGGTGAGATCCTCGGAGGTTTTCTCTACCTTGAACACCGGTGCGGATTCGATGATCACGCGGGTGGGGTCCTCGTCGCCAGCTACCTGCGGATCTGCAGCGCCGTTGATATTCGGATCGTCACTGTCGATCAACGGCTGGCCGGGCAACTGTACCTGGGCCTGATTGAGTACCGCGGACGCGCTGTCGATCACATTGATCAACTGCACCTGATACACCAGCTGTACTTCTTCGCTGCCGCTACCCGCAGCGCCCAGGGTCAGATCGCGTACGTCGACCAGACCGGAGCCGTTGGCACCGCCTGCGGCGTTGGTCGCGGAACTGTCGGCACCGGCAGGCGCGGTGATGAGTTGCAGCGTGCCCGGTACGAACAGCGCCGGCGCATTCAGTCGATCCAGCTCATCGGTAATGGAAACATTATCCACATCCAGATCACTGAGGTTGCGCAGGGTCAGGGTGTACTGCAATACATCGCCCGGTGTCGCGGTGGTCGCAGGGCTCTCGGTAGAGGTGATATTTTCCACAACCTTTTCAAACAGCACGCTCGGCACTGCGGCGATCACGGTAAATACATCTTCGTGGTCTTCCACAGACGGGGTGCCATCGGGCGGATCGGCCGCGTAAGTGCGCTCGTAAATACGCGCGTCCGGGCCAGTGCTGTCCCAGCTGTACCAGCGCTCGGCACCGGCCACATTGTCCAGCGCGGTGCCGTCGACGGTGTTCTCATCCAGCCACGCATCGTAGGCAAACTGCAGGTGATGGTCCGCCGGCAGTGCCGCAGCGGCACCGCTGGTGGTAAACGTCAGGGTGCAGTTTTCCGCATCAAATACCGTGGTGAAATCGCTGCCCTCACTCAGGGTTGCCACGGCATTGCCACCGGCATCCACAACCGAGGCGGTGAAGTTTGCCGGCGGTGTCTCACACATGCCGCCCTGTTCAGTGCTGGGCAGGAAATCCCTTACGGTCAGGTCCCAAGCCGGACCGGTTCCGCGGTTGTGCACATCCAGAGTGAAGCGTCCGGCGAGACCGGACTGAATCTGTGCATCGCCGGTTTTGGTCATCACCAGCTCGTAGGGCTCGACAACTTCGATGGGCGCGGAGTATTCGCTGACCTCACCGGTACCGCGACCCGCATCCGGATCATCGTTGGCGTAGCTGTAGCTGTAACTGGCGCGGGAGCTAAAGGAGTTCCCGAACTGGTTCTGATCGGTATCGCGCAGACGCAGGGTGACATCAATCACCGCTTCACTGCCCGCTTCGATATCGATACCGGTGGCGTTATCCACAATGGTCAGCAACCCACCGTCGACGGAACCCTGTGGATTAAACGCGATATTGCCGGATACCTGCGTGGCTTCCACGAAGGCGAGATCCACCGGATCAATACCGGAATCCGCGAGATCCATCAGGATCGCGACATCGTGCAACGCACCCACCGCCGGAATGGTCAGGCGATAGACGAACGGCTCGCCGATGGACGCCTGCTCGCGGGTGGTCGGTTCAACAGCAATCTGCAGCGGCTGCGCATCCGGCGTACTGAACAGCACGCTCACCGCATCGCTGGGGCCGTAGGGCTGGCGGTTATCCAGCACCGCGCCCTCGGGAATTTCGCTTTCACCGAAGGAGTAATACCACTCGATAAAGGCGTTGTTACCGATTTGCAAACCGGCTGCGAGGTCACTGTCGGTGGTTACCTGGTAGACCACCTCGAGTACATCGCCCGCGGGAATTTCATTGGCAAAATTCCACACGGTTTCACCGGTAGCCGTATCGAAGGTCGGCTGCAGCGGATTAGTTGTACTGCCGTTGACGGAAACAGTTTCCACGCCAGCCTTGCGCATACCAACCGGAATCACATCCCGCAGCACTATGTCGTATGCCGGTGCAGTACCGTTATTGGTAATGGTGGCGGTAAAGGTGATTGTCTGGTCCGGCGTCAGCGCCACGGTACCGTCGGGGGTCGCCGTGAGAGCAAATTCCAGATCCGGTTGCAGCAGGTTCAGGACCTGCTCCGCCAGCAGCGGGGTGCTGGGACCGGCAGCGGTATCGAACTGGAAGCTGGCCGCGTTGCGCATCTCGATGCTGGCGGCATTCAGCGGCAGAACATCGCGCTGTACACGCGAGCGGTAGGTAATTACCAGTTCGTCACCGGCGGTATTCACCAGGGAACCGAAATTCCAGGTGATGTCACCTGCCGCCTCAGCCATTGGCTCCTGACCCAGGTCGTAGGTCATGCCGTCCGCAGCGATGGAAACGGTATCTACAAACACCATGCCTTCTGGCAGGGTGTCGGTGACAATCGCATTCGGCAAGGTGCCGCGCTGCGCACCGAGACGCAGCTCGTAGGTCACCAGGTCACCGATACGCAGTTCGCCGTCATTGAGCGGCGCGGTTTCACTGATGACATTCTTTTCGAGTGTCGCCGTGTTGTTAATTGCCAGCGGTGGCAGCTGCTCCGGACCGAGGAAGTAATTATTCAACGCGGTCGCATCTGGCATGTCGGAACCATCGCGCTCCACATGCTCAGGCGCGCCCGCCTGACTGGTCCACTGCACCGTGGTGCTGCCAGTCAGTTCCTGGCCGGCGAGCACGCTATCCAGCACGCGCACGTCGAACTCTAGTGCCCGGGTTTCACCGACGGGAATATCGGTGTTGGCTGCGGCATCCCAAGTCAGGCTCTGTGCGGTATCGATACCGTCACCAGTAATTACCGGTTCGGCAATCGACACACCGTTAAAGGTTGCGCTGCCCGCCTCATAGGCCCAGCCAATACTGAGCTCTTCCAGTACGGAAAGATCGTAAGCGTCGGAACCGTTCGCGCCCTGCTCGGCGAGTTGCAGGGTGAAATGATAGACATCGCCAGCCACCGGTTCGGGGTTACCGCTCTGGTTGACCGCGCTCTGGGTCAATGCCAGCTCCGGTTCAACAATGGTGACCGTCGCAGACTGGCCACCCATTTCGGTAACTACACCGGCTTCGTCGTAGGTGTAGGTGGCGCTGATATCGTAGGTCTGACCGGACTGGGCAGCGTCAACATTGGCAACCCAACCGGTGAACACAATTTCACGCACCTCGTTGGGCGGAATATCGCCCACATCGATGGTAAATACCTCGCCGTCTGGAACGGTAATCGGATTACCACCGATGGTGACCGTATCCAGCACAATCACTGTATCGCGGCCCTGAAGGGTATTTTCTACCTGCACATCCGCCAGGGTGGAGCTGGCTATGGGGCTCGCCGGAACCGTGATGCGATAGCTGATCGGTTCTCCGATCGGCGCGCGGCCATCGGTGGGTTCCATCAATTGCAGCGTCAGGTCTTCCGGATCTGCCACCGAGGTCATCAGCTGGAAGCAGTTTGCAGACAGCGTAGATTCACAGGCCGGCGAAGTACCTTCGTACAGGCGGCTGCTGGTGCCGTCGATATCGTTGGAAACGTACTTATCGATATGGAAGCGGTTGTACCAGGTGTGGCCGCTGGGAATATCGAGGTTCAGACCGACTTCGTAATCGATCTGGATGGTCGCACTTTCAGGGACTACATCGGTGAGGGTAAATTCGATAATGCCCGCATTCACCGTGTGGGTGTAGTTCGCGGCTACATTGTTAATCAGTACCTGGGTGACATTGACAGTGCCCTCATTGAACTCCGGGTTGGCCGGGTCGATATTCAGGGTATCCGCAATCACCATACCGTAGGCCGGCGCACCGCCCGTATTCTGCGCCTGCAGGCGGAAATTCATCACCTCGTTGGCGATATCCACAACCGTGTGCGGGCTGGTAACGCCGGAGCGGGAATCGGTTTTCTGCAGGTTGGTGACGTTCGGCTGTACGACCCAGATACTGGCCTGATCATCCAGCAGATCTGTGGCACCGTCATAGGTCAACTCGGCGCTGTTTGCACGCTCAATTTCACCGCTGCCCGCCGGGAATACGGTCTCGTCGTCGAGCACCACAGCGGTATAAACGATGGTGAACGGCGGAGTGGAATCACTTTCCGCATCGATATCTCCCAGCTGCCACTGCAGTGTGCCAGTCGCACCGGGTGCGGGCTCGATCGGGGCCTGGGAACAGGTAAACCCGTTGATACCACAATCGATACTATCGACCGAAACCAGCTCCAGTCCCGCTGGCAGTTCGTCGGTCACTACAACATTGCGGGTAATGCCGGGCTGGATACCGAGATTCAGGGTGTATTGCACGGTATCACCGATACGCGCGCGATCTGCCGCACCCCAGGCATCGGAGACGGCAGTTTTGCTGAAGTCGGTGCTGTCCTGGGTGGCTACGGTTTCATTGATAAAGGTGCAGTATTCGTTCGGTGCGACAGTATCCGGGCAACCCTCGCCATGACGCTGGTAATCACCGGGATAGCTATCCTGACCGGGCACACCGTAATCCAGTGAGGTCCAGTCGACGTGCACAATATTTTCGATCTCGCTACCGAATGCGGACAGTACTGTGGTGTTGTAAATCAGCGTGAGGGTTTCACCGGGGGCGATATCCAGGCTGTTGTCGCCATTCTCACGCCCCCACACAAACGCACCGTCGGCACGCGTGCCCGGCATATAGTCGGCACCGTTAACGGTCGCACTGTCCAGACGCAGCTGCTCTGGCAGCAGGTCTGCGATATTGACGTCGTATGCGGTGGAAACATTCGCACCGGTGGCGTTGGTAATCTCGATGGTGTAATCGAGTAGATCACCACTGACCGCACTCGCGGCACTCGCGGTTTTGGTTACCGTCAGTGCCGGTTCAGCCACCTCAATGGGGCCGGCATCATCGCTCAGCGTGCTCGGCGCGTTCAGGTAATCCAGCTCCGCGCTGTTGGAAAGCGCGGTGCCGGCAACCACAGTACCGGTATTCTCGATACGGGCGACATAGTAGATGTGGATAACCGGGTCGATGGCATTGGTGGCGCCGTCACCGGTGTCGTCTTCGGTTTCGGTCTCGACCTTGCCGATATTCCAGGTCAGAACCCCTGTGTCACCGTTTTGCGGCAGTGCACCGGCAAACTGTCCACAGGCGGTATCCGGCGCCTGGTCGTTGATGGTGCGGATCGTGGGAGTGCCGCCATATTCACAGCGGATTTCATAGCCGTGTGCAGGATCGGCGATGGCGTAGCCCGCGGACATGGTGTCGGTCACTACCACATTTTCCGTCACGCCTTCCGGCAGGCTGATATCCAGGCGGAAGGTGCGGTGTGCGCCGATGGCGCGGGATTCCGGGGTGGTGCCGTTTTCGGTGACATCCTCTTTCAGCAGCGCCAATCCGGCCACAATGGCATCGACGGTTTCGCTGTTGGTTTCGTAGTCATTGATCGCATCGTCAGCGTGGGGAAGCACACCAATACGCTGGCCATCTGCCGCGCCATCTACACCAATCTGGCCAGCGGGGTTCAGCGCAGTACCCTGTCCCGGCAGTGAGGTCCAGACTGCTTCCGCAGTATTTTCCAGCTGCTGGTGTGGCTGGGCAGAGTCATCCACGGTCACCTCGAAGGTGAATTCGCGGCTGTCGCCCGGCGCCAGCGGGTTTTCTGGATTCCAAACAAATACCGGCTGGTTTGCACCGAAGGTGGTGGTATCCACGCTATCCGGCACATTGGCACCCTCAACACTGCCGGGTACAAATGTCATCTCGCTATCGAGCAGATCGTCCAGAATACGCAGGTTATAGGCGCTCGCGGTACCGTTGTTGGTGGCGGTCAGGGTAATGATGATGGTATCTGCTGCATCAATATCACCGCTCGGTGCATCCCAGCTTTTGGTCAGCGCGATCAGCGGCTCAGTCACCTGAACTTCCACCTGACCGTAATCCAGGCTGTTATCGGTGCCGCCTTCGTCGCGCCATTCCAGCGTGGCGTTAGTCGCCGGCACACCGTTAATCAGAGAATCAGTATCGTTGTTGTCTGCACTATTCTGTACACGGGCGATAAATTTCAGTTCAAAAGTGAAGCGGTTCGGATCCCGGTCCGACGACGGGTTGGTAAGTACCACATCCCCGAAAGACCACTGCACCTGATTGTCGGAACAAATCGGCGTGACATCCCCAACATCACTGAGATCGGGACGTTTGAAACCGGCCGCGCTCCAGGGGGCATCGTTGGTGAGGTCAATCGTGGGCGCATCCGCACACATCATTCCCGCAGGCAATTCATCGGTAACCGTGAGTGCACGAAGCTGCGCTACTGGCAGTTCCGCGGTAAGGGTGTATTCGATTTCCTCGCCGATTTTTACCTGCTGTACGCCGCTACCCGCCAGCGGAGTTTCCGACAAGGCGGTAATGGTTTTCGGCTCGGTGGTCGGTTCGCTGAAGGTCATGGAAGCTTGCGCTTCGGTATCGGTATCACCGGTGACCGGATAGATACGCGCACCGCCCAGCTCGCCACTGCCCGGAGTAACCACAGTCTGGTTACCGTGGTCGTTGCCGCTGCCTTCAAGAGAGTCGTAGTAAGTAACCTGTACGTTATTCGTCAGGGTTTCAGACGGGGCGATGCGATCATCCGGGTCCACACGATAGTACATGTGCACACTGGCACCGGATTCGAGTCGACGCAGACCGGTGCCGTCAGCACCCTGGGTATGGGAGAAAGTGATGGTGGTCGGATTACCGTCGTTCATCACGTTGCCAACGATGACGCCCTCTTCTCCAGGCTCGTCCGTGGTGCCATCACCGTCGTTGTCGATACCGTCGCTGTCGAGATCTTCGATAAACAACAGATCCGGCAGGGTATCTTCAACGGTCAGGTCATATACCGGCGGGCGCGGATGACCATCCGCAGCCGCTTCGCTGGTGACAGTAAGTCGGTAAATATAGTCGTTGGTAGTGACTGCGCCCTGGTAATCACTGGTCCAGCCAGCGCCACAGGATCCGGTGCCATTGTCGAAGTCAGACGCCGCACAGATTTCCTTCACAACTTCGATGCGGGGCTCGGTAACCACCACATCGACACGGCGGATGGGCTCTTTCGGATAACCGACGGTTTCGCCACCGCCATAGCTACCGAATTCGTAGGTTTCCCAATCACCAGTGTTGTTATTGAAGAAGATGCCTTTAAACGAGGAATCCAGAATGTTGGCACTATTAAGGCCGTGCGCGTTGGGCGCGGCCCGGTTGTTCTGCAGTTTGTTGAGGACTCGACTGGTGGCATTGATGGTAAACCACTCGTCGATATCAACAATATAGGTGCCCTCGTCGGGCGCACCGCTGTAACCGGAGTTCTGGTTACCGGTGAAACGCCAACCGAACGGAGTGAGTTCGCCCAGCGCCGACGTCGACGGATCATTGGGTGCCTGGGTCGCACCGAAGATTTGCGGGGTCACCAGCGGCACGGTACTGGAGATAAAGCTCTGGCCGTTAGGGATCTGATCCAGAACCTGGATATCGCGCACACCGATAAAGTTGAAACCGCGGGAGTCGAAACCGAACCAGCCACCAGTCTGGATACGCACGGTACATTCTTCACCGATCTGTACGTGTTCTGCAGACTTGGTCTGGCCGGAGAAGGTGCCGGCAGCAGCGCTAGTGACGCTCGTAGTATTTTCGTTACAGACCCCGAGATCCGGTACACCACCATAGTTGCCGGAACCGGTATCACCCGCGGTTACCTGGTCTTTCTTCAGGTTAAAGCCGATGCCGCGCGACCAGTGCGCGTCCAGGGAGTAGAGGTTGCCGCGATCCACTTCGCCATCGCTACGGACATTGTCCGTGCTGCCCGGCACCGGGAACCAGAGGGGATTGCCGTTAGCTATCGCGGTGGGATTATTGATGGTGATAGAGGAAATGCTTCTATTACCTCCATCAGCTACTTGATCGACATTCTCAGTGAAGGAATTGACCTGGGTACCCGCAATGGTGAAATCGCTAAGAGTGAAAATTTCACCCACCACGTCCGCGCGGAAAGTCAGGTCGTCCGCGAGAATCCCCGCAGAGTCATTAGTCTTGTTGACCTCGAAATTAAAGGTCGCACTACTGCCTGCTGCCAACGCAGCATTCAATTGCGAACCCGTGGGCTGACACTGATACACAGTGCCATCGCTGGGCAACAGCATGTGCATCTTGTTGACTTGATCGGGAGCCGGATTCACAGCCCAAACCTTGTAGGGATCCGGGTGTCCCATTGGACGGCCGTTACCGTCGACACTGGTCTGAGTAATACTGGTCTGTGCACAGCTGAAACCGGCAGGCGCGCTACTGCTGACCACATTAATGGTCGCACCAAAACTGATAAATACACTGAAATCCCGCGCCTCGTCACCGCCTCGGTTGGTCACGGTAACGGACAGCGGCGTAGTCTGGGAGCGATCATCGGTGATGATAAACGTGGGCTCGTTGATGTTTACATCAAGCTCTTCCGGGGAAAAATCTACCGGTGTGCCCGCATCATTCGCGGCAAAAGTGTCGTTCAGACCATTGCCGGTCATGGTGGATTGCTGTACACCCTGTGCATCACACAGCGTTTTCATCTGCACGGTAAGGGTATTATCCAGGGCGGAGAAAGAACCCAGATCCGGGTCGGTCGGCTCCGGCCTTGCATTCAGGTCTATGGTTGGCAGCTCCTCAAGAACATCCAGATCCGCAGCGCGGTCGAAGTAATCCTTGTCTTTCATCACCACGGCGAATCGGATCACGATCACGTCGCCATGACGCATCAGGCCGGTGCTTTCCTCTGCCTGGTCGGCATCGGAGTCCGTAGAGCTGCTGGTCAGCTTAAATTCTGGATTGGAGTTATTGAGATAGTCGGCTTCATTGCCAGAAGTGCCCGGAATGGGACCATTGGCATTCACCCACTCCAGGGTATCGACACGCCCTTCATAGCTACCGTACAGGGAGAATGCGTTCTCGATGGTGGGCTCAAAGCTCGGATCAACCACGTATTCAGAGGGCAACTCGTCATTCAGATGCCAGGCCATACCCGGATCAAACCAGACGGTGCCGCGGCCTTCGTTGCGCAGGGTAATGGTCATCAGACCGCGCATACCTACGGGACCACTACCGGTAACACCGGTCAGCTGGCGCTCAACGCGCAGCGCATTGGTGCCGGCGTCCAGGCCATAGCGTGCATTTAGCACCGCCGTTTCCGTTTCACCGGAGTCAATGCCGCCCGGTCCGGGTTGCGCTTCACAACCGAACTGCACGTCTTGGAAAGTATTGATCAGCTCGGCATTGGTACAGGCAGCATCACTGTGAATCTTGCCCACGATATAGAGATTAATCGTGCTGCCATTACGAATGTCGGCGGTGTCGTTATCGTTATCAACATAGGCAGGACTGATATCATTGACCGAGGTGTGCTGACCAAATGGATCGGCCACCTCAAAATCCTGAAGTACAGTACCGGTTAACGCGTCCGTAGAAACACAGGTGGACCCGCCGGGAAGCACGCCATTAGCACTAGCTATCGCATTGGCCGCATCCGCCGTGGGACACACATAGTTAGCGTCCATGATATCGGCACGGTTCAATACATCATCGACACGCAAGTCCTGAAGATCCGCATCACCGGTGTTGCTGATATTGATACGCCAGACGATGTCATCGTCGTTATGACCATAGACCCGATCACTGCGCGTGCCTTCGCGCTGCCCACTGTCGTAGTTCCAGCCCTGCTTGTTCAACTGGATTTGCGGGCTGAAGACATTCACATTGCGAGTGTCCTGAGCAAGAGGCTGACTATAGTCATCCCAAAAATCGGTGGGCGGATTGTTCAGATCACCACTACAACTTGAGGAACTACAGCTGTAGTTGTCATACCAGCCATTATTCCGAAAGTTATAACGCTGCCCCGGGTCGTCATTACAGCCATCGGCCATACGGTAATTGATAGATGCTGTGGCAGTGGGGTTAGCGCCATACAGACCCTCCCTGTCATTGGGGCGGTGCACATAGACACGTACAGTGCGCGTATCACCGGGAGCCAGATCTGCCATATTGCGAATATTAATGGTGCTGCCACTGGCCGCTACGCTGCCACCACCAGGGATATTCGCACCTTCAGTAGCGTAATATTCCAGGCCATCGCTCAGATTGATGACCAGGTCATTAGTATTGGTATCGAAGCGCAAGGACGGATTGGAGGAGCCGTAGTCTGAGTTACGACGGCTCTGAGTGGCGGTTACGCAGATGTTTCCACCCGGTCCCGGGGGGTTATAACACTCGGTTACATCCTGGGTTTCATAGGGCTCATCACCATCCGCCGCATTGGTACCCTGGCGGTAGGGGTTAGTGATTTCCACATCCACGTAGCCGTAGCTACACAGAAAACAGAACCCCTCGGTTACCTGCACAAGATTACTCGGCGGGTTCTGCTCGCCAACCACACACATGTTGGTATAGGCAGCCAACGCCTGCCCCGAAGTCAGCAGTAATGCAACTGACAGCAGCCACCGCACTGAATACTTCAGTGCCGCAAGTGCATTTCTGAATGATTTTCGCCCAGTTACTTCAGACTTCATCGCGTTCCGCTGCCAGTCAAAATTTGAATTTGCCAACCGCCGCACAGGCGGCGCCACCGGAGGAAGGCCCGGTCGCGGAACTTTATTGCAAGGGGGGAGTCGGCGCCGTGAAGCAAGTCATACTTGCGCGCCAGGGAGGGAACTTTTTCTACGTTTGCCAATCAGTTCTCAAGTAAAGCTAAGGTAGTTTCTTAAGAATTGGCAAGTTTTACCCATCAACCGACAACTCAGTAGTGAGTTAGGGCCGACTTACGCTGTGGGCGGCGTAATACCGTCACAGGCGGGACCACCTAGGTACACTATTGGAAGAAAGAAAACGGCACCGTGAAGCAGGTCATAACTGCGGCGCCGGCGACAAGCCTTAGTCCCGAATTGCCAAGTGGTTCTCGGGAGCATTCAAAATCGTAAGCCCCAGGGGCCACTATGGCAATGAGACGGCGACCAAGGTCGCGAGTCAATCCTGATAGCGGCCTTCCCTGTATTCGAGAATACTTAAGCCGTCCCGGTCTACGTCTGCTGGCCATTTGAACGGTTTGCATTCAGGCGATACTGAATAGATTCCCGTACATGCAGCCCTGGCCTCATCAATCTCGGCCTGGAATTCAGGTTTCGGCATCATTCGAAGACTTGAAACTATACTTTCAATAAGGCTAAGCATCGGCTGGGGACTGATTTTTGCATCTACAGTCTCCCTCTTTCCGGCACAGCTTTGACTGTAGTCAAACGTTACAACTGCCAAGCGATCTTTAGATACTGGAAAGAATAACTTGCGGCAGTGGATAACTCGCGTGAGATTCTCAATGACATCCAGTTGTACTGCTGGAACCGGCATGGTGTTAATAGGAAGCCAATCGACCGGCGCCAGATAGTACAGCGAGCGCTCACGCCGGTCATAGACTTTATGCCCATAACGAGAGGTAAGATAGCCCTGTATCGCCACCTCCAAAGCCGAAGGAAAGAGAAGGTTAAACTTGGTGCTTCTTTCCCGGGTTCCAATGATCTTTACCGAGAAACCAACATCTCCCATGTACCCCGTAAACCAAGGGCCATAAAACGCCCAGCGCCTCCAGCAAATGCTTACTTTTCGCCAACTGTCACTGGGAACAAGCGAGCCTCCGATTGAGGTGAGATGGTCAAGGCTATAATAAGTCCGAAGCTTGTACTCTTCAGCCGGGAAGCGTCGGGAAGGAGCGTGGCGCGGCGCACGAAACTCTAATGTGCATAAAGGCAGATGTACACGCTCAATTTTTGCCCGCTCAATTGAAGGACCTCGCGGCACACATTGCCCTTCGTGCTTTCTCAACTCCAGTGAAGAATATTTGATCGCATCTAGCATCAGAGTTTACTCGCTACTTCATTATACTTTCGGGGTGCCCAAGCCTTTAGCGCTTGCTTCCCAAGCTTACCTGCTGCTCCTGCAACACCAGCCGCAGCGCCCAACACAGCCAGAAAGGAACCCGCAGCCGGAGCGCTTACTGCCAGCCCTGCCAGACCGGCAGCACCTGCGACAAAACCTACAGCATTGTGTACAGTAACACCCGCACACACTGTATCCGTCGCCTTATGAAGCAAGGTATAGGTACCCTCTTCTTTCAGGCGACGCTCTCTAATCATTCGGAGGTTGTCGCGATTCCCAATATAGTCAAGCGCATTGGAATCTTTGACTTTACGGTCCAATTCTAACCCTTCAACCCCATGCATCGCTTTCAGAGCTTCATTGGGAGAAGTACTCGGCCGATACATAAATGCCGTGTGCCCATTAAGCTTAACTTTCCTGTCTGCAAGTATTTGCAGCGCCTGAGTAAGGACACCAGAACCACCAAACTCTGAAATCCAACGCACATCCTGCACATCCTTCGCCATGTACATAGTTCGCGCAAGCAGCAGTGCGGACTCATGAAGGCGCTCATTTCCCAATGGGTTTATGGCACTTCTATACCGAACCAACCCTCCAATAGGCTTGCTACCCGGCGTGAAATGTAAATCGAAGCCACCACCAGGGCCAGCGAACTTTATAGATCGCGCCCCGCCGGAAACATTCGCTATAGAACCGCTCCCCGAAAGGGTATCGGCTGCAGATTTTACCGCATCGCCGGGAAGCGAATAGCCACTGTCCCCAATAGCAATGACACGTTGAGGACGCTTATCCACCTCACCATTTTTACGAAGGTTTGCGCTCCAACGCCCTTCATTAAACGTTGCACCATATAGCCCCGGCGCCAGCCGCTCCTCAATCAAATCCCCGTAACTTAAGTCTGCCTGAAAGTGCAGCAACTTATAGGTGTCGTCCGGTAGCTTTTCTGTCGTAACCCGACATCCAGGCAGGATGATCACAAATTCCTCAGTTCCCCCACGATGGGTGCAACCAGGCTTGACGAAAATATTTTTCTGGCTCAGGCGGCCCGCTGCCAACTGCTTGACGCCATTGACGCTCATCTGGGCCCAGTAGTTACCTCGATTGGCAAGGCAAACGAGTTCATTCCAGATGGGTTCGGCTTGGGGGGTGATGGTGATGCGCTTGCCGAAATGGCGTCCGGCGATGAGTTTATCTGCGCTGACAGGGGTGTAGTTGAACATCCGGCGAAATCCCTTTGGCTCCGTGTTATCCACTCGGCACCATTCATTGGTGGCCAAAAGGATGCTACTGCTAAGCTGAGGGCTTTTCTATACGACAGATGTACCAACTAAAGGCTCAAATAAGAACTTTCGGCAGAGGTTATGAAGAGCTACCCACTACTCCGGGATTTCCGGAGTAGTGGGTCAAGCTGGTCGACTTACGCTGCGGGCAGGAAGTCGATCGGGTACAGGATGGTGATGGTTGGAACACCTTCCTTGGGCCCGAAGTTGAACCGCTTCACGCGGGCAACAATCTTGCTGTCCAGGGTGGGCGAGTCCATATCACTGTTTTCAACTTGTGCCAGTGATACCGAACCGTCCGGTTCGATGGTGATCTTGAGCACCATCTTGCCCTGGAGGGCCGGGTTGTTACGCAGTTCGCGGTTGTAGATCCGGTAGAGCGCCGACTTGTAGCGGTCGAACACGATCTGGATCTCTTCGTCGGTACGGGACGGACCCATGCCGTCGCTGAGCGGACGTTCTTCGCCGGCGAAGTCACCTTCGGTGCCGATACCACTGGATACCCGCGAGAAGCTGACCCCATCCAGCGCGGTACCCACACCACCGGCATTACGGCTGAGTGCGGCGGTATTGATACCGTCCGAACCAGATTTCGCCGCCGCGGTGATAAGTGAGCGCTGACTGCGGTTTTCCTTCTTGCCTGCGGTACTCAGCTGAGTCTGCTGGCCGAGACGCTGGTCGAGGTCATCCTGGATCAGATCCTGGAAGTTGTCTTTGAAGGCCAGTACGCCGGCACGTTCAACCTTCTTGCGAACCTGTTTCTTCTCAACATTGGATGGCTTGGGCTCTTCCTTCGCCACTTCCTGCTTCGGTTTCTCAGGCTCTTTCTTTTTCTCTTCCGGCTTCTTCACTACCTGCTCAGGCGGCGGTTTGGGCTTGGTCTTTTTCTCCAGCACCAGCTTGGCCAGGCGCTCGGGCACCTCTACCACCTCGTCTTCATCTGGCTCGGGCAGTTGCCACATGTGAATACCGAAGCCGAGGAAAAAGGCCAACAGCAAGCACGCGAGTACACTGATGCGGAAGCGCCGCTCATCATCGCCGTTGGTATTCCAGGGCATGATGGCATCGCGGAATGCATTGTCGCCCAGTTCGCGAGTAACTTCGTACTCGTAGTGGACATCTTCCTCCGCCTGGCGGATCTCCCGGAACTCGGCATCCAGGTCGAAAAGATCATCCCGGCAGTCTTCCATCTGATCCTGAAGCTTGCGCTTGCGCTCAAGCATCAGGTCCATATTGGCGTTATAGATACTGACGGTTTTCTGCAGGCGATGAATCAGCGCCTTGGAAGCATCCTGCTTGTAGTGCTCCGCCCAGAACAGATCACCAGCACCGGCCTCTTCCAGCTTTCCGAGGCGATCGGAAATCTCGTCGAGCAGTTGGTGCTTGGCTTCATCCTCGCGCAGCGACTCCAGCTTGCCATCAACCTGACCGCACTCTTCCTCGAGGGCGGCCAACTGCTGGCGAACTTCTTCCTGCTTCGCTGTCAGTGCCTGTTTTTGTTGATGAAAATTATTCACAAAGGCTCACTAACTCTGAGATGCTTTTTGAATCACCGCCAGGGAAATTCGCGTGTATCCAGCATTGGTGCAGCTGGACATGACCTTTTTCAGCACACTGAATGGCACTGTACGGTCTGCCAGAATATTGACTTCCGGGGGCTCAGCGAGTAGTTCTGCCGCCTCTTCGGTGACATCCTCACCAGCCGCGGCGCGCTCGGCCAGTGCGGCCTTGGCCTCTTCCAGCTCGGTGTCCGCCATGGTGATCGCTTTACCCACCGCTTCGATCATGCCCTGCTGAATGGCCGCTACTACGAGGTCTTCGCTCTGGTAGAGGTCTTCGGTCTTCATGATCGGTTTGGTTTCGATCAGCACTTCGTCGTGAGTCACCATCAGGGTGACGGTCTCGCGCGGCTTGGACTCCACTACCGAGTCCGGAAGGGTAATCACCTTGGGCGCTTCGATGGCTTCGTTGCTGGAACTGTTGGTCAGCAGGAAGAACACCAGAATGGTGAACACATCCATCAACGAGGTCAGGTTCATGCCCGGTGTCTTGCGCTTGCCGCTACGCGCCATGCGCTTCATGCGTCTGCTTTCACGCTTCATGGCGCATCTCCCAGGGAAATATCGGGAAAGAGTTCCAGCGTTTCCGGTTTGGCATCGGGATCTGGCACCGCACCTTCTACCACTTTCGGCATAACCTGGGCGCTGCGTACCGCATCCATCACACCGACCAGGTGCTCATAGGCCACATCGGGCTCCATCAGCAGCGTGGAATCGGTTTTATCCGGATAGGTTTCCTTGATACGCAGCAGCTGCTCGCGCAACTGGGCCAGATCGTAAACCTCGTCCGTGGGCTGGATAATCGGCAGACCATTTTCATCTACCGGCACTTCCGCGGCTTCGCCTTCAGCATCCGCTTCGGCACCGCTCTGTTGATTCAGATTTGGAAAACGCGCGATCACTTTTGAGCCGTCGCTAATTTCCAATGCTGTTTTGCGAACGACCACTTCCAGGGTCACTCCGGGGTCTTCCGCTCCGCCCCCGGCACCGGTGGGCATATTGAGCTCCAGGATGGTGACCCGGGAAAACACTGCGGAAACCAGCAGGAAAGGTACCAGCACCACCATCAGGTTCAGGAAGGCGGTAATGTCCAGTTCCGGGGCTTCTTTTGTTCTACCGTGACGCCTGCTTCTCATTACGCGGTTTCCGGCTTGGTCTTTTCTTCGGTAGTGGCTTCAGCTTTCTGCTGAGCCTGCTGGGTTTGCTGTACGTCGCGATTGACCGGCCTGGAGTCAGCTGCACTTTTGCCGGCTTTGCCCTTCTCTTCCTTCTCCGCATCGCTGCGACGGCGGGTACCGGAAGACATGATGTTCAGCGCCTTTACGGAAACCATTTCGAGGCTATCGACGATGCTGCCGGTCAGGGAGTTGAGCAGCGCGTGTACGATCAGCAGCGCGATACCCACCATCAGACCGAAGGCGGTGGTGTTCATGGCCACGGAGATACTGGCGGAGAGCAGGTCGGCTTTTTCCGCGGGGTTGGCGTTGGCAACCGCGGTAAAGGCTTCGATCAGGCCCATAATGGTACCGAGCAGGCCGAGGAGTGTGGCGATGTTGGAGCCGAGCGCGACGTAGGGAGTACGTTTTTCGAGCTGCGGAATGGTCTCCATGATGCTTTCTTCCATGGCGATCTCGATGTCTTCACGACGACGCACCGCGCCCTGACGTTCGAGGCCCATGGCGAGCAGTCGGCCGACGCCGGTGTTTTCGTCTTTGACCAGGTTACGCGCACGGTCAAAGTCGCCGGCGTTCAGTACCGGTTGTACTTTGTCCCAGGTAGCGCGGTTGGTGTGACGCTCATAGACGAGACGAACATAACGTTCGATCGCTACTGCGGCGCCGAGCGCGAATACCACCAGAATGGGGTACATGAATGCACCACCAGTCTGAAAAAACGCGACTACACTGTTCAAGAAATCCATCACTTGCCCTCTTGGTTTTCTTTCTCGGCTCCGCGGTATTAGCCCGCTTTACCTTGGCTTGACCCTGATTGGTCGATTCTTGGTTAATTGCTTTGTTAGCCTTGTGGCTTACTCGTCTGTGAGGCTGAGTTCATAGAACTCCAGCTCCCTTTCAAACACTTCTTTATCCAGTGGCTGCAGGCTCGGATCGAGTAAACTGGAGTTCAGGCCACTTTCCACACCTACCTCGGAACTCTTCCACGGCACAATATAAAGCGATTTTGGTGCTTCCTTATTCCCGATAATGGAGATACCGGAAAGTGACTTCACTTCGTTATCGACTTTCTTGCCGGAGTCTTTTTCCTCGTCCTGCGCAAACGCTGCTGGCTGCGCGAGGGGCAGGAGTATGAAGGAAAGAGCGAATGTTTTTGCGATTATTTTTCCAGTCATCAGTTGGCCCGCCGTTTCAGGTCTGCCACCCAGATGGAGACTTTGGGATCTTCAGGTTGATATTTCAGGTACTGCTCGAATTGTGCGAGTGCACAATTCACATCCTGAAGATATAGGTCGCACAGGATACCGAGGTTCTTGATCAACGGCAGGTAGTCAGGGTGCAGTGCGAGAGATTCGGTATAGGTTTTGCGCGCTTCGTCAAAGCGGCCCTG
>NZ_LZDE01000288.1 GCF_002009015.1 Microbulbifer mangrovi | reverse complement strand
AGCCCCCAGGGATGGGTTCACAGCGTGTCTCACAAGGCAGTACCAAGTAGCGGCGCCGCAACGAGACCATCTGGGATCTTTCCTGCTACAGGTAACCTTCAAAGGCTTAGCTGTGAGATGCCGAGGTTTTTCAGGGCAACAGCTGCGCGAAATTCCTGCCGGTGGGGTAGTCTCCCGAGCTCCAGCCGAGGCGGACAATCACCGTATCGGTTGAGGGCGAGACCATTACCACCTGTTTGCGGTTGCCCAGCATAAAGTAGCTGTCCTTGGGCAGTTCGGGAAATCGCAGAGACTCTCCTCCACTGTTCAGCCAGAACTGGTAGCCGTAACCCGGATCGTTGCTGCTTTGGTTGGGGCTGCTTGCAGCGGTTACCCACCCCTCCGGAAGCAGGCGCTCTCCATTCCACTGTCCGTCCTGCAGCATCAGCAGGCCCAGCCTGGCCCAGTCGCGCGCCGAGGCGTAGATGTAGGAACTGCCCACAAAAACGCCGCTGGCATCCACTTCAAACGTGGTGTTTTGCATTCCCAGTGGGACCAGAATCTGCTTGCGGAAGAAATCCACATTGGCTTGCGGGTTTCCTCCAAGCTGTTCGTAGATCCAGCGTGCCAGCAGGTTGGTAGTGCCGGAAGAATACGAAAAGTGGGCCCCGGGGGAATGCGCGAGCTGGCTCTGAAGCGCAATTTCCGAGGCGCTGTGCGCATCGAACAGCATGCGGGTGGCGTCGCTACCCGGTGCATAGGTTTCGTCAAAATCCAGCCCGGATGACATCTGCAGCAGGTTCTCCAGACGCACCTGTTGGCGCTCGTCGCCCCATTGGGGAAATAGCGGCGCAGTGGTTTCCAATTCTGGCTGCAGTGCCTGTAGTCGGCCCAGCATCATTGCCGTAAGGCTCTTGCCCATGGACCAGCCCAGTAAAGGTGTTTGCGGGTTTACCTGCTCGCCGTAGGACTCGGCCACCAGCTGTCCGTTTTGCACAACCAGCAGTGCGCGGGTGTTGAGGCCAGCCCGATTGTCTTCTGCGAGGATAGCGTCGAGGGTGCGCTGTAGCGTCGGGTCGAGATGTGCCGGGTTTTCCCCGGTCGGCCAGTCGCCAGTTGTGCTGGCAAGTGGCGCTGGCACTACCTTGTCGAGTGCACGGGTATCGCCGATATCCAGCGTGCAGCCGAGTCCGGGGCGGAAGGTGGCTGTAGTCTTGCCCAAACCAAACAGGGTGGCAGTAACGCGCTTGCCCTGGTTGTCGTATTGCAGGTCCAGTAACTGATTTGCCGGAGAGTAGGAGGCGAGATCCTCGCGGTTGCGCGCCTCGCTGAAGCCGGATACGAAGTGCCCGGAGCAGGCGAGTTTTGCGCCCATACCGGTGGCCACCCGCACGGCACTGCCCAGCTGGGTAATGGAAAACCCGAGTAGAGTCGGTGCCAGCACGGCCATCAGAACAAGCAGGCCGGCAAAGCCCGCGAGCAAGGACAGGATTATTTTTTTCATGGTTTGGCGGCCTGGTTGATCTGTAGTCCCGGATTTTAACAATCCGTTCCGAGCTCGCGGCAGGTTATCGGAGGTCAAAGCTGACTTCAGGTGGGCGGAGCGAGCGTATGCGGGAGAGGGGTTACAATAAAAAAGCCGGTGCCTGCAACAACGCAGACACCGGCTTTGGGGGCAGGCGAATGCGAAGTGCTTAGCCGTTGCTCGGGAAGGTGAACTGCGCACCCTCACGGACACCGCTGGCGGGCCAGCGCTGGGTGATGGTCTTGCGCTTGCTGTAGAAACGCACCGCGTCCGGACCGTATGCATGCAGGTCGCCAAACAGGGACTGTTTCCAGCCGCCGAAGCTGTGATAGGCCACCGGTACCGGTAGGGGTACGTTGACACCTACCATGCCCACCAGAATGTTGTCGGCAAAGTAGCGTGCCGCTTCACCGTCGCGGGTGAAGATGCAGGTGCCGTTGCCGTACTCGTGGGCATTAATGATGTCCATGGCTTCCTGCATGGTGTCTACGCGCATCACGCACAGTACCGGGCCGAAAATTTCGTCCTGGTGAATGACCATGCCTTCTTTTACCCGGTCAAACAGGCTGGCGCCCAGGTAGTTGCCATTTTCAAAACCGGGTACTGTCAGGCCGCGACCGTCCACCACCAGCTCCGCGCCTTCTTCGACGCCTTTGGCGATATAGCCCTCGATTTTTTCCAGCTGCATACGGGTCACTACCGGGCCCATATCGTTGTTGTTGTCCATGCCGTCGCCAACCTTGAGGTTCGCAATCTGTGCCTTCAGCTTTTCGATCAGTGCGTCGGCGGTGGCATCGCCTACCGCAACCGCCACGGAAATTGCCATGCAGCGCTCGCCGCATGAACCGTAGGCCGCTCCCATCAGGGCACTGACGGCATTGTCGAGATCGGCATCCGGCATCACTATGGCGTGGTTCTTGGCGCCGCCAAATGCCTGTACGCGCTTGCCGTTGCTGCAGCCGGTTTCGTAGACGTACTTGGCAATGGGGGTGGAGCCCACAAAGCTGACAGCGTGTACACGCTTGTCGCTCAGCAGGGTATCTACGGCTTCTTTATCGCCGTTGACCACGTTCAGTACACCGGCGGGCAGGCCGGCTTCCAGTGCCAGCTGTGCAATCAGCAGGGCGGAGCTTGGGTCGCGCTCGGAAGGCTTGAGAATAAAGGTGTTGCCGCAGGCTACAGCCATCGGCCACATCCACAGGGGAACCATTGCCGGGAAATTGAATGGCGTGATGCCGGCGCACACGCCCAGTGGCTGGAACTCGCTCCAGGAATCGATGGCCGGGCCTACATTCTTGCTGTGCTCACCCTTCAGCAATTCCGGTACGCCACAGGCGTATTCGACGTTCTCGATACCGCGTTGGAGTTCACCCAGGGCATCGTTCAGTACCTTGCCGTGTTCGCGGGTGATCAGCTCACAGATTTTGTCCGCGTTCTGTTCCAGCAGGTCTTTGAAACGGAACATGATACGCGCTCGCTTGATCGGCGGCGTGTTGCGCCATTCGGGGTAGGCAGCCTGAGCGACAGCGATCGCTTCTTCGACGGTGGCCTTGCTGGCGAGCGCTACCCGTCCTTCCACTGCATTGGTGGATGGATTGACGATGTCCTGGTAGCGGTCGTCGCCGGTTTGCATTTCGCCGTTGATCATATGGCCGACGGTATTCATGATTTCTCTCCTGTGGGATTGCTCCCAATTCGAATTCAATTCTCGGCAGCGGCATTGCCGCTGCTCTGCTGTAGCGGTTACTGGATTTCCTGAAGAATATCCCGCAGGGTTTCAGCAATCTGGGTAATCTGATTGCGCTCGATAACAAAGGGCGGCGCTACGGCGATAGTGTCTCCGGTCCAGCGCAGCAAAATACCGCGGCGGTAGGCTTCCAGTACCACTTCCATGGCACGCTTGCCCGGCTCGCCATCTCGGGGTTGCAACTGAATGGCGCCTGCAAGTCCGTAATTGCGGATATCCACAACATGGGATGCGGTGTTCAGGCTGTGCAGCGCTTCTTCAAAGTAGGGCGCCATTTCCTTGACGCGGTCGAACAGCTTTTCACTTTCGTAAATATCCAGTGTCGCCATCGCCGCTGCACAGGCTACTGGGTGCGCGGAATAGGTATAGCCGTGTGCCAGTTCCGGAATGTGTTCCGGGCCCTGCATAAAGGTGTCGTAGATGGTGTCGCTGGCGAATACCGCGCCCATGGGAATGGCGCCATTGGTGATGCCTTTCGCGGTGGTAATGATATCCGGCTGCACGTCGAATTCCTGCGCGGCAAATGCGGAGCCGGTGCGGCCGAAGCCGGTAATAACTTCGTCAAAGATCAGCAGGATGTCGTGCGCGGAGCAGAGTTCGCGCAGTTTTTTCAGGTAGCCCTTGGGCGGCAGGATTACCCCTGCGGAACCGGCAAAAGGCTCCACCATCACCGCGGCAATATTTTCCGCTCCCTGCAGGTTGATGATATCCAGCAGGCGATTGGCCATGAGCTCGCCACCGTTTTCCGGCAGGCCGCGGGAGAAACTGTTTTCCGGCAACAGGGTATGCGGCAGGTGGTCTACATCCAGGGCCGGGCCGAAGGTCTTGCGGTTGCCGACCATGCCACCCACGGAGATGCCACCGAAGTTCACACCGTGGTAACCCTGGGCGCGCCCCACCAGGCGGATTTTTTCCGGACGACCCTTGGCCCGCCAATAGGCGCGGGCGATCTTGAGCGCGGTGTCAGCGGCTTCCGAACCGGAGTTGCAGAAAAATACCCGGTTCAGGTCGCCCGGTGCCATATCTGCCAGCCGCTTGGCCAGCTTGAACGCGGTGGGGTGGCCGAACTGGAATGCCGGGGAGTAGTCCAGGCCAGTGAGCTGGCCGGCAACGGCGTCGGCAATTTCCCGGCGGCCGTGGCCCAGGTTGCTACACCAGAGGCCGGAGAAGGCATCCAGCACCGAGCGACCGTCAGCGGTCGTGTAGTGCATACCTTCCGCGGCTACAAACAGGCGCGGGTCGGATTTGAAATGGCGGTTGCCGGTAAATGGCATCCAGTGGGCTTCGAGCTCTTCGGGGCTCAGGCCGGCGAGGCTGTCTAGATCAGCCATGGTTCACCTCGTGACTTCAACGGTGTTTATTGTGAATTAGTTGTTGCGGATCAAATGAGATGAACTGAGTTTAGGGGTGATCAATAAACTTTACAATAGTTGAGTTAAGCTTCGGTTATTTGGCTTTCCCCGGCGGAATTATATGTATTTTGTGCGATTAGTGACCGGTATCGGATGGGTTTCTGTGTTCTGTTAATTATATTAATCATCCGTGTGCGCGGCGGAATCACTCTCGAATTCCCTCAGCAGAGTGAGAAATGGCTCGCCAAAACGCGCCAGCTTACTGTCGCCGATACCGGATATTGCCAGCATCTCGGCTTCGTTGCGCGGTCGTGCGGATAGCATTTCCCGCAGGGTTGCATCGTGGAACACGACATAGGGCGGGACGCCGCGCTCTTCGGCGAGGGATTTGCGCAGGGCGCGCAACGCGTCCCACAGCGGAATGTCGGCGTCGGCGATTTCCACCGGAGCGCGGGAGCGGGATTCCCCGCTGCCTTTTGCCGTTTTGGGCGGCGCCTTGGGTAGTGTCCGCAGCTGCAGGTTTTCCTCGCTGCGCAGCACTGGCCGGCACTGCTCGGTGAGCTGCAGCGCATTGAAGGCCTCGGGATTCACCTGCAGATAGCCGCGCACCACCAGCTGTCGGGTGATCGCGCGCCATTCATTGCCACTGAGGTCCGCGCCGATACCGTAGGTCGACAGCTGGGTGTGTTGAAACTGGCGAATCTTTTCCGTGTCTGCGCCGCGCAGCACATCGATTACATGGGCGGCGCCGAAGCGCTGGCCAGTGCGGTAGATACACGACATCAGTTTGCGCGCGGCATCGCTGGCGTCCCAAGTGGCGGGAGGTTCGAGGCAGGTATCGCAGTTGCCACAGTCCGCGGTGAGCTCTTCATTGAAGTAGCGCAGCAGGGCCTTGCGGCGGCAGCTGGTGATCTCACACAGGCCGAGCATGGCGTCCAGTCGCTGTCTTTCCTGGCGCTTGTGCTCCTCGCTGCCCTCAGAGGTGGCTGCCATCTGGCTGAGCTTGACCACATCCTCCAGGCCGTAGAGCAATAGCGCGGTCGCGGGTTCGCCATCGCGCCCGGCGCGTCCAGTTTCCTGGTAATACGCCTCGACGCTTTTGGGAAGGTCCAGGTGCGCCACGAAGCGCACGTCGGGCTTGTCGATTCCCATGCCGAAGGCAATGGTGGCCACCACGATGACCCCCTCTTCACGCAGGAACCGTCGCTGGTGCTCTGCGCGCATATTCGTCGACAGCCCCGCGTGATAGGGCAGGGCATTGAAACCCTGCTGTTGCAGCCACTGTGCGGTGGATTCCACCTTGTTGCGGGAAAGGCAGTAAATCACCCCGGCATTGCCCAGCTGTTCCGAAGTCAGAAACTGCAGCAGTTGTCGCTTTGGGTTGTTCTTGGGAGCAATGCGGTACTGGATGTTCGGGCGGTCAAAGCTGCTCACAAAGTGTCGGGCTTCGGCCAGGTCCAGGCGCTGGGCGATTTCCCGGCGTGTGCGCTGGTCCGCCGTTGCCGTCAGTGCCACCCGCGGCACCTGCGGAAAGCGCTGGTGTAGGCAGGAAAGCTGCAGGTAATCGGCGCGGAAGTCGTGTCCCCACTGGCTGACGCAGTGGGCCTCGTCGATGGCGAACAGGGCGATCTCCGCGCGCTCCAGCAGATCCAGCGTGCGGGGTTGCAGCAGCCGTTCCGGGGCCAGGTAGAGAAGCTCAAGGTCGCCGCGCATCAGCTGGTCTTCGATGTCCTGGGCTTCCCGGAAGTCCAGTGAAGAGTTCAGAAAGGCCGCGGATACCCCAGCGGCGCGCAGGGCTTCCACCTGATCCTGCATCAGGGCAATGAGGGGAGAGATCACTATGCCGCAACCAGAACGCGCCAGCGCGGGGATCTGGTAGCAGAGAGATTTGCCGCCGCCGGTGGGCATCAAGACCAGCGCATCCGCGCCATTCACCAGGGTATCGATAATGGCTTGCTGGTCACCGCGGAATCCGGTGTAGCCGAAGGTGTGTTCGAGGATGTAATGGGGACTGCGGTCGTCCCGGGCACCGGCGACCGGGGATGCGGTTATATCTGTCATGGGCGGGAGTATACCTCCCGGAGCTCGCCGGCGGCGAACGGGTAGGGGCAATCTGTTGCCCAATTGTTGGCATCTACTTCCTTATAAAGTCGTGACGATGATCTATAATCCCACCACCGCAGACATAGACAGGGACAAAGCTATGTGCGTAAAGACAACGAAGTCTGTGCTGATTTTCAATACGCTGCTATCCGGTGTATTGCTCCTGCTTGCGGGCTGCGCTTCCCAGGCGCCCGAACCCGTCAATCCCCGCAATCTCGCCCAGTCCGCTGTGGCAGACACCCATCTCGGCTGGAAGCCGGCGCCTGCCAACCAGCTCAATTATTCCCTGGCGACTTCCAGTGGCATTGCGCGTATGGAGATGCGGGAATTACCCGGCGATCTTCAGGCTGTGACCATCGAGTTACCGGGTATGCGCAATATCGAGGGCATCCAGTGGCGCGGCGCTGGCGGTGATGACGCCATGCTGTTCGACGGCGTAGAGGGCATGGATGGGGTGACGGTCGAGCGTCAGCATCGGGGCTACCTGTTGCAGGTCCGCGGGCGCGCCCTGGAGTCCATCCGCAGTGGCGGTTATCTCACGGTGATCGATTACTATCGGAACTAGTGTGAATCACAACGGGCCGCGGCGTTAAAACCCCAGCCCCTCGGGACGGATCAGATAGAGCTTCGGCCAGAACTTTCCGGTAACCCAGAGCCCGTTGCGCGCCTCATCCCAAGCGATGCCATTGGCCACCGCATCCACATGTCGGCGTCCCTGCAGGCTGTCTCTCTGCAACTTTTCCAGGTTCAGTACTGCCTTCACCGCACCACTTTCCGGGTCGATCGCGATAATCCTCGAATCCTGCCAGATGTTGGCCCAGATAAGCCCGTGCACATATTCCAGTTCGTTCAGGCGCGACCAGCGCTCGCCACCGCCTGTTACGGTCAGCTGTCGGGTGGCTTCAAAGGTGCCCGGGTCGCGAAAGGTTAGTGTGTCGGTGCCGTTGCTCATGATCAGTTGCTGTCCGTCACTGGTCAGTCCCCAGCCTTCCCCCCGGTAGCTCAGCACCTTTTCCAGGGAGAAGGCTTTACGGTGATATATCTGGACCTCACCCGCGCGGTAAGTGAGCAGATACAGTTTATCCTCCAGAACTGCGAGCCCTTCCGCAAAGCGATCGCCTGCCAGCCATTTGCGCCTTACCGGATTGGCACCGGGGTCGGTATACTCCGCGAGCCAGGAGCGGCCATAGAGCCCGCTGCTTTCCAGCCAGTGTTCGCCATCGAAATAGAGGCCCTGGGTAAAGTGGTCCGCGGGCCGGTCCTTACTATCCAGCAGTTCGTATTTCACCGGCGCCGTAGCGCAGGCGGTGCTGCAGGCCAGCAGTAGCGACAGGAAGGAGGTGATGGCAGTTTTCATGGCGGGTTAGCGGTATCCCTGTTCAACGCGAATAAGATCAGTGCAGTAATTTATGACCAGAATAAAAGCCTTTGTCACTCTGACACTACTCGGTGGTCTGGCAGTGGTATTGCCCATCGTCATTTTTTTCATGCTGTTTCAGTGGCTGTTTGGCCAGATCAGCGAGATGGTGGCGCCGGCAACCCAGTGGATGCAGGCACATACTCAATTCAAGGATAACTTTGCGCGGCTTTTGGTGATAGCGCTGATTCTCGGCCTGTGTTTCCTGATTGGCCTGCTGGTGAAAACCAGTGTTGGTCGCTGGGCGCACCGCCATCTGGATTACTGGCTGGGCAAGCTGGCGCCGGGTTACAACACGATCAAGGATGTGGTGTTACAGTTTATCGGCGGCGCCGGCAGTGAGGGCGTGTTGTCCGGGCCGGTTGCCCGCGCGCGCATTCACGGCAAGGATAATCCCCTGTCGGTCACCGCGATCGTTACGTCCCAGCATGCCAACGGGGATTACACGGTCTACGTACCTACCGCGCCGGTGCCGACATCAGGCTTTGTTTACCACCTGCCGCCGGATTGCGTCGAGATCCTTCCCCATGTGACCGTGGAAGCGGCGATGAAGTCGATCGTCGCCTGTGGTTCTGGCAGTGGGCCGCTTTTGGCGGGGCCAGGTTGAGGGCCGGGTGGTTCGTCAACCGGATTTCGACACGATCAATCCATTATTGCCCGGTTCTTGCCCAGTGCGCGGATGGCAAAGCGCATTGGGTGTAATGCCTTTACCAGCTCTTCCGAAACCGGTATTACCTCTCCGGCAATCCAGCTCGCAATCACTTCCGCGGCCAGCGGTGCATAGGTGAATCCCCGCGAGCCCAAGCCTGCCAGTACATACAGCTGCGGCTGGTAGGGTGTGCGTCGATCAACCAGCTGCTTGCGGTTCTTGCGCAGCGCCTGATAGGTGTCTTCCAGCTGATCCCAATCCGCGACCGGACCGGCCATGGGCAGATAGTCCGGCGTAGCCGCACGCAGGGCGGCGCGGCCACTGAGTAATTGATCCTCAAACGAGTGCGCGATTTCCGGAAGCAGGGAGGCCAGGGTGTGCAGATTTTCCCGGTGCTCTTCTGCGCGAATCTCCGTATCGGTCTGCTTCAGTTTGAAGGTGGCACCGAAGCTGTGGCTCGGGTGGCCATCGCGCGCCGCGGCGGGGGCAATATAGCCCTCACCACACAGGGCAAGCTTGAGGTGTTGTGATGCCTCCGTTGCCTGTGCAAAGGAAACCTGACCGCGAATCGGCTGCAAAGGCAGGGGGGCGGTCTGGGGGAAGTGGCGATTAAAATTGGCGGTGCACAGTACCAGCGCATCAAATGACAGCGCTCTACCGTTACCCGAAACGTCCAGTTGCCATTGATCGGCAATATACCGGGTGTCTGTAACGGGAGCGTTAAAACGGGTTTCGATATTGGGGTGTTGTAGCAGTGCGGTACACACCTGCTTTGGTTGCAGCCAGCCCGCCTTGGGGAAAAACAGTCCCGGGGCCTGCAGTGATACACCAGCCAGTTCGCTCGCCTGTTCGGCTGTTACCGGTTGCGCTAGTTCGGCGTCCCCACCCAGCGAGAGTTGCTCGACAATCTGCTGTTGCAGCTGCTGCTCTTTTTCCGTCTGTGCCAGTTGCAGCAGTCCATCAAAATGCACCGCCGCGGGACACACGGCAGGGTAAAAACGCTGGGCAAACTGCAGCGCAAGCAGGTTGAAATCCCCGTTGGGTCCCGGCTTGGGGGAGAGCTTTGCGTAAAGGATACCCTGGTCATTGCCGGAGGCGCCGCTGCCGGGGGCTTCGCCCTGTTCAAATACGGTTACGTGGATGTTCCGTTCTGCCAGTGCCCGCGCGGTTGCGGCACCGGCGATACCCGCGCCGATAACTGCAACGGTGGCGGGCTTTTTGTGTGCGACGGGTGGCAGATGCCACGGCGTAACATGATGTGCGTGTGGGGCGGCGTCTGATGAGAGGGTGAATTCGCCCCGCAGCATTTCCCGTTTACGGCCAAACCCGGGCACTTTTTGCAGTGCGAAACCGACGGATTTCAGGCCGCGTTTGACGATGCCCGCACAGGTAAATGTGGCAAAGGTCGCGTTTGCGGCACTTAGCCCGGCAATTGCCTGAAACAGGTCTTGGCTCCACATGTCCGGATTTTTCGACGGAGCGAATCCATCCAGAAACCACGCGTCGACCAGGCTGTCCCGGTGTGGGTCGTCGAGCAGTAATTGTTCGAAGCCGCGGCTGGCTTCACCGATTACCAGTGTCAGGTTAACACCCGCGGAAAAACACAGCCGATGTACACCGGGTGCCAGGTAGGACGGGTACTGGGCGATCAGCTCGCGGCTCAGCTCTGCCAGTTCCGGCCACATCGCCAGGGCGCGGGCCAGGTCACGCGGGTGCAGTGGGTATTTCTCCACGCTGACGAAATGCAGTCGGGCATTTTCCGGAGCGCGCTGCCGCCAGAGTTGCCAGGCAGCGAGAAAATTGAGCCCGGTGCCGAAGCCGGTTTCGCCAATGGTAAAGCTGGCACCGGAAGGCAATTTAGCCCAGCGCTCTGGCAAATGGTTTTCGCCGAGAAAAACGTGTCGCGTTTCCTCGAGGCCGGAGGCGGTGGAAAAGTATATGTCGTCAAACGCACTGGATACCGGCTGGCCGTTATCGCGCCACTCCAGCTCGGCGTGATGAATCGATGACTTGTGCTGTTCAGGCATGGGCGGGATTCATTGGAGCCCGAATTCCCGCATGATTTGCGCACACCATAGATCCAGGCGCTCATCACTGCGGTCAAATTCGTTTTCTTCATCCAGCGCAAGGCCGACAAACTGGCTGCCATCCGGTGTCAGGCCCTTGGATTCCTCGAACTGGTAGCCTTCCGCGGGCCAGTAGCCCACTGCTTTGGCGCCAACCGCGACCACCTGCGCGTGCAGGTAGCCAAGGGCATCCTGATACCACTGGGGATAGCCTTCCTGGTCGCCCAGGCCATACAGAGCGACGGTTTTTCCGCTCAGGTTAAGCTGCGCCATCTGGTCCCAGCAGTTTTCCCAGTCTTCCTGCAGTTCGCCATAGTCCCAGGTAGGGATGCCGAGGATCAGGAAGTCGTAGTCCTGCATCTGGGCGATATCGTCGTCCGCAACATTGTGCAGGTCTACCCATTCTTCGCCGAGACGGTCGCGGATTTTTTCCGCCGCCATTTCGGTGTAACAGGTGCTGGATCCGTAGAAAAGTCCGATAGGTGCGCGCATAACTTATTGAGAGTTGATTCAGCCTTGGGCGTTGACATAGCCAAGCTGTCGCCAGGCTTCATAAATAACGATGGCCGCAGCATTGGAAAGATTGATGCTGCGGCTATTGGCGCACATGGGAATGCGCAGGGTGTGTTCCTGGCCCGTCCGGGCGAGAAATTCCGCGGGCAGGCCGCGAGTCTCGGGGCCAAAGACGATGGCGTCATCGGCGCGGAATTCAATCTCCGAGTGTCTGCGACTGCCCTTGGTGGAAAGTGCCAGCACCCGCTTGGGCTGTTCCGTTTCCACAAACGCATCCCAGTCCCGGTGACGTACCACGCGGCTGTATTCCGCATAGTCCAGTCCCGCCCGGCGCAGGCGCTTGTCATCCATGGTGAACCCGAGGGGTTCAATCAGATGCAATTCGGCACCAGTATTGGCACATAGGCGGATTATATTGCCGGTGTTGGGGGCAATTTCCGGCTGGTAGAGCACGATTTTGAACATAGTTGTGGTGACTGAGCCATAGAAGGCGAACACGTTGGTTTGCCTGCATATGTTTGGGCGAAGGTGTCGATACCGGGTACTGCCTTGTGAGACCTTCTGCGAGAGGGACCTCGCAGAAGAGCCCCATGGATGGGTGCACGGCGTGTCTCGCAAGGCGGTATCCGGTAGCGGCACCGCCTCTGAACTGTCCGTGCCCAACCTCTTGGCTCGGCAAATTGGCGGGGATTATAGCGCGGAGGAGGTTTCTTCGCAGTCGATCTCGACTCCCAGTTCGTCGGCAATCTCATCCAGTTCATCGTGCAGGCCGTCGATACTGACATCTTCGGCGACGCTGATGGTGCACTCGGCAGTAAACAGGGGCTCTCCGCTCCAGGGCGTACTGCCGTAGCGGGTATCCAGTGTTTCCACGTTGATCCGGCGGGCGGCCAGGGCGCGGGAGATTTCCTTGACGATCCCGGGGCGGTCGTTGCCCACCAGCTTGAGCTGCAGGGTCTGGCGGCCGTCCGCAGCCACCGCGAGAGCATCCTCGATCTGAAGCTTGAAGTCGCTACCGGCAAGGCTTTGCAGGGCGTCCTTGAGACGAGCACTGTCTTCCGCGGCCACACTGAGGCGCAGGATACCGGCGAACTTGCCGGCAAAATGGGCCATGCGGCTGTCTTCCCAGTTGCCACCATTTTCCGCCACTGCGGCTGAGAGCATTTCCACCACACCGGGCTTGTCGTCGCTGATAATGGAGATGACGAGGTGCTGTTGCATGAGGGCTTCCTTACTGACGCTACTGAACCTATTTGAAGGTCGGGGTGTGCTGAATTGTAGCCAGTGTGGTGCCCCCTGGGCAAAATTCTCGTTTATGGGATATGCGGAACCCGAATACCGTTGAGCTGTCTTTACAAGACGATTCTCGCGGTGTTGAATCGTTGGTCGAAGAAAATAATTCTAAGCAGTCTCTCAAAAGGAGAAACCCGATGAAATTGACCCATTGGTTGGCCGGTATGGCCTGCACCGTTGCCTTCGCCGGCGCGGTACAGGCTGATCCGCTGAAAAACGCTGTTGCGGATGAACACCGCACCGAGGCCTACGCAGAGCGCGACCAGTATCGCCACCCGGCGGAAACCCTGGCATTTTTCCAGGTGCAGCCGGACATGACCGTGGTGGAAATCTGGCCGGGCGGTGGCTGGTACACCGAAATCCTGTCTCCCCTGTTGAAGGCCGAGGGTACCCTGTATGCGGCGCACTTCCCCAAGGAGACCGAGGTGGGCTATTTCAAGCGCTCCCGGGACAAGTTCGAAAAGTGGCTGGAGGATGAGAAAGAAACCTACGGTGGTATCAAACTGACCGAATTTGCACCGGGCGGTGACAGCGAAATTGCGCCGGCGGGTTCTGCGGATGCGGTGCTGACATTCCGCAATGTGCACAACTGGATGCGCGGCAACAAAGAGCAGGCGGCATTCGAGACTTTTTACAAGGCACTGAAGCCCGGTGGTGTTCTGGGCGTTGTGGAGCACCGGGCAAAGCCGGGTACCAGCCGCGAGGATATGATGAAGAGCGGCTATATGACGCAGGTTTACGTCATCGAGCTCGCCAAGAATGCGGGATTTGAGCTGGAGGAAACCAGTGAGGTCAACGCGAACCCGAAAGACACTGCGGATCACCCGAAGGGTGTCTGGACCCTGCCGCCGTCCCTGGCGCTCGGTGAAGAAGATCGGGAAAAATACAAGGCGATCGGCGAAAGCGACCGCATGACCTTGCGGTTCCGCAAGCCCAAGTCCTGATATTTTCGCCCGAGCGAAGTTAGAATGCCCCGGAAATTCCGGGGCATTTTGGTTTCGGGATATGAAAAAATTTAGTGGTGGAGAGTTTGCGCTCTCTAAGCCCACGCTTAACTCAATAACCGATTTCTGTAGGTCCTTATGATCATCCCTCATCGTCAAATAGACCCGGAAGCCTTGCAAAACCTGCTGGAAGAATACGCCACCCGCGATGGTACCGATTACGGTGAGCGCGAGGTCAGTCTGGAGGACAAGGTGGCTAGCCTGCGCCGACAACTGGAAAACAAGACGGTAGTGATCTGGTTTGAGCCCGGCGAGGAATCGGTCAACCTGGTTCTCGCGGAAGATATTCCCGCGGAAGGAGGTGACTGATGGGGGGCGATCAGGGCTGGATCGTTGACACCCCGGCGCATGAGCCAGTCGCCTGGTTTCTGTTTGCCCACGGCGCCGGCGCGCCAATGGACAGTGACTTTATGCAGGCTCTGGCAGCAATGCTGTCCGGGCAGGGTGTCGGCGTCGTGCGCTTTGAATTTCCGTATATGGCGGAGCGGCGGGCGTCCGGCAAGCGGCGGCCGCCGAACAAGATGGATGTATTGCTGGCTTCGTTTCAGGAGCAGATTGACCGCGTGCGTGTGGAGCTGCCGAAGGCGCCATTGTTTATCGGCGGCAAGTCCATGGGCGGCCGGGTGGCGAGCATGCTGGTCGAGGAAAACTTCGCGCAGGGAAAGGTTGCCGGTGTCGTGTGCCTCGGGTACCCGTTCCATCCCGCGGGCAAACCGGAAAAGTTACGCACCGAGCATCTATTATCTCTCGCCTGTCCCGCGCTCATTGTGCAGGGTACACGCGATAAATTGGGAGATGCGGATGAAGTGGCGGGGTACGGGTTGTCGTCGTCGATCCAGATTCACTGGCTGGAGGATGGCGACCACGACCTCAAACCACGCAAGGCCAGTGGCTACAGCCAGCAGCAACACTGGCGCACTGCCGCCGACCAGATAGTGACGTTTATGCGCGCTCGAGAATCGTAATGCGCTCTTCGTGGGCGAGCATGGGGGCCAGTTGTGCCATCTGATCGCGGCGTTCTTCACTGTTGTACCACTGCTGCCAGTGCAGCACGGATTTCCACTTGGAGAGAGTGAAGCGGCGGCGACGATTGTCCAGCTCGGTGTAGGTGTGGCCGTCTACAAAGCCTGTTGTCTGGTAGGCATTGGTCAATAGGCGGCGGGCGGCTTCTTCGTAGGTGGATTCCAGATCTTCAGCCACTTCTCTTTCGATCAACACGTAAATCATTACTGCTTTCTCGCTGCTATATGATCGCATTCGCGGGTAACCCCGTGCCTGCAGTTTAGTCCTTCCGCCGGGGCGTGCGGGTGACTAACGGTTCGCCGGGGGACGGTGTGGCCGTTCGGTCCACTTTTCAGGTGACGTACAGTAGTAAATTTCGGACAATAGCGCCATGAAATCACACCACACGCTTGATGCCCGCGGCCTGCTGTGCCCGGAACCCGTTATGATGCTGCATGCTGCGGTACGCAAGGTATCGGCCGGGGAAGTGCTGCAGATGCTTGCCACTGACCCTTCCACCCAGCGGGATGTCCCCAAATTCTGCCAGTTTCTCGGTTACGAGCTGGTCAAACACGCTGAAGAGAACGATGAGTTCGTGTACTGGATCCGGAAGGCGGATGTCTGATTGCACTGCGTGAGTTTCTGGGGCTGGAATGTAAACAAGGGCGACCACTGGTCGCCCTTGTTGCTTGTGATATTGAAGGAAATATTCAGGGCGAAGTGACAAGCGCCGCGATCGCAGCGAGGGCCTCCGGGTCCTCAGATTTGATCTTGTTGGCGATGTGGTGTTGGAAGAAGTAACGGAAACATTCCGACTCCTGTGCCGGGTACAGGCAATCGTCCCCGGGAAGAACCGGTGTGGTCTCCACACTATTGTGATCAATCAGCATGCCGTGGATCTCACCGCTGGCAAAAAGGCGCCAGCTCACCACTTCGGTAAGGGTCAGGTTCTCCTTGCCAGCATCCATAAATACCGCGTGGGTACCAATGGTGTCGGGGATCTCCTGGACAACCTCGTCCGCCTGATTGCTTTCGTACTCGAAGTATTCCGCCGCAGTCTCCAGCTCGACGATTTTATGGATGGGAGGCTCGTGGAAAATCTCCTCGATACCCGGGTCATAGTAGCCTTCAAACCGTCCATCCAGGGGGTCCTGGATATCCGGGCAGGCCACAATGGAGTTCAACCAGGGAACCAGTCCGACAATCTCGCCATTGGCACGCAGGCCCCAGCAAAGAATTTTCAGGCTGTAAAGGTCAGTTCCACTGGAATTGTTGGAGTAGAGCATTTCCAAGCCGTCCAGCTCCGGAGAAAGACGGATAAACCGAAGATTCTCAGAAGTCTCGATTGGCTTGCCGGTGAAGAGGTCAACCACGTTGTTGGTTCTGTGGTCGGTCATTGCGCACCTCCTTGCAGGGCCGGTAGTAGGGCGGGAAGGTCTTGTACTACTTATGAGGTGCAACCGGCGTAGGGATAGCGAGCGACGGCCGGGCGGCCAATCGCCGAATCCAGACTCCGGGAGCGCCTTTTTGCCTCCCTGGGAAGCCGGTACCGCAACCGAAAACAACCGCTCAAAGCTTTCGGGAAGATTGCGCTGAGCAGCAGCTGGTTTCCGGTATCCCTATGTTCAAAGGTATATTCTGATCCGCAGAAATACAACCAGCGGAATAGGGTTCTTTGCCTGTAAATTCCTCCTAAATCGTTAAGTTGGGTCGGATTGGGCCTAACTACAGCCACAGTACTTCGCTACTGGCATTGGGGCCGACCTTGATCCCCCCGTGCCCGCTGTTATAGTCCGCGCCAACCGTGCGCCAGTGATCTCTGCCGCCGTTGGATTGCCAACCCCCTCAGCAGGAGTTTCTGTTGTCAGATACAGCGCCGATTACTGTTCAGGGCGAGCAAGTTTCGTACCATCTTGCTCGCGCACATGCCGACCCAGGCAGGTCGGTGACTGAACGTATAGTCATAGTCTTCGATCGCTGCTTTTCTGCTCCTGAAGGACTGAATACGCGCCTTGTCGGGGGGCATGATGAGCCCTATTACCGCCCGGCGGATGGTGCGCCGGGCAGCTTCCACCAGATAGAGTTCACCCGGGATTATGCCGCCAGTGCCCTCCACGAAGCCGCGCACTGGTGCGTGGCCGGTGCCGAGCGCCGCAGTCAGCCGGATTACGGTTACTGGTACGCTCCCGATGGCCGCAGCGCCACCCAGCAGGCGGAGTTTGAGAGGGTGGAGGTAAAGCCCCAGGCACTGGAGTGGATCTTCTCAGTCGCCTGTGGTCTGCGCTTCCGTGTGAGCGCAGACAATCTGGATGCGGGGCTGGGGCCCAGCGATGCCTTCAAGCGCAATATCTGGTTACAGGTACAGCGTTACTGTGAGAACCCGGGCCAGGGAATGCCTGCAATCAACTGCCGCGCCATGACTTTTGCCCGCGCGCTAGCCAGTGCCTTTGGGGCTTCCGATCCGCTATGTGGGGAAAACTACCGCCTGGAGGACCTGGGATGAGTAGCGTCTACCTGATAGATGCCTCCGTCTATATTTTCCGCTACTACTTTGCCCTGCCGCCCAACTGGGAGAGCCGCTCTGGTTACAGTACCGAAGCGGTGTACGGTTTCAGTAACTTCCTGTTGGAGTTGCTCGCCCGTCAGCCGGGGCATATTGCCTGTGCTTTTGATGAGTCCCTCGGCAACTGTTTCCGCAACGACATCTATCCGGACTACAAATGCAGTCGTGCGCTGCCCGATGAGGCCCTCGCCTACCAGCTCGCCGCCTGTCGCGAGATGGCCGAGGCGCTGGGAATAGCAAGTTACGCCAGCGATCGTTACGAGGCCGACGATATCCTCGCAACATTGACCGCGCGCTGTGTGCATAGTGGTCTGTCGCCGGTGATTATTACCCGGGACAAAGACCTGGGGCAGCTGCTGGATCGTGGCGCCACCAGCCTGTGGGATTTTGCCGCGGACCAGCATCTCGGGCGCGCAGAAATCCAGCACAAGTTCGGCGTACGTCCGGCGCAGATTGCCGACTACCTTGCGCTGGTGGGTGACGCCATTGACGATATCCCGGGTGTCCCTGGAATCGGTGCCAAGACAGCTGCGCGTCTGTTGGCTGAATTTGACAGTATCGAAGCCCTGATTGCCGACGCAGATAAGATTGCGGGTCTCAAGATTCGCGGCGCTGCCGGTATTGCCGCCAAGATCATGGTCCATGCTGAACAGATGCGTATGGCTCGCCGCCTTGCGGAGCTCGAATATGCGGTGCCGCTGGAAGGTGAGGCTGGCGCCAGTGACGCTGCGATACCCGATGCGCTTGCTTGCAAGCCGGTACAGCCCGAGCTGGCTGTTGCCCTGGCAGAAGAGTTTGGTATCGGCGGGCTCGCCGGAAAAATCCGACGCACCCTGGGAATTAGCCAGAAAAATTCCCGGGAAAGTTCTGAAGAAGTGAGTATCACCACCCCATGACAATCGCCTCCGATGTAAAGCCGTCTTTGAATATCGTTGCCGACGAAAACATTCCCGGGCTCGAAACCTGGTTTCAAGACCTGGGCCGTATTACCCGGGTCCCTGGTCGCAACATGAATCGCACACAACTGGAACAGGCAGATATTTTGCTGGTGCGCTCGGTTACCGAGGTAAACCAGGCGCTGCTCGAAGGCACGCCGGTACGTTTTGTGGGCAGCTGTACCATCGGTACCGATCATCTGGATACCCACTGGCTGGAGCAGCTGGGGATATCCTGGAGTGCTGCGCCGGGCTGTAATGCCAATTCTGTTGTCGAGTATGTGTTCTGTGCGCTGGCGGCACTGGATGTGGATTGGCGGGATCGCAGTTTCGGTATCGTGGGGTGTGGCAATGTGGGCGGTTCGCTGCAGCGCAAACTCCGCGCGCTGGATATTCCCTGCAAAATTTACGACCCGTGGCTGGCGGATAATCCGGACGCAGCGGAACTACACAGTGTCCTGCAGCAGGATGTGATCTGTCTGCACGCGCCGCTGGTCAAGGACGGGCCGCACCCGAGCCTGCATATGCTGGATAAAAAGGCGCTCGCGGCGATCAAGCCCGGTGCCGTACTGATCAGTGCAGGGCGCGGCGCGGTGGTCGATAACACTGCATTGTCGGAGCTGCTCGATGCCCCGACACCGTTTACCACCGTGCTGGATGTGTGGGAAAACGAGCCGGACATCAACCTGGAGCTGCTCGCGAAAACCGATCTGGGCAGCCCGCACATCGCCGGCTACAGTCACGACGGCAAGCTCGCGGGCACCCGAATGATTCGCGAGGCTGTGGATGCAGCGCTGTCGTTGCCTGCTGCGGCAAACAAATCCGATGTGCAGGAGACTGCGGACACACAACCGCGCCCCGTCACAACTGAGGCCACGGGCTATGCCGCCATGCGTGAGCTGTTACTGGCCATGTACGACCCCCGGGGCGATGACCAGCGACTGCGCGCGGCGGCAGACTCTGCCCGCAGCGGGTTACAGGCCATGGCGGAATCCTTTGATCTGCAGCGCAAGCGTTATCCACAACGCCTCGAATTTTCGCACTACCGTATGCAGGCACCACAACTGGATGCGGCGACGCGCAAGCAACTGGCGATACTGGGGCTCAAGTGAAACTCAAGAAACTCGGACTGATCATCAACCCCTGGGCGGGTATTGGCGGGCCGGCGGGGCTCAAGGGTAGCGACGGAGTGGAAACCGTCGAGCGCGCGTTACAGGCGGGTATTCAACCGCAATCCCACAAGCGTGCAGCGATTGCATTGCAGGCGCTGACGCCCTTTGCCAGCGAACTGGAAATCGTCACCTTTGCCGGCGACATGGGCGAAACGCTGGCGCGCGAGCTCGGATTCACCGTGAATGTGGTGGGGGCCGCGGCAGCCGGACGTTCGACCCCGGCGGATACGGAGGCTGCAGCCCGGTCCATTCGTGCCGCTGGAGCGGACCTGATTGTGTTCGCCGGTGGTGACGGAACCGCCCGCAATATGGTCAATGCGCTGGGCGATACTTTCCCGGTACTGGGAATTCCCGCCGGCGTCAAAATGCATTCTGCTTGCTTTGCCATTTCCCCAAAAGCTGGCGGCGAAGTATTGCGCCGGCTGATGTCCGGTGAGCTGGTAGACCTGCACCAGCGCGAAGTGCGCGATATCGATGAAAAGTCTTTTCGCGAGGGGCGGGTAAGCACCCGCTATTACGGCGAGCTTCTGGTGCCGGAAGAAGGGCACTTTCTGCAGGCGGTAAAAAATGCGGGCCGCGAAGTGGAAGAACTGGCGGTGGCAGATATCGCGGCACAGATTGTTGAGGATATCGAAGAGCTGGACCCGAAAACCCTGTATATCGTCGGTCCGGGCTCAACCACCCTGGCGGTGTTATCCGAGCTTGGCGCAGAGGGTACGCTGCTAGGGGTGGACCTGTGGCAGGACGGTGCACTGCTGGCTACGGATGTGAACGCGGTACAGATCGCCGAGGCGATTCAGCAACATCGCAGCGAAGCGCAGGATGCGCCGGTAAAAATCCTGCTCACGGCGATAGGCGGGCAGGGCCATCTGATCGGTCGCGGTAACCAGCAACTGACGCCCGAGGTTCTGCGGGCTGTCGGGCGCGCGCACCTGATGGTGGTGGCGACCAAAACCAAGGTTACCGAGCTCGGTGGGCGCCCCCTGCTGGTGGATAGTAGTGATCCCTCTCTGGATGAAGCCTGGAGTGGTTTTATTCCCGTGGTCACCGGCTACCGCGATGAAATTCTTTACCCGCTGTCTGGTGATGGCAGCGGCGAGTCTCCGGTCGTAGACCCTTAATAGCGAAGAACAGGCGAATACAACATTGAACTGGGAACCCCTGCTGCAGGCAGTGCGCAGCAAACTTGAAGAAACGCGCTCCGCGGAAAATCCGCTGGATAGCCGCCGTCTGTTTCACGGCCGCGGCAACTGTTATCCGGGATTTGAGCGGATCTGTGTGGATAGCTATACCCCGGCAATCCTGGTGACGCTGTTTGAGGAGTATGACGGGGAAGACGAACTTGTAGGGCAGTTATGGGCGATGCTACAGCCGTGCGGTTATTCCGGACTTGCGGTGCAGCGCCGATACCAGCCGCGTGCGCCGATTGTGTGGGCGTGTGGCGAGCCGGTGGAGGCGCCGGTTGCGCGCCGTGGCGCACTGCAGTTTCCACTGACGTTTGATCGTCAGAATGTGGGTTTTTTTCTGGATATCGAACCCGGGCGGCATTGGCTTGAACAGCAGGTTCGGGAAAAAGCCGGGCAGGTGGGTAACCTCAAGCTGTTAAACCTGTTTGCTTTTACCTGCGCATTTTCCGTGGTGGCGCGGGCGGCGGGTGAGCTGGAGATCCTGAATATCGATCTCAACAAGGGCGTATTGAAGCGCGGGCAGGCGAACCATCAGTTTAATCAGTTGCCCATGAAGGGCGTCCGCTTTGTTGCCCGGGATGCGTTGCGGGACTTCAAGCGCTATGACCGCAGCGGTCCCTTCCAGCTGGCGGTGGTTGATCCGCCCACGCGGCAGCGGGGTGCGTTTGAAGTTGACACTAACTATGCCAAGTTGCTGGAAAAGCTTCCGGCGTGTCTTGCGGATCAGGCAGACTTGTTACTGGTGCTGAATTCACCGGCGCACAGCGAGGCGTATTTCTGCGAAATGATTACTGCCGCCAACTCGGGGTTTAGTGTGGTGGCGCGTCTGCCACAAAACCCGGACTTCCCTGATAGTGACCCGGATGGGGCGCTGAAGATGTTACACGTGCGGTTTGAGCGGAACGGTTAACTTTCGCGGCGCTTCATCAGCGCGACCATCAACTCTGCGAGCTGCGGCGACGAGCCCTCGCGCACTATCCGATCCAGCTTTTCCGCATTACTCACGCCGTCCTCTCCGCGGGTGACCATCAACAGAAAACTGTGGTGGGAGAGGGCTGCCTCTTCCACCGCTTCCTGGCGTACCAGCTGGGAAAAGCGGATATAACCGCACTCCTTGAGCCAGGTCATGGCGCCCAGGCAGGCGAGATGGCGAGGGGAGTGCAGGCCAAACTCGTCCGGGGTGTCTGGCCCTGCGATATCCTCCACATACAGTGTTGCCGGGGCGGGGAACTGTTGGAACAGTGCCAGCAGGATTCGCCCCGCATCGCGGTAGAAATCGTGGATATGTAAATCGTCCAGCATGCTCTCTTATCGTTGCCAGGGTTTTATTGCGTGTAACGCTCGAGGAAATTGCCGAGGCGATCGATCGCATGGGAGAGATCGTCGGCGCGGGGCAGAAATACAATCCGCAGGTGATCCGGGGCATCCCAGTGGAAGGCGCTGCCCTGAACCAGCAGGATTTTTTCCTGGCGCAGGAAGTCTAGTACGAACCGCTCGTCGTTCTCGATCTTGTGCCGGTCCAGGTCAATACGCGGGAACAGGTAAATGGCGCCCTGCGGTTTAACACAGCTCACCCCGGGGATTTCGTTCAGCATACGGTGTGCGAGATCGCGCTGCTGGCGCAGTCGGCCGCCGGGCAATACCAGGTCGTTGATACTCTGGTAACCACCGAGCGCGGTCTGTACTGCGAACATGGCCGGCACATTGCCGCAAAGGCGCATGGAGGAAAGAATATCCATGCCCTCGATAAAGCCCCTTGCGCGATGCTTTGCGCCGCTCACGACCATCCAGCCCGAGCGGAACCCTGCCAGACGGTAAGACTTGGACAAGCCGTTGAAGCTCAGGCAGAGAACATCGGTGGCGAGGCTGCCCATTGGGGTAAACACGGCATCGTCGTAAAGGATCTTGCTATAAATCTCGTCGGCAAAAATCACCAGGTTGTGCTGGCGTGCGACTTCCACGATCTGTTCCAGCAGTTCCTTCGGATAGACCGCACCGGTGGGGTTGTTCGGGTTGATCACCACGATGCCGCGGGTGCGGGGGGTAATCTTGGATTTGATATCGTCGATATCCGGCAGCCAGCCCGCTTGCTCGTCGCAGCGGTACAGTACCGGTTTGGCACCGGTGAGATTGGTGGCCGCCATCCACAGGGGATAGTTGGGCATCGGCAACAGCATTTCATCGCCGGTGTTCAGCAGCGCCTGGGTGGACATGGAGATCAGTTCGGAAACCCCGTTGCCCAGGTAGATATCGTCGATATCCACTCCGGGAATACCCAGAGTCTGGCACTCCTGCATGATCGCCTTGCGCGCAGCAAACAGGCCCTTGGATTCCACATAGCCCTGTGCCTGGGACAGGTTGTAGATCACGTCCTGCAGAATTTCATCGGGCGCGTCGAAGCCGAAGGGCGCCGGGTTGCCGATGTTCAGCTTCATGATCCGGTGGCCTTCTTCTTCCAGGCGGGTTGCCTGCTCCATGACGGGCCCGCGAATCTCGTAACAGACGCCGTGGAGTTTTTCCGACTTGTGAATATCCTTCATTGCTGTGTTCTTTAAATAGGCTTTCAACAGTAAACCGGATGTCTGTCTAGACAATCCAGTGGGCAAATTCTTCTAATTGGTGCCTGACTTTTAGTAGGCTTTGCTACCAGTCATGGAACCGGGGTTGACCAACGCCCGGTTTTTTTTGTGAACCGGTCACGATGGGTATGACACCATGGGTAAGAGAAGGTGCTGCCGCTAAGCGTTGTGCCGGGCAGGGTAATGCCGCTGGATACTGACTTATCAGGCGAAAAAGGAGTCACAGTATGTCAAAAGAAAAAGACGATAACTACTGGCGCGAGCGCCTGACTGAAGAAGAATTTCGTGTTTGTCGCGAGGCCGGTACCGAGCGGCCATTTAGTGGCGAGTACTGGGACCATTTTGAGGACGGCACCTATCGTTGTCGCTGCTGCGGCGAGCCTCTGTTTCACTCCTCGAGCAAATTTGATGCAGGCTGCGGCTGGCCGAGCTTCCACAGCGAGGTGGAAAAAGGAGCTATTGAAGAGCGGGTCGACAACAGCCTGGGAATGCGTCGCATCGAGATCCTCTGCGCCAATTGCGGCTCTCATCTGGGGCACGTGTTTCCAGACGGACCGGCGCCCACGGGCTTGCGCTATTGTGTAAATTCCCTGTCGGTAAAACACGACCCGGACGAAGACGCCGACTGATAGGCGCAGTTGGGTCACAGAGCGCCGGATACAGCCCGGCAGCTGCACGCTGACAGTCCCGTAAACCTAGCGTGGAGATCTGTAATGATTCGATCCGGGCGACCGCGCCACTGGAGCCGCTGGCTCTACCGTGTGCAGTGGCTTTTGCTGTCTCTCATTGGTCTCGGTGTGGTCGGCGTGCGGGTGGGGCTACTGGATCTGGATTCCGCCTATGTGCTGTTTGGTGCACTGGGCCTGGCGATGATCGTCGTGGCACTGTTTTCCATGCTGGTGTTCCTGTGGGGACTGGTGCGACGTCACGGAGAGGCGCGCACAGCGGCCCTGTGGGCGATGGTGCTGGGGGTGGTGCCGGTGGCTCTGCCCCTGTTCACCGTGGGCCAGCACAACCTGAATAGCCCGGCGCTGTACGACATTACCACTGACACCGTCGATCCCCCCCAGTTTGACCTGTTACTGTCTCTGCGCCGGAAGGGTGACCACAGCCCGGACTACCCGGGTCCCACCTCGGCGCAGGTGCAGCAAGCTACCCCGGCTTACAGCGACATCCAGCCACTGATTCTGTCCCAGTCGGTATCCGATGTACTGACCCATGCCGAGGCGGTCGCGCGTGAGCTTGGCTGGCGGGTGATCGCGGTCAAGGCGGGGCAGGGGCGTCTGGAGGCAGTGGATAGCACCCCGATCCTGGGGATCACCCAGGATATCGTGGTACGGGTGAGGCCGGTGACCGACGGTGCAAAGCCGGACACCGCAGCCACTGATGAGAAAAAAGGCGCCCGGGACGCAAAAGGCGATGGCGTGAAAAAGGGTACGACAGCGGAGACTGGCAGCACTGAAGTACGTGTGGATATGCGGTCCGCCTCCCGCACGGGTAATCGTGATTTGGGAAGCAACGCGGCCAGAATCCGCAAATTTATGCGGCGTCTGGAGGGGCGCGCCGGAACGGCACAGTAATCAACCTTGGGCCGATCCATACAAATCCGGGGTGTGCAGCAGGCCAATTTGTCGACAGTTGTGTAAGTGCCTGTATGCAAAGGAAAAATTTCTTAATATTTTTTCATTCGGGTGTTGACAGCCCCCCGGGGTCTCCATAGAATGCGCCCCACTTCGACGCAGTACTGACTTACGGAAACGTGGTTGGCAACGCTGAGAAGGATTCTGGGTCCCCATCGTCTAGAGGCCTAG